>NZ_JBEYWC010000025.1:0-105110 GCF_040704505.1 Streptomyces sp. NPDC047002
AGCCGCGCCGCGTGCGCAGGGGCGGGGCTCGAAGCGGGCGCACCGGTGGGAGCCGGCGGCGTTCCGTCGGCGGGCGGCTCTGTTTCACGGATACCCTTGACAGGTGACCGACGCCCAAGAGACCGCAGCAGACCCGGACCTGCGCACCATGGGGGACCCGCGGCGAGAACCGTGGGAGTCGCAGCCCCCGGACGGTGTCACCCCGGCGCCGATCCCCTTGCTCGAACCGCGTGAGGGCATCCCGCCCGTCGTGGCGGACGAGGAGGCGCTCGCCGAGGTCGTGGCCGCGTTCGCCGCGGGCAGCGGCCCGGTCGCCGTCGACGCGGAGCGCGCCTCCGGCTACCGCTACGGGCAGCGCGCCTACCTGGTCCAGCTGCGGCGCGCGGGCGCGGGCACGGCGCTGATCGACCCGGTCGGCTGCCCCGACCTCACCGCGCTCGACAAGGCGATCGGCGACGCCGAGTGGATCCTGCACGCCGCCACCCAGGACCTGCCGTGCCTGCGGGAGATAGGCATGCGCCCCGCCCGGCTGTTCGACACCGAGCTGGCGGGCCGGCTCGCCGGCTACCCCCGCGTCGGGCTCGGCGCCATGGTCGAGACCGTGCTCGGCTACGCCCTGGAGAAGGGGCACTCCGCCGTCGACTGGTCGACCCGCCCGCTGCCCGAGCCCTGGCTGCGGTACGCGGCGCTCGACGTGGAGCTCCTCGTCGACCTGCGGGACGCGCTGGAGAAGGAGCTGGACCGGCAGGGCAAGCTCGACTGGGCCCTCCAGGAGTTCCACGCCATCGCCACCGCGCCGCCCGCCCCGCCGCGCAAGGACCCCTGGCGCCGTACCTCCGGCATGCACAAGGTGCGCAGACGCCGGCAGATGGCGGTCGTGCGCGAGCTGTGGACGGCCCGCGACCGTATCGCGCAGCGCCGCGACGTCTCCCCCGGCAAGGTGCTCGGCGACGCCGCGATCGTGGAGGCGGCGCTCGCGCTCCCGCCCAATGTGCACGCGCTCGGCGCGCTGCCCGGCTTCGGGCACCGCACGGGCAAGCGCCAGCTCGAACAGTGGCAGGCGGCCGTGGACCGCGCCCGCGCCCTGTCCGAGCGCGAGCTGCCGCAGCCGGGCCAGGCCCTCCAGGGCCCGCCTCCGCCGCGCTCCTGGGCCGACAAGGACCCGCAGGCCGCGGCGCGGCTCTCGGCCGCGCGGGCCGCGGTGACGGCCCTCGCGGATGAGCTGCACCTGCCGCAGGAGAACCTGATCACGCCGGACACCGTGCGCCGGCTGTGCTGGGAGCCGCCGGCGCCCGCCACCGCCGACGCGGTGGCCGAGGCCCTGCGCGGGTACGGTGCGCGGCCCTGGCAGGTGGAGCTGGTGACGCCGCTGCTGGTCGAGGCGGTGGCGGCGGACTGAGCCGCCCCGCACGCCGCGGCTCTGCCCGGTGCCCCGCGCCGCCCGGCGAAGCCGCGGCAGCGGTCTTTCCGCGGCCGTGCCGGGCGCGGTGCACCGGCCGGGCCCGCCGGTCGCGGATGTGAGGTTCGACGCTCGCCATGATGGGGGTGGGCAGGTTAATTACTCGCGAGTAGCATGAGCGGCGGCGTGCCACTGCGCGCGTCGCAGTCGTGCCACCCCGCACCCTGGAGGAGAGCCATCGTGCCTCGTACCGTCAGGGACGTCGTCTTCGTCGACGGCGTCCGCACCCCGTTCGGCAAGGCGGGCCCGAAGGGCATCTACCACGAGACCCGCGCCGACGATCTCGTCGTGAAGTCCATCCGGGAGCTGCTGCGGCGCAACCCGGACCTCGACCCCGCCCGTATCGACGAGGTCGCCGTCGCCGCCACCACCCAGATCGGCGACCAGGGCCTGACCATCGGCCGCACCGCGGCCATCCTCGCGGGCCTGCCGACCTCCGTGCCCGGCTACGCCATCGACCGCATGTGCGCGGGGGCGCTCACCGCCGTCACCACCACCGCGGGCTCCATCGCCTTCGGTGCGTACGACGTCGTCGTCGCCGGCGGCGTCGAGCACATGGGCAGGCACCCGATGGGCGAGGGCGTCGACCCCAACCCGCGGTTCGTCTCCGAGAAGCTCGTCGACGAGTCTGCCCTCTTCATGGGCATGACCGCAGAAAACCTGCACGACCGCTTCCCGCACCTGACGAAGGCGCGCAGCGACGAGTACGCCGTGCGCTCCCAGGAGAAGGCGGCCAAGGCGTACGCCAACGGCAGGATCCAGCAGGACCTGGTGCCGATCTCGGTGCGCCGCACCTCGCCCGAGGGCGGCGAGACCGGCTGGGGCCTCGCCACGGCCGACGAGCCGATGCGCCCCGGCACCACGCTGGAGATGCTCGCCGGGCTCAAGACCCCCTTCCGCCCGCACGGGCGCGTCACCGCGGGCAACGCGGCCGGCCTCAACGACGGCGCCACCGCCTCCCTGATCGCCGCCGAGGACTTCGCGCGCGAGCAGGGCCTCCCGGTGAAGATGCGCCTCGTCTCCTACGCCTTCGCCGGCGTCGAGCCCGAGGTCATGGGGTACGGGCCGATCCCGGCGACCGAGAAGGCCCTCGCCAAGGCGGGCCTGGCCATCTCCGACATCGGCCTCTTCGAGATCAACGAGGCCTTCGCCGTGCAGGTCCTCGCGTTCCTCGACCACTACGGCATCGCCGACGACGACGAGCGCGTCAACCAGTACGGCGGCGCCATCGCCTTCGGCCACCCCCTCGCCTCCTCCGGCGTCCGGCTGATGACGCAGCTGGCCCGGCAGTTCGAGGAGCACCCGCACGTACGCTACGGCCTGACGACGATGTGCGTCGGCTTCGGCATGGGCGCCACGGTCATCTGGGAGAACCCGCACTTCGACGGAGGCAGCAAGTGAGCGACATCGCCGAACTGCTGAAGGGCGCGGCCGAGGTCTTCCCCGACGAGGTCGTCACCGAGGCGCACGTACGCCACCTCGACCTGCCGGCGGGCGCCGGGCGCTTCGCGCTGATCACCCTGGACAACGGCTTCGACCACACGAAGCCCACCAGCTTCGGGCCGCAGTCGCTCGCCCGTATCGACGCGGCGATCGACCAGGTCGAGAAGGAGGCGGCGGAGGGCACGATCGTCGGTGTCGGCGTCACGGGCAAGCCGTTCGTGTTCGCCGTCGGCGCCGACCTCAAGGGCGTCGGGCTGCTCTCCAGCCGCGAGGAGGCCGCGGCCGTCGGACGGGCGGGCCACGACGTGTTCGCGCGGCTCGGCTCGCTCGCCGTGCCGACCTTCGCGTACTACAACGGCGCGGCCATGGGCGGCGGCGTCGAGATCGGCCTGCACTGCCAGTACCGCACGGTCTCCGCCTCCATCGCCGCGTTCTCCTTCCCCGAGGTCTTCCTCGGCCTTGTGCCCGGCTGGGGCGGCTGCGTGCTGCTGCCGAACCTGATCGGCGCGGGTCCCGCGGTCAACGTCGTCATCGAGAACGCGCTCAACCAGAACCGGCAGCTCAAGGGCGCCCAGGTGCTGGAACTCGGCATCGCGGACGCGCTGTTCGAGGCCGCGGACTTCCTGGAGCAGTCGCTCACCTGGACCGCCGCCGTCCTCAAGGGCGAACTGGAGGTGCGGCGCCCGGAGATCGACCGCGGCGAGGCGTGGGACCAGGCCGTCGAGTGGGGCAGGGCCGTCGCGGACTCCAAGGTGCACGGCGCGGCGCCCGCCGCCTACCGGGCCCTCGATATCATCGCCCGGGCCAAGGACGGCGACCTGCGCGCCGGGTTCGAGGCCGAGACCGAGGCGCTCGCCGACCTCGTGATGGGTGGCGAACTGCGCTCCGGCATCTACGCCTTCAACCTGGTGCAGGGCCGCGCGAAGCGGCCGGTCGGCGCGCCGGACAAGAACCTCGCACGGCCCGTCAACAAGGTCGGCGTGGTCGGCGCGGGCCTGATGGCCTCGCAGCTCGCGCTGTTGTTCGTGCGCCGCCTCCAGGTGCCCGTGGTCCTCACCGACATCGACCAGGAGCGCATCGACAAGGGCGTCGGCTACGTCCACGCCGAGGTCGACAAGCTCCTCGGCAAGGGCAGGATCGACCAGGACACCGCGAACCGGCTCAAGGGCCTGGTCACCGGCGTGCTCGACAAGGCCGAGGGGTTCGCCGACGCGGACTTCGTCATCGAGGCCGTGTTCGAGGAGATGGGCGTCAAGCAGCAGGTGTTCGCCGAGGTCGAGGCCGTCGTGCCGGAGACCGCGATCCTCGCGACCAACACCTCGTCCCTGTCGGTCGGCGAGATGGCATCCAAGCTCGCCCACCCCGAGCGGGTCGTCGGCTTCCACTTCTTCAACCCGGTCGCCGTGCTGCCGCTGCTCGAGGTCGTACGCGGCGCGGCGACCGACGACGCGTCGCTCGCGACCGCGTTCGCCGTGGCGAAGAAGCTGCGCAAGACGGCGGTGCTGGTGAAGGACGCCCCGGCGTTCGTCGTCAACCGCATCCTCACCCGCTTCATGGGCGAGATCCAGAACACCATCGACGAGGGCACCCCGGTGGAGGTCGCCGAGCGCGCCGTCGAGCCGCTCGGCCTGCCGATGTCCCCGCTGGTGCTGCTCGAACTCGTGGGCCCGGCCATCGGGCTGCACGTCTCCGAGACGCTGCACTCCGCCTTCCCCGAGCGCTTCACCGTGTCGGGGAACCTGCGCGCGGTCGTCGAGGCGGGCAAGCGCGGCTTCTACACGTACGACTCGGGGAAGCCGGAGCTCGACCCGGAGATCCTGGCCCTGATGACGCAGGGCGACACGGCCCTGACGGAGGACCAGGTGCGGGCGCGCGTGCTGGACGCGGTCGCGCAGGAGGTCGGGCTCATGCTCGACGAGGGCGTCGTCGCGGAGGCGCAGGACATCGACCTGTGCCTGATCACCGGCGCGGGCTGGCCCTTCCACCTGGGCGGCATCACGCCGTACCTGGACCGGGAGGGCGTCTCGGAGCGCGTCAACGGCCGCCGCTTCCTGGCGCCCGGCGTGGCGAGCGTCCCCGCGTAGGGGACGGGCCCCCGCGCCTGCGGCCGGCCGCCGCGTGCACCGCGCACGCGGCGGCCGCCGCGTCTCCGGCGGGGCCCGGCGCCCGGCCGGGGCTCAGGCGCGCAGCGCCGGGTGGTCGGCGACCACCGTCGCGCTGCCCGGGGCGATCTCGGTGAAGCCCGCGTCCTGGACGACCGGGAGGCCGGCGGCCGGCAGCGAGCGCCAGGCGGCGGGCGTCGCCACCCGCGCGGCCAGCGGGAAGCCCGCCTCGCGCCAGGCCTTGCGCTCCGCTTCCCGCAGGCCCCACCAGGCGAGTTGGGCGCCGTGGCCCGCCTGGGCGCACGCCTTGCCCGCCGACATCTCCAGATGCGGGTTGAGCCAGAGGACCGGGACGGACGGCGCGGGCGGCGCGGGGGGCTCGGGCTCGGCGAGTTCGGTGCCGGAGACCTGGAGCCGCGCCAGGTCCTTCGGCCAGCCGTCGAGCGGGACCGGCGGGAAGACGCGGACCTCGGCGGGGTCGGCGGTCCGCGTGCCGGTCACGGTGATGCCGGGCAGCGCCCCGGCCCTGCGCCACTCCGCGCCGCGCGCCCTGCGGACCACCTTGCGGATGCGGGCGTCCTGCCAGTCGCGCACGGCGGCGGCCCACTCGCCCTCGCCGAGCGAGCGGTCGTCGGACAGGAGCGTGAGGACGGCGCGCGCCGCGGTCTCCAGGGCGTCGGTGCGCGAGGGCGGTGCCGCGCGCTCGATGCGCAGCACCAGCGGCAGCACGAACTGGGGCGCCGCGTCCCGCGGATCTGTCTCCCCGCCGGGCTCGGTGTTCGGGTCAGTGGTCACCCGTCGATTCTCGCAGGTGCTTTCTTGGCGGAATCAATGCCTCCGGGTGAGTATGCCTCCATGAAAAGCGACCTCTTCGCCACCGAGCACCTCGTCCAGCCGGCCACCGCGCCCGGCATGACGCTCCAGAACGCCAAATCGGTCCGGTACGTCGTCAACGGCGAGATGCACGCACGGCAGGGGGCCATGGTCGCCTTCCGCGGCAACCTCCAGTTCGAGCGGAAGGGCCAGGGCGTCGGCGGGCTGCTCAAGCGGGCCCTGACCGGTGAGGGCCTGCCGCTCATGGCCGTCAGGGGCCAGGGCGAGGCGTGGTTCGCGCACGAGGCGGCCAACTGCTTCATCGTGGAGATCGAGCAGGGCGACGCGCTGACGATAAACGGCCGCAACGTCCTCTGCTTCGACCCGACCCTCAGCTACGAGATCAAGATGGTCAAGGGCGCGGGCATGACGGGCGGCGGCCTCTTCAACAGCCTCTTCACCGGCTACGGGAAGCTCGCGGTGATCTGCGAGGGCGACCCGATCGTGATCCCGGTCTCCGCGCAGCAGCCGGTCTACGTCGACACCGACGCGGTCGTCGGCTGGAGCGCCCAGCTGGCCACGTCCCTGCACCGCTCGCAGTCCTTCGGATCCATGATCACCGGCGGTTCTGGGGAGGCCGTGCAGCTGATGCTCCAGGGCGACGGCTTCGTGATCATCAGGCCGAGCGAGGCCACCCCCGCGCAGAGCGGCGCCCACTGAGGGGGCCTGCCCCCGGACGTACCCTGGGCGCATGGACGAGACGAAGGGCGCCGCGGTGTACGCGGACTGCGTGCAGTGCGGGGAGCCGACCGAGTACCCGGAGACGACGCGCGGCGCCACGCTCTGTCCGGTCTGCGAGTGGCAGGAGGGCCAGCGGTCGGCCTGCTCGGGCTGACCCGCGGGGTCCGAGCCGAGGCGCGCGTCAGCCGAGCGCGAGCAGCCTCTCCCGCGCCGCCGCCACGTCGAAGCCGGCCCGCGGACAGCGCGGGTCGAGTGCTTCGAGGTGCTCGCGCAGCAGCGTGGAGACCGCCCAGTCCCGGTACCACTTGCGGTCGGCCGGGACCAGGTACCAGGGTGCCGCCTCGGTGCCGCAGCGGGTCAGCGCCGTCTCGTAGGCCCGGTGGAACTCCGGCCACAGCGCCCGGTCGGCGAGGTCGCCCTCGCTGAACTTCCAGTGCTTCTCCGGGGTGTCGAGCCTGGCCAGCAGGCGCTCCTGCTGCTCCGCGCGGCTGATGTGCAGGAAGACCTTGACCACGGTCGTGCCGTGGTCGGCGAGGGACCGCTCGAACCGGTTGATCTGCCCGTACCTGCGGCGGATCTCCCGGTGGCCCACCAGGTCGTGCACCCGGGCCACCAGCACGTCCTCGTAGTGGGACCTGTTGAAGATCCCGATCTCGCCCGGCTGCGGCAGGGCGCGCCTGATGCGCCAGAGGAAGGAGTGGCTCAGCTCCTCGCGGGTCGGCTCCTTGAAGGACCTGATCCGGCAGCCCGCCGGGTTGAAGAGGCCGATCACATGCTTGACGGTGCCGTCCTTGCCGCTGGTGTCCATGCCCTGGAGCACCAGCAGCACCCGCCGGATGCCGCCCGCCGTGCTCGCCGCGTACAGCCGCTCCTGGAGGCTGCCGAGCGGCTCGGCGAGCGCCGCGGTCGCCGCCCGGCCCGCGGCCTTGCCCCGGGGCCCGCCGGGCGTCGCACGCGGGTCGTGGGCGGCGAGGTCGACCGCCTCGCCCGGCGGCAGCCGCAGCAGGTCCGAGAGCCGCGGCGCGCGGGCACCGCCGTCCTTGCCGCCCTTGTGCTTCCCGCCCATGGCGCGTCCTTCCTCCCGGTACCCGGCCTGCATCGAGGATGCGACGGGAGGGCCGGGCGCGCGAGCCGCGCGCCGGGCCCTCCCGCTTCGGGCGCGGGGCTCAGGCGAGCGACGCGCTCAGCGTGATCGTGGTGCCGGAGAGCGCCTGGCTCACCGGGCAGTTCGCCTTGGCGTCCTCGGCGGCCTTCACGAAGCCCGCCTCGTCGAGGCCGGGGACCTCGCCCTGCACCGTGAGGTGGATGCCGGTGATGCCGGTGCCGGGCTGGAAGGTGACCTCGGCCTGTGTGGTGAGCCGGGTCGGCGGCGTGCCCGCCTTGTCGAGGCCGTTGGACAGCGCCATGGAGAAGCAGCTGGAGTGGGCGGCCGCGATCAGCTCCTCGGGGCTGGTCCTGCCGTTCGCCGCCTCGGCGCGCGACGGCCAGGACACCGCCTGCTCGCCGATGCCGGAGGAGTCGAACGTGACGGTGCCGGCACCCTGGAGGAGGTTGCCCTCCCAGACGGTGTGTGCCTGGCGCGTGGTGGCCATGGTGGAACCCTTTCTCTGGTTGCGTACGGCTCCGGACGGTTACGTACGGCTTCAGAACCTACCCGGTGTCCGCTACCGTCCGGTGATCAGCTCCCCGGCTTCCCTGGCCAGGGCCGTGAGCCGGGAGATCGCACGGAAGTACTTCTTGCGGTAGCCGCCTGCCAGCATCTCCTCGCCGAACAGCCGGTCGAAGGGCACGCCCGAGGCGACGACCGGTATCTCCCGGTCGTAGAGCCGGTCGGCGAGCACCACGAGGCGCAGCGCCTTCGACTGGTCGGGCACCGGGCCGACCCCGGTCAGGCAGACGGCGCGCAGCCCGTCCGTCAGCGCCCCGTAGCGGCTCGGGTGGACGCTCGCGAGGTGGTCGAGGAGGTCGGGGAAGGCGTCGAGGCTCGCCCCGTCGGTGCGCCGGGCTGCGGCCGTGACCTGCTCGGGCGTCCACGGCTCCGGCGCCTTGGGCAGGCCGCGGTGGCGGTAGTCTTCGCCGTCGATGCGCACCGGCCTGAAGTGCGCGGACAGGCCCTGGATCTCGCGCAGGAAGTCCGCGGAGGCGAACCTGCCCTCGCCGAGCCTGCCCGGCAGCGTGTTGGAGGTGGCGGCGAGCGCCACGCCCGCCTCGACGAGGCGCGCGAGCAGGGTGGAGACGAGGACCGTGTCGCCGGGGTCGTCCAGCTCGAACTCGTCGATGCACAGCAGCCGGTGGCCGCTGAGCGTCCGCACGGTCTGCTGGAAGCCGAGCGCGCCCACCAGGTTGGTCAGCTCCACGAACGTGCCGAACGCCTTGCGGGCCGGCTCCGCGGGCGTCGCGTGCCACAGCGAGGCCAGCAGGTGGGTCTTGCCGACGCCGTACCCGCCGTCGAGGTAGACGCCGCGCGGGCCCGCGGGCGCCGCGTCCCTCCCGCGGCCGAACCAGCGCCGCCTGCCGCCCGCGCCCGCACCGTCGCCGCCGAGCCCGGCGGCGAAGCCGCGCAGCACCTCCACGGCCGCGGCCTGGCTCGGCTGCCCGGGGTCGGGCACGTACGTGTCGAACCGTACGGAGTCGAAGCGCGGCGGCGGCACCAGCTCGGCGACCAGCCGGTCGGCGGGCACGTGCGGGGAGCGGGCGCACAGGGAGAGCGGGGCAGCCTCGGTTGCGGGGGCACCGGAGGCGGCGGAGGAGGAGGTCACGTTGCTCAACTCTAGGAGTTTGACCAGACTGCTGCGCATGCGACGCCTGTTCCCTGTGACCGATCAGACATCCGAGGACCGGGAGCGGGGGGTGCGGCCGCCCGGCGGCGACCGGGAGTGGACGCTCGACGAGCTGGCCGAGGCCTACGCCTACCCCGGGCGGGAGGCGGGACGGGCCTGGCTGCGCGGGAACATGGTCACGACGCTGGACGGCGCCGCGCAGCACGAGGGGCGCTCGCACACGCTCTCGTCCGCCGCCGACATGCGGGTCTTCGGGGTGCTGAGGGCGCTGGCCGACGCGGTGGTCGTGGGTGCCGAGACCGTGCGGCAGGAGGGGTACAGGCCGGTCAGGGCGCGGGAGGCGTTCGCGGCGCGCCGCGCCGCGGCCGGGCAGGGCCCCGCGGCGGCCGTCGCCGTGGTCACGGCCGGGCTCGACCTGGACTTCTCGCTGCCGCTGTTCACCGCGCCCCTGGTGCCGACGCTGGTGCTGACGGGCGCGGCGGCACCCGGGGAGCGGGTGCGGGCCGCCGAGGCGGCGGGTGCCGAGGTGGTGGTCGCGGGCGAGGGGAGGGGCGTGGACCCGGCGCGCGCCGTGCGGGAGCTGGCCGCGCGCGGCCTGACGCGGCTGCTGACCGAGGGCGGGCCCAGGCTGCTCGGCCAGTTCGTGGCGGCCGGGGTGCTCGACGAGCTGTGCCTGACGGTGGCGCCACTGCTGGTGGCGGGTGGCGCGCAACGCATCGCCGCCGGTCCCGGCCTCGACCTGCCCGCCAGGTTCGAGCCGGTCTCGCTGCTGTCCGACGACGGCTTCCTGTTCTGCAGGTACGCGCGGACGGGCGCCCCGTGGATCTCCCGCGATCAGGGGTAGGGGAACCGCGGAACGGATTTTCGAGGCCGCGTGCCGGGCCAAGTAACGGAATATCACGTTCCGCTTAGCTCCGGCTGGGCAGACTAGAGGCCACCCCGCCGCGACGGCGGGGAAGGATGGTTTCAGCGGTGGGCCGCGGTCGCGGCCCGCCAGGACGGACGGAAGGGCGCCTGTCGTGTTCACGAGCGTACTGATGATCGAGAAGGCCCTGACGCCCCAGGACGTGGAGTTCGTGACGACCCTCCACGGCGACCAGAAGGTCTCCTTCGTGGTGCTCATGCAGCCGCGCGGGGACCAGGCAGACGTACTGCTGCGCGCCATCGACGACGTGGCCTACGGGGAACTGCGCGAGGCGGCGCAGGAGGGCGAGGAGCCCGAGGGCGGCGAGGCGAGACACCCCGCGGAGGTCGCGCTCGCCCGCACGCTGACCGCCCTGCGCGAGACCGGCTCCGAGGCGACAGGAGAGGTGGTCGAGGCGCACCCGCTCGACCGGCTCAAGGCCGTCGTGGACGTGGCGGCGGCCGACGAGGTGGTCGTGCTGACCGAGCCGCACTACGTCGAGGAGTTCTTCCACCGCGACTGGGCCTCCCGGGCGCGCCACCAGGTCGGCGTCCCGGTGCTGAAACTCTTCGCGCACAGCGAATAGGGTGAGGCGCGACCCACGGCCCGCCGCGGCAGGCCCTCGCGCGACCCCCTACTGGAGACACGTATGGCACCCGCTCCCGGCATCCCGGCCGCCATGGAACGGCCGCACTTCATCGGCATCGGCGGCGCGGGCATGTCGGGGATCGCGAAGATCCTCGCCCAGCGCGGTGCCAAGGTGGCCGGCAGCGACGCCAGGGAGTCGGCCACCGCCGACGCCCTGCGCGCGCTCGGCGCGACCGTGCACGTCGGGCACGACGCCGGGCACCTCGCGGACGACGCCACCTGCGTCGTCGTCTCCAGCGCGATCCGCGCGGACAACCCCGAGCTGGCACGGGCCGCCGAGCTCGCGGTGCCCGTCGTGCACCGGTCGGACGCGCTCGCCTCGCTGATGGCGGGCGGGCGCGGCCTGGCCGTCGCGGGCACCCACGGCAAGACCACCACCACCTCGATGCTGGCTGTCGCGCTCGGCCGGCTCGGCCTCGACCCGTCGTACGCGATCGGCGGCGACCTCGCGGGCCCCGGCACCAACGCCGGCCACGGCGACGGCGAGATCTTCGTCGCCGAGGCGGACGAGAGCGACCGCAGCTTCCAGAAGTACGACCCCGAGGTCGCCATCGTCCTCAACGTCGAACTCGACCACCACGCGAACTACGCGTCGATGGACGAGATCCACGAGTCGTTCCAGAAGTTCGCCGCCAAGATCGTCCCCGGCGGCACCCTCGTCGTCTCCGCCGACCAGGCGGGCGCCGTGGAGCTGACCCGGCGGGTGCGGCGCGACAGCGGCGCCGGCGCGCCGCGCATCGTCACCTACGGGCTCGCCGAGGACGCGGACGTGCGCGTCCTCGCCATCGAGCCCGACGGCCTGACCAGCCGCGTCACCGTCCTGCTCGACGGCGCCGAGCTGGCCTTCCGGATCTCCGTGCCCGGCCGCCACTACGCCACCAACGCGGTCGCGGCGCTGGTCGCGGGCGTCGCGCTCGGCATCCCCGCGGCCGAGCTCGCCGAGGCGCTCGGCGCGTACACCGGCGTGGGCCGCCGCCTCCAGCTCAAGGGCGAGGCGGGCGGGGTGCGCGTCGTCGACTCCTACGCCCACCACCCCACGGAGATGGCGGCCGACCTGGAGGCGATGCGCGCCGCGCTGCCCGCGGACGGCCGGCTCCTCGTGGTCTTCCAGCCCCACCTGTTCTCCCGCACCCAGGAGCTCGGCAGCGAGATGGGCCGGGCGCTCGCGCTCGCCGACGCCTCCGCCGTCCTCGACATCTACCCGGCACGCGAGGACCCGCTGCCCGGGGTCACGAGCGAGCTGGTCGTCGACGCGGCACGGGCGGCGGGGGCGCAGGCCACGGCCGTACACGACAAGGCGGCAGCGCCGGAGCTCATGGCGGGAATGTCGGAGCCCGGCGATCTCGTTCTCACCATGGGCGCGGGAGACGTCACGGACCTCGGCCCGCTGGTCCTCGCCCGCCTCAACGATCGGAGGGAGACCGCGTGACACCTGGAATCAAGAAGGCGTACGACGTCGTCAAGCCGGATGAGCAGTGGCGTGCCGAGCTCTCGGACAAGGAGTACGCGGTGCTGCGCGAGGCGGCCACCGAGCCCGCCTTCACCGGCGAGTACACCGACACCGAGACCGAGGGCGTCTACTCCTGCCGCGGCTGCGGGGCCGAGCTGTTCCGCTCCGACACGAAGTTCGCCTCCCACTGCGGCTGGCCGTCGTTCTTCGACCCGAAGGACAGCGACGCCGTCGAGCTGATCGAGGACCGCTCGTACGGCATGGTCCGCACCGAGGTGCGGTGCGCGTCCTGCGGCTCGCACCTGGGGCACGTGTTCAAGGGCGAGGGCTACCCGACCCCGACGGACCTGCGCTACTGCATCAACAGCGTCTCGCTGCGGCTCGACCCCGCGCAGAGCTGACGCCGCCGCGGGCCCGCCCGCAGCGGCCGACACGGGCCGTCCCGCAGCGCGGGGCGGCCCGCCGCCATGCGGCGCACCATCCGGTCAGGACCTGCGGCCGAGCCCGCCGAGCCGGCGCCCGAAGCGGCTGAGCGCCGACTCGCGCTGCCAGGCCCTGAACTCCTCGGCGCGGTGCGCGCCCGCCGCCTCAAGGCGGCGCTCCACCTCCGCGAGGCCCTGCGCGGGCAGCGCCCGCACGGCGGGCCGTGCCACCTTGTCGAGCAGCGCGGTCCGCGTCTCGTCCCACGCCCGGGTCGCGCCGGGCAGCGACGTCCAGGCGGCGAAGCAGTCCGCCGCGTACGCGGGCACGGACCGCAGCCGCTCGCCGACCCGCTCGCCGCGCGCGGCGGCCGCGTAGGCGGCGAGCAGCCCGGGGTCGCCGCCGTGGACCAACGCGTACAGCTCGCCGTCCGGCCGGTCCTCGGAGAGCAGGCCGTACGCGAGGGCCGAGGCGAGCCGGTCGAGCACCGCGGGCGGCACCGGACCGTGCCGCAGCGCCGCTTCGCGCAGCGACAGCGCGCGCTCCACCCACGGCGCCGGCGCGCGGCCGGCCGCGAGCGCGCCCGCGAACTCCAGCAGGGCCAGCGCGGAGCGCGGCCCGGGGCCGATGGCGTCGGGGAAGCACCGCAGCAGCTCGGGCGCGAGCGCGGGCGCCTCCTCGTCGTCGGCCGGCGCTTCGAGCGCGGCCCGCACCAGCACCCGCCAGGTCCCCGCGACCCGGTGCGCGTCCGAGCCGGTGCCGTCCAGCATCCGGCGCGCCTCACCGGCCCCCGGCAGCTCGTCGCCCCACACCAGGCGCACCGCTGTGCGCAGCACCAGCGGCTCGGCCAGCGGCGACACGCCCGAGGCGCGCAGCGCCGCGTGCAGCGCGCCGACCCGGCCGTCCCCGGGGCCAGGCGGCCAGGGCGCGCCCGCGCACATCCGCAGGTGCGGCAGCGCCTGCACCCCGGTCAGCGCGAGCGGCACCGCGGCGGTCAGCCGCGCGGCCGCCGCGGGGTCCTCGGCCGCCTTGGCGTCCAGCGAGCTCAGCAGCTCGGTCCGCAGTTCGAACTGCTCCTCCAGGACGGCCTCGACCGCCGGGCCCCAGGCGTGCCCGGGGCCCGCGAGCAGCGCGCCCGCGAGCTTCGCCGCCACGCCGGGGACCAGGTCCGCGCAGTCCACGCCGAGCACCCCTGCCACCCGCAGCAGCGTCGGCGTGCCCGCCACACCGTCGGCGCCGCCGCCCGCCACGCCCGCCCGCAGCTCCTCGGCGAGGTCGTCGGCGAGCCGCTGCCTGAGCGCGGCGGGCAGCCCGGCCAGCCGCGCCACCGGCAGCTCGGGCACCGCCGACGGCGTCCGCACGGCGAGCGTCAGCACCAGCGCGCCGAGCGGCGCCGTCGTCGCGGAATCCGCCGTCATGCCGAGCGCGCCGAGCAGCCTGGCCAGGGCGCCCGCCTCGGTGGCCGTGCGCGGGCCGTCCGCGGCGCACAGCGCGGCCACCACCCGTTCGAGCAGCGCGGGGTCGAGGGCGCGCGCGTGCAGCCTGGCCCAGGCCGCGGCCTCCGCGCGGCCGTCCGCGTCGAGTCCCACGCCGCCGGCGAGCGCCGCGCAGGCCAGGGCGCCCGCCGAGAGCCTGCCGTCGGGCAGCGCGTCCGCCGCCTCGAAGACGCCGGGCGCCCCGGCGAGCCAGACCCGGGCGGCCGCCGCCGCCCAGGTGCGGAGCGTGTCGGTGGGGTCCGCGCGCCCCGTGTCCTGAGGCGCGCGCTCGTCGGCGCCCGGCTGCCCGCCGAGCACCACATAGCCGTCCGCCTCGGGCCGTCTGCGGCCCGCGAGCGCCGCCACGTCCTCCGGCCGCACCCCGACGACCTGCTGCGGCGCCGAGCCCGGCCGCCTGGTGTACGTGGTGAACGTCAGCCGCGCCGCGTACCCGGGCGGCAGCGCGGCCGAGGCCAGTGCGAGCCAGCGCGCCACGTCCGTGCTGTCCCGCTCGACCAGGAACACCCGGGAGAGCCTGGCCGCCGCGCCGCCGCCGTGCGCGTGCCACCCCTCGCACACCTCGCGCACCGCGGCGAGGAACGGCGCGAGCCGCGCCGAGCGGGTCGTTGCGAACGCCGTCAGCGCGCTGGTGCCCAGCGGTCCTGCGGCGGCGGGCGGGGCGCCGAGCGCGTCGAGCGGCGCGATCCGCCCGTCCGCGGGAGCCGTACCGGCCCACTGCGGGTCCTCCCAGGCGGCGAACGGCAGCGTGCCGCCCGGCAGCCCTGCGCCAGGCGGGACGACCACGGCATGGGTGTGGAAGGCGCACCAGCGCCCGCTGTGGTCCACGCCCGTGCACACCGCGCGGGCCAGCAGACGGCTGCCGTCCGACAGCAGGGTGTGGCTCAAGGTCCTCGGGAGCGCGGCCAGTTCGGCGGTCGACGGGTGCGGGGGAGCGTCCCGGGGCGGCTCGTAGCCGAGGAGTGGCTCCGCCTCCTTGAGCAGGCCCTGCGGCAGCCCGGGCGACACGGCGGTGAACCGCGCCCCGGGCGCGTCCGAGCCGCCCTCGGGGGCCGAGGTGTAGTGCAGCTGCGCCAGGCTCATACCCGGGACCCTTCGTGCCTTCGTGCCTTCGTGCCCTGTCGGGGGGTGCGGACCCTGCCGCCGCCGCGCTCGCGCGGCGGCCCGGCCGGGCGCGCGGCACGGTTGCCGGGCGCAGGGGAGCGGGTCCTCGCGGAAAGCTTTTCAGATGGCGGTGCGCGGAGTCGAACAGGGCCCCGCGGCACGGCAGTACGCGGCCCGTCGGCCAGAATCGCCGGTATGGAATCGATCCCGGAAGGGCACGCGCACCGCTTCGACGCTCTCGTCGCCAGGGCCCGCGGCCTCGCCCCGGCGGGCGGCCGCGCGCTGCTCGGCATCGCGGGGCCGCCGGGCGCGGGGAAGTCGACCCTCGCGCTGCGCCTCGTGGAGCGGCTCGTGGAGACCGGGGGGCCCGGCGCTGCGGCGCTCGTGCCCATGGACGGCTTCCACCTGGCGCAGGCCGAGCTGGTGCGGCTCGGCAGGGCGGACCGCAAGGGCGCCCCCGACACCTTCGACGCGGCCGGGTACGCGGCGCTGCTCGCCCGGCTGCGCGCGCCCCGGGCGGGCGAGGTGGTGTACGCGCCGGCGTTCGACCGGTCGCTCGAGGAAGCGATCGTCGGCAGCGTCGCCGTGCCCGCGGCGGTGCGGCTTGTCATCACCGAGGGCAACTACCTGCTGCACGACGACGCGGCGTGGGTGCCGGTGCGCCCCCTCCTCGACGAGGTGTGGTTCCTCGCCCCCGACCCGGCGCTGCGCGTGGCCCGGCTGATCGAGCGCCATGTGCGCCACGGCAGGGACCGCGCCGCCGCCGAGCGCTGGGTGGCGCGGTCCGACGAGGCCAACGCCCGGCTGGTCGAGGCCGGCAGGGGCCGGGCGGACCTGGTGGTGGCGGGCGACCCGGTCCCGGGGGCGCGGGGCGGCGCGGATACCGATGGGGAAAAGGTTTCCGGCGGCCAGGAGGACTGGGCATAGCATCGAAGGACAGGGGTACGGCTCCGGCCGGTACGGGGCCGCCGCCCGCGACGCGGCGCAGGGGCCCGCGGCACACAGGCGGAAGGGCGCGGATGCACGACACGGCGCTGCGGCGGACGACGGCATGGACGGAGGCGAGAGGGCGTGCGGCTGTTCGGGCGAGGACCACGGCGTGACCCCCGCGACACCCCTCGCGACCCGGCCTTCCCGTTCTTCTCCGTGGACGAGGCCGCGTACTTCAGGGCGCAGGTCAGGGAGGCGTTCGCCGAGCACGGCCTCGAAGTGGCGCTCTACGAGTCCGCGGTCGTGGACGACGCCGGCCGGCAGTTCGGCCTCGGCAACCTCGCGGCGGTCTGCCACAACGACGACCGGGGGCAGCGGGCCTGGGGCGATCTTGCCAGGCGGCACGCGGCCATGGTGCTGCGCACGGTCGACGGCCCCTCGGCGCTCGACACGCTGGCGCCCGCGCAGATCAGGGCGCAGCTCTACCCGCGCGTGATCAACGGCGAGGGCCTCGACCCGGAGAACTTCGGCTACGCGCGCTCGGTCGCGCCGGGGCTCTACGAGCTGCTCGCGCTCGACCTGCCCGAGTCCGTGATGATGCTGACCGACGAGGCGCTCGGGCGGCTCGGCGAGACCGAGCAGCTGCGCAGGCGCGCCCTCGACAACCTCAGGGAGCTGCCGGTCGAGGGCCGCGAGACGGTCGAGGACGACCAGGGCATGCGCTTCGAGGTCGTCGTCGGCGACTCGTTCTACACGGCGAGCCGGGTGCTGGCCCTGGAGACGCTGATCCGGCAGACGACCGGGCAGCGGCTGACCGAGGACGGGGCGCTGGTGGCGCTGCCGTTCCGGCACCAGCTCGCCTTCCACGTGATCAGGGACGCGAGCGTGATCCCGTCGCTCACGGGCATGGCGATGTTCGCGGCGTCGGGGTACGAGGAGACGCCCGGCGCGATCAGCCCCTATGTCTACTGGTGGCGCGGCGGCACCATCACGCAGCTCAGTGAGCGCGACGAGGACGGCGGCGGGCTGCGGGTCGTGGTGGGCGAGGACTTCCAGGAGCTGCTGGAGCGCCTGGTCGCGAGGGGCCCGTCCGAGAGCTGATTCCGGCCGCCGTCTCCCGTGCCGGTTCTGGGGGCGCGCCTTCAGCCGCGTCGGCGCGCTCTCGCCCGACCCCGGCCACTTCGTGGCGGACGTCGGCCCGGTGGGGCGGGCGCATGACCCCGTACTCGCGCCGCGGCGGGCGGAGCCGCACCATGAGGGGATGTCCTCCACCGCAGCCGCGCCCGCGCCCTTCACCGCCGACGACTACCGCGCCCGCATCGCACGGGCCGCCGCCCACGCCGGCGGGGCCGGGCTCGCCGGCGTGCTCGTCGCGCCGGGACCCGACCTGGCCCACCTCACCGGCTACCGGCCCACCGCGCAGACCGAGCGCCTGACGCTGCTCGTCGTCCCCGCGCACGGCGCGCCGCACCTCGTGGTGCCCGCACTGGAAGCGGGGGACGCCGCGCGGGCGCCGGGCGCCGCGGCCCTCACCCTGCGCCCGTGGACCGACGCGGAGGACCCCTACGCGGCGGCCGCCGCGCTGCTCGACGCCGAGGGCGTCTTCGGCATCAGCGACAACGCCTGGTCGCTGCACCTGCTCGCGCTCCAGCGCGCGCTGCCGCGCACCGCCTACCGCGGCCTGTCCGACGTCCTGCCGATGCTGCGCGCCGTCAAGGACGACCGCGAGCTGGCGCGGCTCGCCGCGGCGGGCGCCGCGGCCGACGCCGCCTACGAGGAGATCCTGCGGGTGCGCTTCGCCGGGCGCAGGGAGTCGGAGATCGCCGCCGACCTCGCGGCGCTGCTGCGCGCGCACGGCCACGCGCAGGTCGACTTCACCGTCGTCGGCTCGGGGCCCAACGGGGCCGACCCGCACCACGAGGCGGGCGAACGCGTCGTCGCCGAGGGCGACATGGTGGTGCTCGACTTCGGCGGCCTCAAGGACGGCTACGGCTCCGACACCACCCGCACCGTGCACGTCGGCGAGCCCACGCCCGAGGAGCGGCGCGTCCACGACACCGTGCGCGCCGCGCAGGAGGCCGGGTTCGCCGCCGTGCGGCCGGGCGCCGCCTGCCAGGACGTGGACCGGGCGGCGCGCGCGGTCATCGAGGACGCGGGGTACGGCCCGTACTTCATCCACCGCACCGGGCACGGCATCGGCGTCACCACCCACGAACCCCCGTACATGATCGAGGGGGAGGAGCGCCCGCTCGTGCCGGGCATGTGCTTCTCCGTGGAGCCGGGGATCTACCTGCCGGGGCGGTTCGGGGTGCGGATCGAGGACATCGTGGCGGTCACCGCGACCGGCGGCCGCCGCCTCAACAACACCCCGAGGGAGCTGGCGCTCGTCGAGTAGCCGCCGCCGAGCGCGGCCCGGGCCCCGGCGCGCCGCCGCCGGGGCCCGGCTCCCCGCTCAGGCGCCGCGCAGGACCGCGGCGCAGGCTGCCGGGAGGTGCAGCACGCCGTCGTCGCCCGGCGGGTCGACGGGCGACCAGGAGGCCAGGACCGTGTGCGGACCGCCGCCCAGGGGGACGGCGCGCGGCGTGTCGGACAGGTTCACCGCCACCTCGACGTCGCCCCTGCGGAAGGCGAGCCAGCGCTCCGCCTCGTCGAAGGCGACGCTCAGCGCGGTCAGGTCCGGATCCGTCAGGTCGGGCTCGGCCGCGCGCAGCGCGATCAGCTCGCGGTGCCAGGCGAGCAGCCGCGCGTGCGGCTCGCGCCCCCGCTCCGCCCGGTCGAGGCAGGAGCGGTCGCGCGTCGCCGGGTCCTGCGGGTCGGGGATGTCCTCGGCCGCCCAGCCGTGCGCCGCGAACTCCCGCCGCCTGCCGGTGCGTACGGCCTCGGCGAGCTGGGGGTCCCGGTGGTCGGTGAAGAACTGCCAGGGCGTGCCCGCCCCCCACTCCTCGCCCATGAACAGCATCGGTGTGTGCGGCCCCGTCAGCACCAGCGCGGCGGCGCAGGCCAGCAGACCGGGGGAGAGCGTCGCCGAAAGCCGGTCGCCCTGTGCGCGGTTGCCGATCTGGTCGTGCGTCTGGGCGTAGCCGAGGAAGCGGTGCGCGGGGGTGCGCGCGCGGTCCACGGGCCTGCCGTGCGTCCTGCCGCGGAACGTGGAGTACGTGCCGTCGTGGAAGAACACCCGGCTGAGCGTCTTCGCGAGCGCGGCGAGCGGCGCCCGCGCGAAGTCCGCGTAGTAGCCCTGGGACTCGCCGGTCAGCGCCGTGTGCAGCGCGTGGTGGAAGTCGTCGTTCCACTGGGCGTGCAGGCCGAGGCCGCCCGCCGGGCGCGGCGCCGTCGTGCGCGGGTCGCACAGGTCCGACTCGGCGATCAGGAACAGCGGCCTGCCCGTCTCGGCCGCCAGCGAGTCCACCCGCGACGACAGCTCCTCCAAGAACGTCAGCGCCCGCGTGTCGGCGAGCGCGTGCACCGCGTCGAGCCGCAGCCCGTCGAGCCCGAAGTCCCGCAGCCAGCCGAGCGCGCTGCCCAGCAGGAACTCCCGCACCTCGTCGGAGCCCGGCGCGTCCAGGTTCACCGCGGCGCCCCACGGCGTGTGGTGCGTGTCGGTGAAGTACGGGCCGAACGCGGGCAGATGGTTGCCCGAGGGGCCCAGGTGGTTGTGCACCACGTCGAGCACCACGCCGAGCCCCTGCGCGTGCGCCGCGTCCACGAAGCGCGCCAGCGCCGCCGGCCCGCCGTAGGGCTCGTGCACCGCCCACAGCGACACCCCCTCGTACCCCCAGCCATGGGTGCCGGGGAAGGGGCACAGCGGCATCAACTCGACGTGACTGATGCCGAGTTCCGCCAGCTCGGCCAGATGCTCCGCCGCCGCGTCCAGGGTGCCGTCCCTGGTGTACGTGCCCACGTGGAGCTCGTACAGCACCGCGCCTGGCAGCGGCCTGCCCGCCCAGGGCACCCGCCGCTCGTACGCCCGGGGGCCGACCACCGCGCTCAGCCCTTCCGGGCCGTCCGGCTGGCGGCGCGAGCGCGGGTCGGGCAGGACGGGCCCGCCGTCCAGCGCGAACCCGTACCTGCTGCCGTCGCCCGCCGGCGCCTCGGCCGCCCACCAGCCGTCCCTCGCCGGGTCGCGCCGCATCGGCACGTCCCCGCCGTCGAGCCGCAGCACGACCTCGTCCGCCGCCTGCGGCGCCCACACCTCGAACCGCACGAATCCCCCTCGTCCCGCCGTTCCCATCACGTACCTCCATGGTGGCAAGCCGCACCGCTCCCTGCGGGTGCAGCGCGCCGGGCGGGGCCGGGGTTCCCGTGCCCGCCCCTCGGCGGGCACCGTCTGGACACCCGCGGCCCGCCGGCTGGACAATCCGGTGTGTGACGTCCTCCTTCGAAAGGCCCGTACACCCGGCGCGGCCCTCCGACGCCGAGCGCGACCGCGTCCTCACGGTGCTGCGGGAGGGCGTGGCGGCCGGACGGCTGTCCCAGGACACCTTCCTGCGCCGCATGGACCTCGTGCTCTCGGCGCGCCGCGCCGACGAGCTGAAACTCCTGACGGCCGATCTGGAGGACGAGGGCCGCCTGTCGCGGCGGGTGTTCGGCGCGGTCGGCCGCCTCTCGGCCTTCTCGCTCAGGCTCCGCACGGCGTGGCAGGCGGAGCGGTTGCCGAAGCTGCTGCTGCCGCAGCCCTCGCCGTACCCGCTGCGGATCGGCCGCGACCCCGCCAACGGGCTGCGCCTCACCCACGACACGGTCTCCAGGCACCACGCCGAACTGACGGCGCGGGACGGCGTGTGGGTGCTGCGCGACCTCGGCTCGACCAACGGCACGACCGTCAACGGCCGCCGTGTCGTGGGCGCGGCGGCCGTCGGCGACGGCGACCGCGTCTCCTTCGGACGGATGGCCTTCCGCCTCGCCATCCGCTGACCGCGCCCCGCTCACACCTCCTTGGCGAGCAGGGCGACCGGCCGGTCGGCGAACAGCTCGGCCAGCGGCACATCGCCGCCCTCGAAGACCCGGGGCGGCGCCGCGAGCACGTCACGCCAGGTGCCGGGCGGCAGCCGCAGCGCCGTGCCCGCCCAGCCGCCCGCCTCGGCGAGGCGCAGCGGCAGCCGGGTGACCGCCGTGACCACCTCGCCCGACCTGCCGAACGCCAGGCAGTGCTCCGCGGCGGGACCTGCGGCGTCGAGCCGCGCGTACGTCCCCGACTCGCCGAAGGCGGCGGGCCGTTCGCGGCGCAGCCGCAGCGCGGCCGTCGTCACGACCGTCTTCTCGTCCGGCGGCCCCGGGCGGAAGCGCGCCCGGTTGTCCGGGTCGACCAGCGCGTGATAGTCGCGCTCCGTGCCCTGGTACAGGTCGGGGACGCCCGGCATCGTCAGGTGCACCAGCGCCGCGCCGAGCGCGCCGGCGCGCACATACGGGTCGAGCGCCCGGGTGAAGTGGGCGACCGTACGTCGCGCTGCGCCCGCGGGGCCCGCGGCGACGAAGTCCTTCACCGCCTGCTCGAACCGCGGGTCGCCCTCGGTCCAGCTGGTGCGGAGACCGGCCTCGCGCACCGACTTGAGCAGCGCGCCCTCCATCCGCTCCCCGGCGGGCGCCGCGGTCAGCGCCGCGTCGACGTCCGCCGTGTCGCCCGCCGGGGTGAAGCCGAGCGCCGTCTGCCACGCCTGCCAGGCGACCAGCGGGTCGGGCGCCGCCACGCCCGCCACCTGCGCCAGCAGGTCGTCCCACCAGCGAGGGCACTGCGAGAGCACCGCGATGCCCGCCCGCACGTCCGCGCTGCGCTTGGTGTCGTGGGTGGTCAGCACCGTGCCGGTGGCCGGCCAGTCGCGGGCGATGCGCTCGCAGAACGCGTGGAAGGCGTCCGGGCTCACGGCGGGCGCGGCCGGCTCGCCGCCCACCTCGTTGGCCGAAAGCAGCGGCAGGAACCGGTAGAACGCCGTGTCCTCCACCGACTTGGCCCGCAGCGCCGACGAGGTCTGCGCGAACCGCGCGCAGAACGCCGCCTGGTCGGGGCCCGTGCCGAGCCCGCCGAGCGCCAGCTCCCGCACCACGTCGACGGCGGCCGCCTCCTCGGGGACCGCGAAAACCGCCTTCGCCTGCCGCACCGCCTCCTGCGGGATCGCCGCGGCCGCCGCCTCGGTGCGCGGCCCGCCGGGCACCACGTAGGGCCGGTACACCTCCATCCGCACGAGCAGCTCCCTGATCGCGGTCTCCAGCGCCCAGGGGGCGTGGTCGCGCAGGCCCGGGTCCGCGGCGCAGACCCGGCCCGCCGTACGCACCAAGAAGCCCGTCTCCGCGGCCAGTTCGTGCAGCAGCACCCGGTAGGCGGCCCTGCGGACCGTCGGCTCCCAGTAGCCGCCGCGGTCCTCGGCGGGGGCCACCACCTCGCGGAAGCGCCGCTCCAGCTGCCCGGCGCCCGCCGGGTCGGTGAACAGGCCGTCCACGCGGCGCAGCGCGTCGTACCCGGTGGTGCCCGCGACGGCCCACGCCGCGGGCAGCCGCTCCTCGTCGGAGAGGATCTTCTCCACGACCGTCCAGCAGCCGCCCGTCGCCTCGCTCAGCCGCCGCAGGTAGCCCTCGGGGTCGGCCAGCCCGTCGGGGTGGTCGATCCGCAGCCCGTCCACCACGCCGTCGCGCACCAGCTCCAGGATCTTCGCATGGCTCTCGGCGAACACCTCGGGGTCCTCCACGCGCACCCCGATGAGGTCGGAGATGGTGAAGAACCTGCGGTAGTTGAGCTCCGTGCGGGCCAGCCGCCACCAGGCGAGCCGGTAGTGCTGCGCGTCGAGCAGCCGGGGCAGCGGCAGGTCCCCGGTCCCCGGCGCCAGCGGGAAGCGCTGCTCTCCGTGGCACAGCTCGCCGTCCTCGACGCGCAGCTGCTCCAGCTCGCCGCCGAGCGGCCCCGGCAGGACCGGAAGCAGCACCTTGCCGCCGCCCGCCTCCCAGTCGATGTCGAACCAGCGGGCGTACGGGGACGCCTGCCCCTCCCGCAGCACCTCGCGCAGCACCCGGTTGTGGCGCGGCGACGTCGCCATGTGGTTCGGCACGATGTCGAGCACGATGCCGAGCCCGTGCTCACCGGCCCGCCGCGCCAGCTGCCGCAGCCCCTCCTCGCCGCCGAGTTCGGCGCGTACGGCGGCGTGGTCCGTCACGTCGTACCCGTGGGTGGAGCCGGGAACGGATTCGAGGACGGGGGACAGGTGCAGGTGCGAGACGCCGAGCGCGGCGAGGTAGGGCACGGCCTTCTCGGCCGCTGCGAACGGGAAGTCGGGCTGGAGCTGGAGCCGGTAGGTCGCGGTGGGCGTCATGGACACGTACGTACCCCGTGCGGCGGGTTCCGTGTCATGGGCGGCGGATTCGGTCACTCGTACGTCCGGGAGGTCGCGTAGGGGCTGCGGACAGGTGCGGGGCGTGCGGGGTGCCGCCGGGCGCTCAGGCGTCCGGGTCGTACACGTACGGCGTGGTCGTGGTGAGCCGGGCGAAGCCGAGCCGTTCGAGGATCGGACGGCTCCGGTCGGACGCGTCGACCTGGAGGTACCGGTAGCCGCGCCGCCCCGCGACCCGTGCGCGCCGCGCCACCAGCGCGCGGTAGACGCCGCGGCCGCGCCACGGGGGCAGCGTACCGCCGCCCCACAGGCTCGCGAACTCCTTGCCAGGCGGCAGCTCGGCGCGGGCGGCGCAGACCGGCGTGGCGCCCGCGAGCGCGACGGCCGCCCAGACCGTCTCCGGCGCTTCGGCGAGCTGCCGCTCCAGCGCGGCGGGGAAGGACGAGGGGCGGCCGAAGACCCGTGTGTGCACGTCCGCCATGAGCGCCACGCCCGCCGCGTCCGCGACCCGCTCGATCCGCACCCCGTCCGGCGGCGCCGCGTCGGCGGTGCGCGCGACGACCTCCGCCGTCGCTGCGACCATCAGCGACTCTGCGGGCTCGGGCACGAACCCGGCGGCGGCGAGCCGCGTGCCGAGGTCCTGCGGCCCGTCGTGCGCGTACAGCTTCCATTCGAAGGGGAGGCCGAGCCCGGCGAAGTGCGCCTTCTGCGCGGCGATCTCCGCGTCGGCGGAGGCCTCGTCCAGGTCCGACCAGAGCACTCCGTTCCAGTCGTCGGGCCCGCCGGTCTGCCGCGCGGCGCGCGCCGTGCGGTCCACGCGCGCGCCGCCGTCCGGCTCGGCCTCCCGCCGCATCCGCCGGTCGAACAGCGCGCGCACGGCGCGTACCTCCATGTCGTCCATGACCCGCACTGCACCACCGTGCGGGACCTCGGGCAACTCGTTTTGCCCCGGGGCGCGGTCCGCCCCCGGCGGGGCCGTCACGCCGGGCGCATCAGGACGACCATGCTGCGGCTCGTCAGGGTGGTCCGCTCCCCGCCGTCGACCGTCGGGCCCTGGCCGGAGGCCACGCCCTCGGGCCGCGCCGTGTCCACCACGACCCGCCACTGCCTGCCGTGGTTCACGGGCACGAGGAACTCCAGGTCGTCCGGGCTCGCGTTGAACATCAGCAGGAACGAGTCGTCGGAGATCCGCTCGCCGCGCGGTCCCGGCTCCGAGATCGCGTGCCCGTTGAGGAACACGGTCATCGCGCTCGCGCTCGCCGCCTGCCAGTCCTGCTGCTTCATCTCCTCGCCCTCGGGCGTGAACCACGCGATGTCGGACAGCTCGTCGTGGGTGCCCTCCACCGGCCTGCCGTGGAAGAAGCGGCGCCGCCTGAACACCGGGTGGTCGCGGCGCAGCCAGACCATCGCCCGGGTGAAGGCGAGCATCGACTCGCCCTCGGGCCCGGCCGGCGCCCCGTCCTCGGCCTTGGCGTCGGGGTCGGGCCAGCGCACCCAGGAGACCTCGTTGTCCTGGCAGTAGGCGTTGTTGTTGCCGCCCTGCGTCCTGGCGAACTCGTCGCCGTGGCTGAGCATCGGCACGCCCTGCGACAGCAGCAGCGTCGCCGTGAAGTTGCGCATCTGGCGGCGGCGCAGCTCCAGCACCTCCGGGTCGTCCGCCGCGCCCTCGACGCCGCAGTTCCAGGACCTGTTGTGGCTCTCGCCGTCCCGGTTGTCCTCGCCGTTGGCCTCGTTGTGCTTCTCGTTGTACGAGACGAGGTCGTGCAGCGTGAAGCCGTCGTGGCAGGTGGCGAAGTTGATCGAGGCGAGGGGCCGCCTGCCGTCGTCCTGGTAGAGGTCGGACGAACCGGTCAGCCGGGAAGCGAACTCCGCCAGGGTGCGCGGCTCGCCGCGCCACAAGTCCCGCACGGTGTCCCGGTACTTGCCGTTCCACTCGGTCCACAGGGGCGGGAAGTTGCCGACCTGGTAGCCGCCCTCGCCGACGTCCCACGGCTCGGCGATCAGCTTGACCTGGCTGACCACCGGGTCCTGCTGGACCAGGTCGAAGAACGAGGACAGCCGGTCGACCTCGTGGAACTGCCGGGCCAGGGTCGCCGCCAGGTCGAAGCGGAAGCCGTCGACGTGCATCTCGGTGACCCAGTACCGCAGCGAGTCCATGATCAGCTGGAGCACGTGGGGCGAGCGCATCAGCAGCGAGTTGCCGGTGCCCGTGGTGTCCATGTAGTAGCGCGGGTCGTCCGTGAGCCGGTAGTACTGTGGGTTGTCCAGGCCGCGGAAGGAGAGCGTCGGGCCCAGGTGGTTGCCCTCGGCCGTGTGGTTGTAGACCACGTCGAGGATGACCTCGATGCCCGCCTCGTGCAGCGCCTTGACGGCCTGCTTGAACTCCAGCACCTGCTCGCCCCGGTCGCCCCAGGAGGCGTAGGCGTTGTGCGGCGCGAAGAAGCCGATGGTGTTGTAGCCCCAGTAGTTCGCGAGCCCGGCGTCCGCCAGCCGGTGGTCGTTGACGAACTGGTGTACGGGCATCAGCTCCAGCGCCGTCACGCCGAGCTCCGTCAGGTGCTCGATCACCGCCGGGTGGGCGAGCCCCGCGTAGGTGCCCCGCAGCTCGTCGGGGAGCGCGGGGTGCAGCATCGTCAGGCCCTTCACATGGGCCTCGTAGATCACCGTGCGGTGGTAGTCGGTGCGCGGCGGGCGGTCGTTGCCCCAGTCGAAGTACGGGTTGACGACGACCGACGACATCGTGTGCGGCGCCGAGTCCATGTCGTTGCGGGAGTCGGGCCTGCCGAAGTGGTAGCCGTACACCGCCTCGCCCCACTCGACGCTGCCGCTGACGGCGCGCGCGTACGGGTCGAGCAGCAGCTTCGCGGAGTTGCACCGCAGGCCCTTCTCGGGCGCGTACGGGCCGTGCACGCGGAAGCCGTAGCGCTGGCCCGGCATCACCCCCGGCAGGTACGCGTGCCGGACGAACGCGTCGGTCTCCCGCAGCTCGACCGCGGTCTCGGACCCGTCGTCGTGCAGCAGGCACAACTCGATCCGGTCCGCCGCCTCGGAGTAGACCGCGAAGTTGGTGCCTGCGCCGTCGTACGTGGCGCCGAGGGGATACCTGTGCCCCGGCCAGATCTGCATAGACGAAACTCTTCCATTTCTGATCCGGGTGGTGCCGGTCTCTTCCCGCAGATCTTCCCCGAAAGTCGGGTCAGTACCTAGCACCCCCGTTCCCTGGAGATGCCTGCGCCATGTGCCCAGGGCCCTGCGGGAGGGCGCGTACGCCTCCCCCCGCGCGGCACGCGCCGGGGCGCACCACCCGTGCAAAGCGGGTTTCCTTGATGTAAAGGTGCATATAGGAACCGAAGAACATCGGCCACGAGTGCGGGAGTTGGGAATCGGGACGGCCGTTCCTGATGCGTCGCGAGCGGTCGTCGGAGTAATCTTCGTTGATCACTGGGATCACTGGAAGGTCTCCTGGCGGCGGGGAAGGGGCGGTGCGCGGGTGAGCTCGGGAGGGCTGGAGCTACCCCCCGGTGGCCCAGGTCACGAGGGGGAGCCAGGCGGCATCCCGGCGGGCGCGGTGTCCGTCGCGCGCCCGGTGGAGATCGGCGCGGAGCTGGACTGGGGCGCGGAGGCCTGGACCGAGGTGCGCACCCGGGCCCGCAGGGCAGGCCGCGCCTACATCTGGCTGAATCTCGTCGAACAGCGGATGCGGGCCGTCGTCGCCGCGGTCCTGCGGCCCGTCTACGAGCCCCACCACGGCGACGACTGGGTCATCGCCGCCGCCGGGCCGGCGGGCCAGGAGTGGGTGCAGCGCGCCGCCGCCGTGCGCGAGGTCTCCCGCCGCAAGGGCTATCTGCTCGACCCCGCGGACGACGACGTGCTCTGCTTCCTCACCCTGCCCCAGCTGCGCGAGCTGACGGTGCAGCACTGGCCCTGCTTCGAACCGTACGTGCGCGACCGGCGCGAGCTGGAACTCGTCCTCGACGAGCTGGAGGTCGCCCGCAACGCCGTCTCCCGCAACCGCGCCCTGTCCGAGACGGTCCTCGCCCAGGCCGAGCGGGCCTGCGCCCGGCTGCTCGCCCTGCTCGGCACCACCGGCGGCGAGCCCGCGGAGGACGCCAGGCTGCCGGTCGACGCGGTCGAGGACCTGGTCGGCGACCGGTACGCGGACGTGGTCTCCGTCCACCCCGACCGGGTCAGGCTCCAGCGCGAGTTCCCCGCAGAGGACCTCTTCGGCGGCGCCCGCAGGGTCGACGCGATCGGCATCGGCCTCAACCTGCTGGCGCAGAACTTCTCCGGCAGGCGGCTGATCCGGCTCGCCGAGTCGGGCTGCCGGGTGCGGCTCCTCTTCCTCAACCCGGCGAGCAGCGCGGCCAAACGCCGCGAGCGCGAGCTCGGGCTGCGCAAGGGCGAGCTGAGCCGCTCCGTCGAGATGAACATCCTGCACATGCGCCGCGTGCGCGCCAAGCTCCGCGACCCCGGCGCCTTCGAGATACACGTCTTCGACGAGACGCCCCGCTTCACCGCCTACCTCGTCGACGGCGACGGCCCCGGCGGGCTTGCTGTCGTCCAGTCGTACCTGCGCACCGCGCGCGGCATCGAGACCCCGGTGCTGGTGCTGCGCGGCGGCGGGCGCGCGGTGGTGCGCGCGGGACGGGACGCCGAGCACGGCCTCTTCGAGGTCTACCGCGAGGAGTTCGAGACGTTCTGGGCCGACTCGCGTCCGGTCTCCTGAGCGCGGGCCCCGCGCCGCTGTCAGTGCCGCGTGCGAGGGTGTGGGGAGTACGGGGGCACAACGGCGCGGCGGGGCCGCACGGTGAGGGGAAGTCAGGATGACGTGGCACGGGGGACCGCTGGCCGGGTTCGACCTGGAGACGACGGGCACGGAGCCGCTGGAGGCGAGGATCGTCTCCGCCGCCGTGGTGGAGGCCGACGCGGGCGAGGTGGTGGCGAGCCGCACCTGGCTCGCCGACCCCGGCGTGCTGATCCCCGCCCAGGCGTCCGCCGTGCACGGCATCAGCAGCGAGCGCGCCGCCGCCGACGGCAGGCCGGCAGGCGAGGTGGCCGCCGAGGTCGCGGACGCGCTGCGCGGCGCCTGGGCGCGTGGCGTGCCCGTCGTCGCCTACAACGCCGCCTTCGACCTGACGCTGCTCTGCGCCGAGCTCGAACGGCACGGCCTGCCGCCGCTCGGGCCGCTCGGCCCGGTCGTCGACCCGTACACCATCGACCGGGCCGTCGACCGCTACCGCAAGGGCAAGCGCACCCTGGAGGCCGTCTGCGGGGAGTACGGCGTGGTGCTCGAAGCGGCGCACGAGGCGGTCGCCGACGCCCTCGCGGCCGTCCGGGTCGCGACCGCGATAGCTGCCAGGCACCCGAAGGTCGCCGCGCTCGGCGCCCGCGAGCTGCACGAGCGGCAGGTCGCCTGGTACGCGGCCTGGGCCGAGGACTTCGAGGGCTTCCTGCGCCGCAAGGGCGACGCGGAGGCGAGCGTGGACCGCGACTGGCCGCTGCGGGCCCGGTTCGCCGTGCCCGCAGCGGACACCGGCGCCGCGCGCCGCGGCTGAGCGCGGCCGCCGGCGGCCCCGCGGCTCAGAACGGGTACCAGCGCACCTCCGGGTCGCCGGCGCGCAGCGAGGCGACCCGCCGTGCGAACTCCGCGCGCGCCGCCGGGTTCGCCGGGGCGTGCTGCGCCACCCACGCGCAGCTCGCGGTCTCCCGCGCGCCCCGCAGCACGGCGCACCCCTCCCACGCGCGCACGTCCCAGCCGTAGGCGGCGGTGAACGCGTCGTACGCGGCCGGGTCGAGGCCGTACCGGTCGAGGGAGAGCGCGAGGACCACCAGGTCGTGCTCCCGCAGGTCGCAGGAGAAGGTCTCCAGGTCCACCAGGACGGGCCCGTCCGCGGTCACCTGCACATTGCGCGGCAGCGCGTCCCCGTGGATCGGGCCGGGCGGCAGCAGCGGCGTCAGGGCGGCCGCGCGCTGCGCGAAGCCGTCCCTGCGCTCCCGCAGATAGGCCGCGTCCGCCGGGTCGATCGCGTCGCCTGCGAGCCGCAGCCAGCGCTCCACCCCGCCGAGCAGCTCGCGCCGCGGCAGCGCCAGGTCCTCGGGCACCGGCAGCGCGTGCACTCGCAGCAGCGGCTCCGCGAGGTCGGCGGGCTCCGCGGGGCGCACCGCGGCGGGCAGCCGGTGCCACAGCGTCACCGGATGGCCCGCCACCCGGCGCGCCCGCGGCTCGGCCGCGCGCACCGCGGGCACCCCGGCGCCCGCCAGCCACCCGGCGAGCGCCACCTCGCGCTCGGCGCGCTCCCACAGCTCGGGCGCGCGCGCCGCGTCCCTGCCCACCTTCACCACGAGCTCTCCCGCGGCGAACACCGCGTTCTCGCCGAGCGCGATCAGCTCGGCGGACCGCGGCAGCCCCGCGGCCCTGAGGATGTCTCTGGCCTGAGCCTCGTCCATGGGGAAGTCCACTCGCTCACGTGCGCCGCGGGATATGCCTGTCGGCGCACCACCCTCTCACCCCGCGCGGCGCCGCCTTCCACCGCGTCAGCGGCCGCTCGCGCCTTGCCTCGGAGGCCGCCGCGCCGCCCTATCGTGTCCCGCATGACCACGTCGTACGCCGTCCTGCTGCGCGGGATCAACGTCAGCGGCAGCACGCAGGTCCCCATGGCCGACCTGCGCGAGACCCTCGGCGGCCTCGGCCTCGAAGCGGTCCGCACCCATCTGCGCAGCGGCAACGCGGTCTTCCGCGCCCCCGGCGGCGGCCGGCAGGGCGACGACGCGCTGCGCGCCCGCATCGAGGCGGCGCTCGGTGAGCGCTTCGGCAGCGCGATCGGCTGCGTCGTGCGCGACGCCGCGTACCTCGAAACGGTCGTCGCCCGCTGCCCGTTCGACGCGGAAGCGCTGGAGGGCAGGCAGCTGCACGTCACGTACTTCTCCGCGCCGGTGGACCCCGCCCGCCTCGCCGACCTCGACCCCGGCGCGTACCTCCCCGAGGCGTTCCGGCTCGGCGACCGCGCTCTCTACCTGCTGGCACCCGACGGCGTGGGGCGCTCGAAGCTCGCCGCCGCGCTCGGCAGGCCGGGGCGCTACCCGGGCGTGGTCGCCACCAGCCGCAACTGGAACACCGCCGTCCGACTGATGGAGCTCACCCATGGCTGACCCCTCGCCCGCCACGGCCGCCGTCATCGAGGCGGAGCTGCGCTTCCTCGACCCCGCGGTGCAGGGCTCGCCCGCCCGGCTCGCCGCCCTGCTCCACCCGGAGTTCCTGTCCTTCGGCTCGTCGGGCCGCTGCTGGAACCGGGAGACCCTCGTCGCCGAACTGCGGGCCAGGGGACCCGCGGGCCCGCCGCCGACCGTCTCGCGCCTCGACGCGGTGGAACTCGCCGACGGCGTGGTGCACGTGACCTTCGACGTGGAGGCCGGCGGGCGCCGCGCACACCGCAGTTCGGTGTGGCGGCACACCGGCGGCGAGTGGCTGCTCTACTTCCACCAGGGCACGGCGTTCACTCCTGGGGAAGTGCCTCCGCAGGGCTGATCCGGTCGGCCCGCGCCGTCCACCTGCCGTCCGTGCGGGAGATGCGCACCGGGTGGTCGAAGCACTTGCTGACCCGGTCGGTCGTGAGTACCTCGGCGGCCGGGCCCGACCCCACGCACCGCCCCTCGCGCAGCAGCATCGCGTGCGTCGTGGAGGCGGGCAGCTCCTCCAGGTGGTGCGTGACCAGTACGGTGGCCAGCTCGGGGTGGGCGAGCCGCAGCGCGTCCAGCGCGCTCAGCAGCTGCTCGCGCGCCGCCAGGTCGAGGCCGGTCGCCGGCTCGTCGAGCAGCAGCAGCCGGGGGCGCGCCATCAGCGCGCGGGCGATGAGCGTACGGCCGCGCTCGCCCTGCGACAGCGTCGGCCAGCGCGCCTCCGCCTTGCCGCCCATGCCCAGCATGGCGAGCAGCCGCAGCGCGCGCTCCGGCTCCCCGGCGGCCGGAGCCCAGCGCGGCACCGGCTCCACGGAGTTGGTCAGCCCGGTCAGCACCACGTCGAGGACCCGCAGCGGCGAGCGCAGCGGATGGCGCGGGTTCACATGGCCGATGGACGTGCGCAGCTCCCGCAGGTCGACCCGGCCCAGGGTCCTGCCGAGCACCTCCACCCGGCCGCGCGTCGGGTGCGTCAGCGCGCCGACCATGCCGAGCAGGGTCGACTTGCCTGCCCCGTTGGAGCCGAGCAGCGCCCAGTGCTCGCCGCCGCGCACGGTCATCGAGACCGAGTCGAGCAGCAGTCTGCCCTGGCGGACCACATCGATATCGGTCACTTCCACGACGGCGGGCGGCACGGTCGCCGGATCCTCGACGGTCATCAGGGTGGTGCTCCTCGGTCAGCTCGCGGCGGACGCGCGGGGGCGCGCCCGGGTCATCCCCGTAGGCCGGTGTCTCCGGCGCGTGCCCTGCCGGGGTCTCGTGCCCCGGCCTGGCGAGTGCGGGTACGGCGCCACCGCGGCGCTGTGGACGCCGCCGCGCCACGGTCGGCCCCGCCGCCCCCCTGGTCGGGGGCGCCCCGCTCCTGCCGTCGTGGCTCGCGGATCCTGGAGCCGACCCTCCCCGCGATCGTACCGGCACCCGCCCCGCGCCCTCAGGGCGGTCGGAACCCGCGGCCCAGGGGCCGCGAGGCCCCGGCCCTGGACGCGGGTGGTGCGGGCGGTCCGGCCCGGGCCCCGCCCGTGGCCGTTCGGCGACATCGCGTGGCCTGTGGGCGTACGGGGCGGGGTGCCGGGCGTCCCGGAACGGGGCCGTACCTCCCCTGCGGCGGTGATGCGTACGGGCTCCGCGGACGTCTTCCGGGGGACGGGGCCCGCGCGTACAGTCGGTGATCTTGATTCGGCGGCGGGCGCTCGCGGGCGGCCCGCCCGCTTCGACCCCCGGAGGGCGGGACCACGATGACATCGGAACTCCGCAGCGCCCAGTGGTACGGCGGCGACGACCGCGACGGCTACATCCACCGGGCCTGGATGCGCAGGGGCCTGCCGTCGGACGCGTTCTCCGGGCGGCCGCACATCGCGATCGCCAACACCGCGTCCGACCTCACGCCCTGCAACGCGCACCTGGACGAGGTCGCGTCCTCGGTGCGCGACGGCATCCACGAGGCGGGCGGCATTCCGCTCAACCTGCCGGTGGTCTCCCTCGGCGAGACCCTGCTGCGGCCGACCGCGATGCTCTGGCGGAACATGGCGGCGATGGCCACGGAGGAGATGCTCCGCGGCAACCCCGTCGACGGGGTGGTGCTGCTCGGCGGCTGCGACAAGACCATCCCCTCCCTGCTGATGGCCGCGGCCTCCGTCGACCTGCCCGCCGTCGTCGTGCCCGGCGGGCCGATGCTGACGGGCACGTTCCGCGGCAAGCCGCTCGGCTGCGGCACCGACGTGTGGCGGCTCAGCGAGGAGGTGCGCGGCGGCACCCTCAGCCGCGAGGACTTCATCCGCTCCGAGTCCGCGATGATCCGCAGCCGCGGCCACTGCAACACCATGGGCACCGCCTCCACCATGGGGCTGCTCGCCGAGGCGCTCGGCACGGTCCTGCCGGGCGTCGCGGGCACCCCGGCGCCCGACAGCAGGCTGCTGGAGTCCGCGCACGCCACCGGGAGGCTCGCGGTGGAGCTGGTGCGTGAGGACCGCACCCCGAGCACGCTGCTGACCCGTGCCTCCTTCCACAACGCGATCGTCGCGCTCGCCGCGATCGGCGGCTCGACCAACGCCGTCGTCCACCTGCTGGCGATCGCCGGCCGGCTCGGCATCGGCCTCACCCTCGACGACTTCGACCGCATCGGCTCCCGGGTGCCGCTGCTCGTGGACCTCCAGCCCGCGGGCCGCTTCCTCATGGACGACCTGCACAGGGCCGGCGGCCTGCTCGCCGTCCTGCGCGAGGTGCGCGACCTGCTCGACCCGGCGGCGCTCACCGTCACGGGACGGCCCCTCGTGGACCACCTGGACGACGCGCGGATCTGGGACCGCGAGGTCATCAGAGCACGCGACGAGCCCCTGCGGGACGACGCGGGCATCGCCGTGCTGCGCGGCAACCTCGCGCCCGACGGCGCGATCGTCAAGCCCGCCGCGGCCTCAGGGAACCTGCTGCGCCACCGCGGGCGCGCCGTCGTCTTCGACAGCGTCGAGGACTTCCACGCCCGCGTCGACGACCCCGGCCTGGACGTGGACGCCGACTCGGTGCTCGTGCTCCGCGGCTGCGGGCCCCGCGGCTACCCGGGCATGCCCGAGGTGTCCAACATGCCCCTGCCGAAGAAGCTCCTCGAACAGGGCGTGCGCGACATGGTCAGGGTCTGCGACGGGCGGATGAGCGGCACCGCGTACGGGACGGTGGTGCTGCACGTCGCGCCGGAGGCCGCCGCGGGCGGCCCGCTCGCGCTCGTCCGCACCGGCGACGTCATCGAACTCGACGTGCCGGCGCGGACCCTGACCCTGGACGTGCCGGACGCCGAGCTGGCCGCCCGCACCCCGGACCGCGCCACCACCGACCGGTACGCGGCGCCCGCGCGCGGCTGGGAGCGCCTCTACGTCGACCATGTCACCCAGGCCGACACCGGCGCCGACCTGGACTTCCTGACCGGCGCCACCGGGCCCGCGGTGGGCCGCGAGTCGCACTGAGGCGGGGCACGCCGTACGCCAGGCCGCCCGGCGTGCGCGGCGTGCGGGGGAGGCCCCGGTCCGGTCCAGGGCCCCGGTCGGCCCCGCGGCTTGAGGCCCCGCCGCGCCGGGCCCTGGCGCCCGGCGCGCACCGCGCCCGGCCGGGGGAGCGGGACCGTCCGGCTACGCGGGCCCTGCGCCGCTCGCCACCGCTGCCGTGTCCGGCGCCGCGCGGCCAGGCCCGTACCCGCCGCCGCGCGGCAGCGAAGGCCACGGTGCCGCGCACGCCTCGGCGTGGCGCAGCAGGACCAGGCGCGCCACTGCCTCGTGCGCGGCAAGCGGCTCCGCCGTACGGGTCGCCGCCGTGCGCGCTGCCGCGCGGGCGAAGAACCCGGGCCCCAGCAGGTAGGGGGCGACGGTGACCTCACGGTGGCCCGCCGCGCGCAGCCGGTCGACGGCCTGCGCGGGCGTCGGCTCCGCCGCGCTCAGGTACGCGGCGACCACCGGCGCCCGCAGCCGCTCGGCCAGCAGCGCGGCCATGGCGCGCGTGCCGTCGCCCGCCGCGGGATCACCGGAACCCGCGGCCGCGAGCACCACGGGCCCGCCCTCGCGGCCGCAGCGGGCGAGCCGGCGGGCGAGCGCCTCCGCGAGCAGCGGGTGGGGGCCGAGGGGCGCCGCCACGCGGGCCCTCAGGTGCGGCGCGCCGGCCAGCGCGCGCGGCAGGTCGACCCGTACGTGGTAACCCGTGCCGAGCAGCAGCGGCACCAGCACGGCGTCGCCCCGCAGCCCAGCGAGCACCTCGGGCAGGGCGGGCGCCGCCAGATCGAGATAGCAGGCGACGACCCGCAGGCCGGGGCGCAGCGCGCGCACCCGGTCGAGCAGCGCCTCGGTCACCGCGCAGCCCGCCGGGTCCCTGGTGCCGTGGGCGGCGGCCACCAGCGTCGGCGCCCTCATCCCGCGGCCAGCCGGTAGCCGCGCTTGGGCACCGTGCGCACCAGGCCGCCGTGGGCGCCGAGCGACGCCCGCAGCCGGGCGACGGCGGCCTCCACCGCGTGCTCGTCGGCCGACGAGTCCTGCCACACCCGCCGCAGCAGCTCCGCCCTGCTCACCACCCAGCCAGGACGCACCGCGAGCGCCCGCAGCAGCGCGGCCGACTTCGGGGACACCCGCAGGCTCTCGCCGCCCACCAGCACCGCGTTGCCCTGGAGCACCAGCGGCCCGTCCGCCGACTCCACGGTCCTGCGGGCCCGTTCCGGCAGCACCTGGGTGACCGTGCGCACCAGCGCGCCGAGCCTGCCGCGCCCCGGCCACACCACGGGAAGGCCCAGGTCGAGCAGCGGCCGCCCGCACACCGGGCCCACGGCGACCGGCAGCACGTCCTCCCGCAGCGCCGCCCGCACGGCGTCCCGCAGTCCGTCCGCCTCCGCCGTCGTCAGGAACGCCGTGATGGCGGGGGCGCTGGTGAACGTCACGGCGTGCACCTCGCGCCTGGCCGTCTGCTCCACCAGGCGGCGCAGCGGCGCGGGATCCTCCGGCGGCGCCCACCGGTACACCGGGACGGTCACCACCTCCGCGCCCCGCTCGCGCAGCGCGGCGGCGAACCCGTCGAGCGGCACACCGTGTTCCTGCACCGCGATCCGCCGCCCGGCGAGCGGCCTCGCAAGCAGCCAGGTCAGCAGCTCGCCGGTGGCCTCGGACGCCGGTGACCAGCCCTCGCCGAGGCCGCTCGCCCGCACCGCGCCCGTCGCCTTCGGGCCGCGGGTCAGCACCACCGCGCCCCTGCAGGCGTCCGCGAGCGCGGCGCCGAGCCCCCAGCCGTCCGCGGCGCTCATCCAGCCGCGCCAGCCGACGCCCGTGGTGGCGACCACGTAGTCGAGCGGTGCGGCGAGGCACCGCCGGGTCGCCTCGCGCAGCGCCGCGTCGTCGTCGAGCGGCAGGATGCGCAGGGCGGGCGCCTCCACGACCTGCGCGCCGCTGCGCGTCAGCAGCGCGACCAGCTCGGCGCGCCGGCGCGCGGCGGTCACCCCCACGGTGAATCCCGCGAGGGGACCTTCGGCGAATGGCCCACCGGGGGCGGTGGCTGCGGCGGTTTTCATGATCCCGAGGCTGAGCGGCCCCGGTTTCCTGCGCATTGCCCCGCGGTCTCGCCCAAGTAAGCGAAACAGCCGGGGGCGTTACGGCGGATGACGTCCTCCCCACCCCGGTCCCGTACGCCCGTGAGGGAGGCGTACCGCGCGGGCAACACGGCCGACCCGGCCGCGAAACGGCCGCCGACCACGCTCGGAGCCCCGGGGCACGAAGCCCTCACGAGAGCGCGGAGCCCCGAGGAAGCGGCCGCAGGCGCCCACGCCCCCAGCCAAGGAGCACCCGATGACGACACCCCCGGCGCCCGAGGCGCCACCGCAGGACCCCGCGGCCGGGACCCGCCCCGGCCATGTGGTCCTCGTCGGCCACGGCATGGTCGGCCAGCGCTTCCTCGAAGCCCTGGTGGCGCTGCCCGAGGCGGCGGGGACGCGCATCACGGTCCTCGCCGAGGAGACCAGGCCCGCCTACGACCGGGTCCACCTGACGTCCTGGTTCTCCGGCACGAGCGCCGAGGAACTCTCCCTGTGCCCGCCGGGGTTCCTCGCCGGGCACGGCATCGACCTCAGGCTCGGCGACCCGGCCGTCGCCCTCGACCGCGGCGCCCGCACGGTCACCACGGCGAGCGGCGCGCGCGTCCGCTACGACACGCTGGTGCTCGCCACCGGCTCGGCGCCGTTCGTGCCGCCCGTGCCGGGCCGCGACGCCGCAGGCTGCCACGTGTACCGGACCGTCGAGGACCTGGAGGCGATCAGCGCCGACGCGGGCAGGGCGGCGGCGGGCGCGGTCGTCGGCGGCGGGCTGCTCGGGCTCGAAGCTGCCGGCGCGCTCACCGCGCTCGGACTGCCCACGCACGTCGTGGAGTTCGCGCCCCGCCTGATGGCGCTCCAGGTCGACGAGGGCGGCGGCGCGCTGCTGCGCCGCAAGGTCGAGGACCTCGGGGTGCGGGTGCACACCGGGGCAGGCACCCAGGCCGTGCTGACAGGACCCGACGGGCGGGTCCGCGCGATGGAACTCTCCGACGGCAGCGAACTCGCCGTCGACCTCGTGGTGTTCTCCGCGGGTGTCCGCCCGCGCGACTCCCTCGCGCGCGCCGCGGGCCTGCCCGTGGGCGAGCGCGGCGGCGTCGCCGTGGACGGCAGCTGCCGCACCCCCGACCCGCGTGTCTACGCGATCGGCGAGTGTGCGCGCGCCGCCGACGGCCGGGTCCACGGGCTCGTCGCACCCGGCTACGCGATGGCCGAGGCCGCGGCCCGCGCCGTCGCGGGCGCCGCGCCCGCCCCCTTCACCGGCGCCGACACCTCGACCAAGCTCAAACTGCTCGGCGTGGACGTCGCCAGCTTCGGCGACGCGCACGGCGCGTCGGACGGCGCCCTTGACGTCCTCTACAGCGACGGCAGGGCCGGGATCTACCGGAAGCTCGTCATCGGGCCCGACGGGGCGCTGCGCGGCGGCGTCCTCGTCGGCGACACCGAGGCGTACGGGGTGCTGCGGCCGCTCGCGGCGGCCGGCACCCCGCTGACCACCCCGCCGGAGCAGCTCGTCCTGCCTGCCGGACTCGCGGCGGCGGGCGGCGGGCAGGCGGAACTGCCGGACGAGGCTGTCGTCTGCTCCTGCCACAACGTCACCAAGGCCGCCGTCAGGGCCGCCGTCACCGAGCAGGGCTGCGGCAGCGCCGCCGAGGTCGGCACGTGCACCAGGGCGGGCACCGGCTGCGGCTCCTGCGCGAAACTGCTGGGCACCCTCGTCGCGGGCGAACTCGCCGCGAGCGGCGTCGCCGTCGCCACCGGCCTGTGCGAGCACTTCGCCCACACCCGCGCCGAGCTCTACGAGATCGTCCGGGTCAGGGGCCTCACCACGTTCTCCGCGCTGCTCGCCGAGCACGGCACCGGCGAGGGCTGCGACATCTGCAAACCCACCGTCGCCTCCATCCTCGCCTCCCTCGGCGGCGGCCACATCCTCGACGGCGAACAGGCCGCGCTCCAGGACACCAACGACCACTTCCTCGCCAACCTCCAGCGCAACGGCTCCTATTCGGTCGTGCCGCGCGTACCGGGCGGCGAGATCACCCCGGAAGGGCTCGTCACCATCGGCGAGATCGCCCGCGACCACGGCCTCTACACGAAGATCACCGGAGCCCAGCGCATCGACCTGTTCGGCGCGCGCGTCGACCAGCTGCCCGCCATCTGGGGCCGACTCGTCGACGCGGGCTTCGAGTCGGGACACGCGTACGGCAAGGCGCTGCGCACCGTGAAGTCCTGCGTCGGGCAGACCTGGTGCCGCTACGGCGTGCAGGACTCGGTCGCCCTCGCCATCGAACTCGAACTGCGCTACCGGGGCCTTCGCTCCCCGCACAAGCTCAAGTCCGCGGTCTCCGGCTGCGCCAGGGAGTGCGCCGAGGCACGCGGCAAGGACTTCGGCGTCATCGCCACCGCCGCCGGCTGGAACCTCTACGTCGGCGGCAACGGCGGCATGACCCCGCGCCACGCCGACCTGCTCGCCAAGGACCTGGACCGGGACACCCTGATCAAGGTGGTCGACCGCTTCCTGATGTTCTACATCCGCACCGCCGACCGCCTCGAACGCACTTCGGCGTGGCTGGAGCGCATCGACGGCGGCCTCGACCACGTGCGCGACGTGGTGGTCGCCGACTCCCTGGGGCTCTGCGCGGAACTGGAGCGGCTGATGGCGCGCCATGTGGCGGCCTACGAGGACGAGTGGGCCGCCACCCTCGCCGACCCGGAGCGGCTGCGCCGCTTCGCGTCGTTCGTCAACGCGCCCGGCACGCCGGACCCGGCCGTCACCTTCGTCCCCGAGCGCGGCCAGATCAGGCCGGCGAGGCCGGGCGAGCGTGGAGAGCCGCTGCCGTCGCCCGTCGTGATCGGCGGCCCGCGCCTCGAGGTGAGGGGCGCGTGAGCGGGGGAGTCGTCCGGATCGAGATCCACGACGGCGAGCGGTGGCGGGCCGTCTGCGCCGAGCGCGACCTGACGCCCGGCAGGGGCGCGGCCGTCCTGCTCGGCACCGAGCAGATCGCCGTGTTCCGCGACCGCTCCGGCGCCCTGTGGGCGGTGGCGAACCGCGACCCGTTCAGCGGCGCCACGGTGATCGCCCGGGGCCTGCTCGGCAGCCGCGGCGGCGTCCCGACCGTCATCTCGCCCATGTACAAGCAGGCCTGGGACCTGCGCGACGGCCGCTGCCTCGACGAGGACACGGCCCCCGACGGCACACCGGCCGCGCTGCGCGTCTGGCCGATCCGCCGCACGGGCGCGGACCCGGCCGCCGACGGCCGCGCGCACGCCGCGCCCCCGGGGCCGTGCGCGGCGCCGCGGCCGGGCGCCGCGCTCCCGGCCGGGGCGCCCGAGGCGCGTCCCCTCGTACCGCCACGCCATCCGTCCGGCACGCCCGCCACCGCAGGGGGAACACCATGACCACGCTCACGGACCGCCGCGACCCGGCCGCCGCCCGGCCGGGCCGCCGCTCGCACACGCTCACCGAATGGCGGCCCGAGGACCCGGAGTTCTGGGCCGCGACCGGCGCGCGCACCGCCGCGCGCAACCTCGTGCACTCGGTGCTCACCGAGCACATCGGCTTCTCCGTGTGGAGCCTGTGGTCCGTGCTCGTCCTCTTCCTCGGACCCGAGTACGGGCTCGACCCGGCGCGCAAGTTCACCCTCACCGCGCTGCCGACCGCGCTCGGCGCCGTGCTGCGGCTGCCCTACACCTTCGCCGTGGCCCGCTTCGGCGGCCGCAACTGGACCGTCTTCAGCGCCCTGCTGCTGCTCCTGCCCACCGGCCTCGCAGGGGTGCTGCTCCACCCCGGCGCCTCCTACGGGACCCTGCTCGTCCTCGCCTGCGTCTCCGGCGTCGGCGGCGGCAACTTCGCCTCGTCCATGGCCAACATCAACGCCTTCTACCCGCAGCGCCTCAAGGGCTGGGCGCTCGGCGTCAACGCGGGCGGCGGCAACCTGGGCGTGCCCGTCGTGCAGCTCGTCGGGCTGCTGGTGCTCGCGACGGCGGGCGCGGCGCACCCCCGGGTGCTGCTCCTCGTCTACCTGCCGCTGATCGTCGCCTCGGCGCTCGCCGCGTGGCTGCGCATGGACAACCTGCGCGTCGGCGGGGCCGCCACCGCGGGCGACGGGTGGCGCGACCTCGGCGAGGTGGCGCGCCACGGGCACAGCTGGGCGCTCTCCGCGCTCTACACCGGCACGTTCGGCTCGTTCATCGGCTTCGGGTTCGCCTTCGGGCAGGTGCTCCAGGTGCAGTTCGCCGACCGCTTCGACACCCCGGTCAGGGCCGCGTACCTGACCTTCCTCGGGCCGCTGCTCGGCTCGCTCACCCGGCCCGTGGGCGGCCGGCTCGCCGACCGGTGGGGCGGGGCGCGGGTGACCCTCGGGACGTTCCTCGCGATGGCCGCGGGCGCGGCCCTCGTGCTGACGGCGTCGAGGAGCGGGTCGCTGCCCCTGTTCATGGTGGGCTTCGTCGCGCTGTTCCTGTTCAGCGGGGTCGGCAACGGCTCCACGTACAAGATGATCCCCGCCGTGCAGCAGGCCGCGGCCCGCGCCGCCGTCGCCGCCGGCGCCCTCGCGCCCGGCGCCGCGGAGGAGACGGCGCGGCGCAGGACCACCGCGCTCATCGGACTCGCCGGTGCGATCGGGGCGTTCGGCGGCGTCCTCGTCAACGCCGCCTTCCGTCAGTCGTTCCTCACCGCGGGCACCGGCGACCTCGCGTACGCCGCCTTCCTCGCCGCGTACGCCGTCTGCGCGGCCCTGACCTGGGCGCTCTACGTACGCCGCCGCTGACCCCGCCCCGGGCGGACCCGCCGTACGGCCGCGCGGCGGCCGGGTACGCCGTGGAGCGGTCCGCGGTGTGGCAGGTTGGGCGGTGTGAGAGCGCATGTGAACGTGACCGCCTGGCTGGTCGAGGGGACCTGGCCCGCCTGTGTGGACGCCCTGCGGGCCCACGCGCCCGACGGGGCGGCCCTGACCCTGCTGCACGTCAGCGATCCTGACGTGCCGGGCGTCGCGCACGGCGCGTTCGCCGGGCTGCTCGGCAGGGCCAGGGCGGGCCACGACCCCGGCAGCGCGGTCGAGGGCATGGAGGCCGAGTCCGCCGCGGGGCTGCTCGCCGAGGCGGCGGAGCGCCTGGGCCTGCCGTGCGAGCGGCGGGCCGTCACGGGCCGTGCGGAGCGCGCGGTGGTCGCCGCCTGCCGCGACGCTGACCTGCTGGTGCTCGCCCGCGACGGGGAGCGCGACCGGCTCGGCCCGCGCAGCCTCGGCCCGGCGAGCCGCTTCGTCGTCGACCACGCGCCCTGCCAGGTGCTGCTTGTCTGGCCGGAGCGCGCCCCTGACGTCACGACCCTCCCGCCGGAGCCGCCCGAGCCGCCGCAGCGGCGGTGAGCCGCGGGGCCCGGGGGCGTGCCGCTCCCCAGGACCCGGCCCGCGGCACCGCCCTCACTTCACGGATCGCGCGCTCGCCGGCGGTGCACCGTGGGCTGTGCGCCGCGGGCGCGCCGCCAGGTAGTCCTTGGCCTCCTGGGACGCCTTGGCGTAGGAGCCGGAGTCGAAGGGCGGCTGGGGGTCGTACTCGATGAGGAGCTGGAACGCCTCGGCGGCCACTCGCCCCGCGATGAGTTCGGCGAGCCGCAGCGCCATGTCGATGCCCGAGGAGACCCCGGCTGCGGTGACGATGCCGCCGGGCTGCTCCACGACGCGCCGCGCCGTGTAGACGGCGCCGTACGACTCCAGGGCGTCGACGGCCCTCCAGTGGGTGGTGGCCTCAAGCCCGTCGAGCAGGCCTGCCGCACCGAGCAGGAGAGAGCCGGTGCACACCGAGGTCGTCCATGTGGTCGTGGCGTGGATGCGGCGGATCCAGTCGAGCAGCCGTTCGTCGGCGGTGTGGGCGTCCACACCCGGGCCGCCCGGCACCACCAGGACATCCGCCTCGGCGACGTCCTCGAAGGAGTGCGTGGCAAGGAGCCCGAGACGGCCCTGGCTGTCCGTGCAGGGGCCCGGGGCGCCGGCGGCGAAGACGACGTCGGATTCCGGCAGCATGCGAAGGACCTCGTACGGGCCGACGGCGTCCAGTGCGGTGAATCCGTCGAAGATCGGGATGACGATACGCATGAGCGAGCCTTTCTGAGGTGGCTGGCGTTGATCAGACAGCGGGGACGCGGGCGGAGAAGCGCTTGCGGTACTCGCCGGGGGTCACCAGGAGCGTTCGCTTGAAACTGCGGTGCAGGGTCTCGACGGTTCCGAAGCCGCAGGCGCGTGCCACCGATTCCAAGGTGGCGGTGGTGGTCTCCAGGAGCCGCCTTGCGGCCTCGATGCGGGCGATCTCGACGTACGCGGCGGGAGTCCTGCCGGTCTCCGCGCGGAAGACGCGGGTGAAGTTCCGTTCGCTCATCGCGGCCCGGGCCGCGAGGGCGGGCACGCCGAGGTCGTGTTCCGGGTGGTCGGCGATCTCGGCGAGGACATCCCGCAAGGGCGCACGCTCCGGACGCTGGGCGGCGAGCTGCGCACTGAACTGCGCCTGGCCTCCGGGGCGTTGGACGAACATCACCAGCCGGCGGGCAATGGCGCGGGAGACTTCGGGCCCGTGATCGTCTTCGGTCATGGCGAGCGCGAGGTCCATGCCCGCGGTGACACCGGCCGAGGTCCACACGTCGCCGTCACGGACGAAGATCGAGTCGGGATCGACGGTGACCCGCGGATACCGCTCGGCCAGCCGGGCGCAGTGGTCCCAGTGGGTGGCCGCCCGCCGCCCGTCCAGGAGTCCGGCGGCACCCAGCAGGAAGGCGCCGCTGCACACCGACGCCGTACGGCGGGCGTGCCGGGCACTCCGGGCGAACCAGTCGACGAAGGCCCTGTCTTCGCAGGCCCGGTCGATGCCCCGGCCGCCCACGGCGATCAGGGTGTCCACCGGGCCCGTGTCCTCCCCTGTGGTCAGGGTCGGGGAGACCGCGAGGCCGCCGCTGGAGACGACAGGACCTGGCGCGGCGGCCACCGTTTCGAGGACGACGCCCCCGGTGAGACGCCCCGCTTGGGTGAACACCTCGTGAGGTCCGGTCAGGTCGAGGATCTGGAAACCGGGAAAGACGGCGAAGACGATGCGTCGGTTGCTCACCCGTCCATCGTGATCAGATCCCCCGATGGCGGCAAGGACACGGATATGACGATTTCCGCCACCGCCCGCCGGAGCCGCCGGAGTCCCCACAACCGCCGGGGCCGCCGCACCGGCGGTGAGCCGCGCGGCCCGCGCGCGTACAGACCGGTGCCGTACGCGCCCGGGGCCGCCGCCTCACCGACCCTCTTCCTGTACCAGCCGAAGGCCAAGTCGCCCTGCGGCTGGAGCGTCACCGAGGAGCGCGCCGACCTGCTGGCCGGCGTCCTCGCCGCGGTGCCCGCCGTGGTGCTCGTGGAGGACGACGGCGCGGGACCGTTCACGGCGCGCCCGGCGGCGAGCCTCGCCGCGCGGTTGCCCGAGCGCTCGGTGCTCGTCCGCTCGTACTCCAAGCCGCACGGCCCCGACCTGCGGGTCGCCGTGCTCGGCGGGCGGCGCGACGTGGTCGACAAGGTGCGCGTCCTGCGCACCTACGGCACCGGCTGGACCAGCCGCATCCTCCAGAACGTGCTCGCCCACCTGCTGACCGACCCGGCCGCCGCCGAGCTCGTCGAGGGTGCGGCGGCCCGGTACGCCCACCGCAGGGCGGCGATGGCCCGGCGGCTCGCCGAGCGCGGCGTGCCCACCCGCCCATGTCCGGGTCGCGGTCAGCCGGCTGACGGAGGACCCGGCGGCGCTCGACGAGATCGCCGACCTGCTCGCGCACGCGGCGCACGCCGGGGACGGGATGCGCTGACGGCCGGCCCGCCGGGCCCCGCGCGAGGGGCGCCGGTGCTGGTCGGACCCGCGTGTCGCGGTGCGCCGGGCCCCGCGACACGCCGTACGGCACGCCGTTCTGCCGCGCCCTGCGGCGGCGAAGGAGGCGCGCAGAAAGTCGTGTTGATGGCGTTGACACGCAATCACCATCCACGTTTCACTCGTCACTCGTGCAGAGTGGCAACGTTGTCAGACTATCGGTCCGCGACCGCGCCGCCCTCTTCCAGGACCCCGGTGGCGCCCCCGCGCCGCCCCGGTCCACCGGCACGTCCTGTGCGTAGCACGACCGCTGCGGAGGCAATCGAATGGTCAACAGCAGCCCCTCATCGCCCACCCCCGACCGCAGATATCGCAGACGCCTGGCCCTGGTGTCCGTCCTCGGCCTCGCCGTCCTGCCGCTCCAGGCCCTGACGTCCAGCGCCTCGGCCGCCACGCCCACGCTGGTCAAGGACCCCGCGTCGCTGGTCAACCCGATCGTCGGCACCTCGGGCGCCGTGGACGACTTCCCCGGCCCCGACATGCCGTTCGGCATGATGCAGTGGGGCCCCGACACCACCCCCGACCGGCCGTCGGGCGGCGGCTACGAGTACGACGACAAGAAGCTCTCCGGCTTCAGCCTGACCCATGTCTCGGGCCCCGGCTGCGGCGTCGCGGGCGACCTGCCGTTCCTGCCCACCACGGGCGCGCTCTCCGGCAGCCTCGGCAGCACGTCGGTCGGCTTCAGCCACGACGACGAGCAGGCGTCGGCCGGCTACTACGGCGTCACCGACGCGAACGGCGTCAAGACCGAGCTGACCGACACCACGCGGGCCGGCCTCGGGCGGTTCACCTTCCCCGCGGGGCAGCAGTCGAACCTGCTGCTCAAGCTGAACGGCGGCGCCACCCAGGTCGACGGCACCCGCGTGCAGGTGGTGAACAAGAAGGAGATCAGCGGGTCGGTCGACAGCGGCCACTTCTGCGGCGCGAGCAACAAGTACACGCTGCACTTCGACATCAAGTTCGACCACCCCTTCGCCGGCAGCGGCACCTGGGTCGGCTCCACGATCAACAAGAACGCCACCTCCCTCACACAGGGCAGGGCGAAGCAGAGCCTCCAGCAGCACCCCGAGGCCGCGCAGCGCGAGCGGCACTTCACCGTGCCCGCCGCGCCCTCCCCGAGCGTGCACACCGCGCAGGGCGCGAAGGCCGGCGGCTCCTCCGCCGCCACCCGGGACGCCAAGGCCGCCCAGCCGCCGACCACGGGCGCAGGCGGGATGTACCTGACGTTCGACACGAGCAAGGACCCGTCGGTCACCGCCGCGGTCGGCATCTCGTACACCAGTGACGCCAACGCGGCCGCCAACCTCAAGGCCGAGGTCAAGGGCTGGGACTTCGACGGCATGCGCCGGGCCAACCACGACGCGTGGAACGACGTCCTCGGCAGGATCGCGGTCGGCGGCGGCAGCACGGACCAGCAGACGCAGTTCTACACCGCGCTCTACCACTCCCTGCTGCACCCGAACGTCTTCTCCGACGACAACGGCCAGTACATGGGCATGGACAACCAGGTCCACAAGCTGGCCAAGGGCCAGAAGGCCCAGTACGCCAACTACTCGGCCTGGGACACCTACCGCTCCCAGACCCAGCTGATGGCGACCATCGAGCCCAAGGTCACCAGCGACATCGTCACCTCGATGCTCAACGGCTACGACCAGACGGGCCTGCTGCCCAAGTGGGCGTCGAACAACGCCGAGAGCTACGTCATGGTCGGTGATCCAGCCGCGGCGATCATCGCCGACGCCTACGCCTTCGGGGCCCGCGGCTTCGACACCGCGCACGCGCTCTCCGCGATGGAGCACGAGGCGACCGTCCCCAACAACGACCGCCCCGGCGAGTCCGTGCGGGACGCCAAGGGCTATCTGCCGCTCGACGAGGACGACTACGGCTGCTGCAACTTCTACGGCCCGGTCTCCACGCAGCTCGAGTACGACAGCGCCGACTACGCGCTCGCGTCCTACGCCAAGTCGCTGGGCAAGACGGCCGTCTACAAGAAGTTCGCCACCCGCGCCCAGGACTGGATGAACGTCTTCAACCCGCAGACGGGCTACATCCAGGGCCGCGACAAGGACGGCCGGTTCGCGAGCGGCTTCACCCCCGGCACCTCCAACGGCTTCGTGGAGGGCACCTCGGCGCAGTACACGCCGATGGTCCCGTTCAACCTCAAGCAGCTGATCCAGGCGCGCGGCGGCAAGCAGGCGTACTCCTCGTACCTCGACAGCCTGCTCGACGACATCACCGACCCGGGCAGTACCGACGCCAACCTCAGCAACGAGCCGAGCGTCGAGATCCCCTGGGAGTACGACTACCTGGGCCGGCCCTGGAAGACGCAGGCCGCGGTCCGCGAGGCGCAGCAGAAGCTGTACTTCAACGCCCCGGTCGGCTCCTTCGGCAATGACGACCTCGGCGCGATGAGCTCCTGGTACGTCTGGTCCGAGCTCGGCATGTACCCGGAGACCCCGGGCACCGACACGCTGGCCCTCGGCAGCCCCGCCTTCCCGGTCGCGCAGATCACCTTCGGGAACGGCAAGAAGCTCGCGATCAACGCGCCGAAGGCCGCGCCCAAGGCGCCGTACGTGCAGGCGCTCGCCGTCAAGGGCAAGGAGTGGAAGCAGTCCTGGCTGACCTTCGGGCAGCTGAAGAAGGCCGGCACGATGGACTGGGCGCTCGGCACCACGCCCGACAAGTCCTGGGCGTCCTCGGCCGGTTCCGTGCCCCCGTCCGACACCACGGGCGGCGGCAAGGTCCTCGCGGCGACCGGCCCCGCCGACGGGCTGATCCTGGCGCCCGGCGCCTCCGGTGACAGCACGCTCGACCTGACCAACCTCGGCTCCAAGGCCGCCACCGTCGACTGGAAGGCCACCGCGCCCTCGGGCGTGGCGCTGTCCGCGGACTCCGGCTCGCTCACCGTGCCGGCGTCGGGCACCGCCAAGGCCGCCCTCAAGGTCACGGCGCCCGCGGCCGAGGGAGACTACTCCGTCACGTTCGCGCTCACCGACCACGCGACCGGGGCGAGTAGCGGCACCGCGGCCCTGCGGGTCGCCGTCGCCAAGCCGGGCGAACTGTGGCCCTACTCCACGAACGAGGGGATCTACCCGGACGGCGCGAGCTTCAACGGGGGCTTCGACGGCGGCGGCTGGGCATACTCCCAGGACGCCCTCGCGGCCGCGGGAGCCACCAGCGGTGCCACGGTCAGCGCCGACGGGATCGACTACACCTTCCCCGACGTGAAGTCAGGACAGCCCGACAACATCGAGATGGCGGGGCAGACCGTCCCGATGGTCCCGGGCTCCACCGGCGCCACGCTCGGCCTGCTGGGCTCGGCGACCAACGCGCCGACCGACGGCAGCGGCGTCACCGGCACCCTGACCGTCACCTACACCGACGGCAGCACGGCGAAGGCGCCGGTCACCTTCTCCGACTGGACGCTCGGCGCCGGCGGCTCCACGCCGGTGCCCGGCGACACCGAGGCCGTCACGACCGCCTACCGCGACACCGGAAGCGGCGGCAAGGACACGGTCAAGGCGTACGTCTTCTCCACCACGGTCCCGCTCGACGCCTCGAAGGAGGTGGCATCGGTGACCCTGCCGGACTCGGGCGCGCACGTCTTCGCCTTCGGCTTCGGCACGTGACACCCGCGGCCCGCCGAGGCGGGCCGCCCTGCGCGGGGCCGGTGCCCCGGGAGCCCCCGGCTCCCGGGGCACCGGCCCCGCGTTCCTGCCACCGGGGCCTCTCGCGGGTAGTTTCGACGGACATGTCCTGCCTGTCGCCGTGTCCGGCCTGCCGCAGAGAGGTGCCGCATGCAGCCGTCGCTTTTCGCCACCCTGCTCCGCCGGCTCTTGGGGGTGCGCCGCCGCGGCACGCACGTGCGCGCTTCCCTGTGGGCGGCGCTGGCCACCCTGGTCGTCCTGCTCGTCGGGTCCTGGCTCGTCGTCCCTGCGGAGCGCGGCGCGCCGAACGCCAGCATCACCTCCTACCCCCGCGCCCTGTGGTGGGCGCTGGAGACGGCCACGACGGTCGGCTACGGCGACCTCTACCCGGTCACGCTCTGGGGCCGGGTCATCGCCTGCGTGGTGATGTTCGTCGGCATCTCGCTGTTCGGCGTCCTGACGGCCGCGCTCGCCACCTGGTTCGTCTCCGGTGCGACCCGGGAGCTGCGGGCGGCGGGCGCCGCGCTGCGGCAGGCGGGGCACCGGGGCCGGGCGGACGCCGCCGCCGACGCGGCGGCGCTGCACCGCCGCTTCGACCGGCTGGAGGAGCTGGTGCGGGAGGGCCGGGGCCCGTGTCCGTGAGGCGGCGGACATCTGATGCTGCAAGGATGCACTTGCGCATGATGTGCAATAAGGTGGAGGGAGCTCGCCGCACCTTCCCGTGATCGTCTTCTCGGTGCCGTGCGCGGGCCGAAGGGCGGAGGGCCCCCGCGAGGACGTGACTCGCGGGGGCCCTCCGATTCTCCTGCGGGGTCGCAGGCAGGGTGCGTGCGGGGTCAGGAGACGTGCGGGCGCGTGCCCGGCTCCTGGCGCGGCATGCTCTGCGTCGCCGGCGGGGTCGCGGGCTTCGGCAGCTGGCTGACCTCGTACTGCGCCAGGTTGTACTGGCCGCTCGTGTCGGGCAGCGCGGGGGACTTCCTCCTGGTGTCGCCGAAGCGGAAGGCAGACGTCAGGTCGCCGACCTTGCGCCGCCGCCAGGAGCTGATGTTGGGCTCCCTGACACCGGTGATCTTCTCGAGGAAGCGCAGCTGGGAGGTGTGGTCCGCCAGCTCCGAGCTGACCCAGCCGCCCACCGTCCACGGGGAGACGATGATGCAGGGCACCCGGAAGCCGAGGCCGACGGGCAGGCCCGCGCCCTTCACACCGGTCGGGGAGGTCTTGGTGACGATCTCGTCCGCCGTGCCCGCCGGCGGGGTCGGCGGCACCACGTGGTCGAACAGGCCGTCGTTCTCGTCGTACGACAGGATGAACACGGTCTTCGCCCACACGTCGGGGTTGGCCGCGATCGCGTCGACGATGCCCGCCACGAACTGGGCGCCCGCCGCGGGCAGGTTGGCCGGGTGCTCGTCGAGGCCGCCGGGCGGGAACATCCAGCTGACGGTGGGCAGCCTGTCGTTCATCGCGTCGTACTGGAACTGGCCGAGCGGCGACGTCGCCACGGTCTGCCGGTAGAGCTGCGAGTCGGGCGAGAGCGCCATGTACTGCGCCATGTGGTGGATCTGGTCGGTGCCCGTGCCGTCCGCGTTCGAGTGGTAGAACTTGAAGCTCACCCCGGCCTTCAGCAGCCGCTCCGGGTAGGTCGTCCAGGAGTACGTGCCGGGCGCCGCGCCGTTGTCAAGGGCCGGACCGCCGTGCTCGCCGTTCGGGTCGACGGTGCCGCTCATCCACATGTAGCGGTTCGGGTGGGTCGGGCCCATCACCGAGCAGTGGTAGTGGTCGAGGACCGTGAAGTTCTCCGCGAGGGCGAACTGGAAGGGGATGTCCTCGCGGGTGTAGTAGCCCATCGTGTAGGGGCCGTTGGTGTTGCCGTCCGCGGCCCGGTGCGCCGGCAGCCAGTTGTCCATCCTGCCGCCGTTCCAGGCCGCGTGCTGCACCTCCCACGCGTGGCTCGTCGACGGGATGGCCTGCGCGGACGTGGTCTTCGTCCGGAGGTGGAAGGGGAGCATGTAGCCCTGCGCCCCTGTGGGGTCGGGCTGCTTGAACACCGGGTCGCCGTTCGGCAGCCGCACGGCCTTCTTGTCGCTGAAGCCGCGCACGCCCGACAGCGTGCCGAAGTAGTGGTCGAAGGAGCGGTTCTCCTGCATCAGCAGCACCACGTGCTGGATGTCCGAGAGCTTCCCGCCCCGCGCGGCACCGGCGGCCACCGCCTTGCGCACATTGCCGGGCAGCGCGGCGTCGACGGCCGCGAGGGCGCCGACGGTGGCGGTGGAGCCGAGGAGTCTGCGGCGGGTCAGGCCGGTGCGGGGGGACGAACTCTCCACAGCGTCGTCGTTCATTCCGGAGTTCCTTTCCACTCGGCGATGAGCCGACTTCTGGGGCCCGCAAAGAATCGCCGCGCCCGGCACAGGGCCGCGGCGGCCCACATGGCGCGCACGGGAACAACCGCGGAAGAGATCCGTGACCTGTTCGACAACCCGCTCCAGGACACCCGCCGTTGGGGCGGCAGGCGGCCCCTGGCCACCCGCGGGGCCGCCGGCGGGAGCCGCCGGGGCCGTACGCCGCGCCCCGGGGCGCGGCCTCGCAGCACGCGCCCCGCCCTGGCAGGATGGCCGTGTCCGGGGCCCGGCACGGCCCCCTACCTGCGCAGCACCGGCACACACGCGGAAGGGACCGGCATGCGGTACATCATCATCGGGGCGGGCGCGGTCGGCGGCAGCATCGGCGCCCGGCTCGCCGAGGCGGGCACGGACGTCGTCCTCGTCGCCCGCGGCGCCCACTACGAGGCGTTGCGCGACCGTGGCCTGGAGTTCACCACACCCGAGGGCACCGGGGTGCACCGCGTGCCCGTGGCCGACGGCCCGGAGAACGTCGAACTGCGCCCGGACGACGTGCTGGTGCTCGCCGTGAAGACCCAGGACGCGCCGGCCGCGCTCGGCGCCTGGGCGGGCCGCCCGGTGGCAGGCGGCGGCACGGCGGGAGAGGAGCTGCCGCTGGTGTGCGCGCAGAACGGCGTCGAGGGCGAACGCCTCGCCCTGCGCAGGTTCAGGCGCGTGTACGCGATGTGCGTCTGGCTGCCCGCCACCCACGTCGAGCCAGGCGCCGTGCTCGCGCCGAGCACCCCGTACACCGGGATCCTGCACCTCGGCCGCTACCCCTCGGGGACGGACGACACCGTCCGCGCGATCGCCGCCGACCTGGAGAAGGCCCGGCTGCTCGCGCCCGTCGTCGCCGACCCCATGCGGTGGAAGTACGCCAAGCTGCTCGGCAACCTCGCCAACGCCGTCGAGGCGCTTTCCGGCCTCGCGGACGACGATGCGCGCGCCGTCTACCAGCGGGCGCTCGCCGAGGGGTGGGCGGTGCTCTCGGCCGCGGGGGTGGACTGCGCGACCCAGCAGGAGCAGGACGAGGCGCGCGCCCTGTTCAGCCTCGATGCGGCCACGTCGGCGCGGCGCGGCGGCGGCTCCTCCTGGCAGTCGCTCGCCCGCGGCGCGGGCAGCATCGAGACCGACTACCTCAACGGCGAGATCGTCCTGCTCGGCCGCCTGCACGGGGTCGCCACGCCGGTCAACGAGACCCTCCAGCGGCTCGCCGACGCGTTCGCCGCGCAGGGCCGCGCCGCCGGCTCCCTGCCGGCGGCCGAGCTGCGCGCGGCGGCCGACCGCTCGGCAGCGCCCGCCGCGCCGCGGCCCTGACGCTGCCCGGCGCGGGCGCCGGGGCTCAGGCGGAGCGCGGCGCGGGGACGGGCGCGCGCCAGAACGGCGCGGCGGCCAGGTGTGCGGCGGCCTCCTCGTAGCGCGCGAGCAGCAGCCGCGCCACCTCGGGCGCGGGCCCGAGCACCGGCGCGAGGACGTCGGCACCCCCGGCCAGCGCGCCCTCGGCGATCCGGTCGGGCAGCCGGCCGGGCGCGAGCACGTACGGCGCCACGGCGACCCGCCGCGCACCCGCGGCCCGCAGCTCCCGCACCGCGTCCTCGGTGCGGGGAAGGGACGCGGAGGCGAAAGCGGGCCGCACCGTGAGCCAGCCGGCCCGCCGCCACTCCCGCGCGACCCCGGCGACCACCTCGCCTGCCGCCGGGTCGGAGGAGCCGGCCGACGCCAGGACCACCCCCGTCGACGTGCGGTCGGCCGCGGCGACGCCCGCCTCGGCGAGCCGCCGCTCCAGTGCCCGCAGCAGCAGCGGCGCGGGTCCGAGCACCGGGGCCTGGAGGATGTGCAGCAGCGGGTGGCGCGCCGACGCCTCCCGCAGCACGGCAGGCAGGTCCTTCTTGGCGTGGAACGCCCGCGTCAGCAGCAGCGGCGCCGCCACCACGGCGCGCGGCGCGCCGCGCTCGCGCGCCCCGGCGGCGAGCCGGTCGACGAGCCCGGGCACCGAGGGCGCGTTGAAGTCGAGGAAGGCCGTCTCCACCCGCAGCTCGGGCCGCAGCGACCTGACGCGCTCGGCGAGCGCGTGCACGGTCGCGGCGTGTCGCGGATCGCGGCTGCCGTGGGCGACGAGGAGGAGGACGGGGCGCGGGTGGTACACGGCGGCGGTCACCCCTTGACGGCGAGGCCGCGGCTGCGGAGCACCCACCGCTCCAGCGGGCTGAAGACCAGCAGGTCCACCGCGATCCCGACGATCAGGATCAGGAAGATCGCCAGGAACACCATCGACATGCTGCTGTTGGTGCGGCCGTTCTCCAGCAGCTGGCCGAGGCCGATGCCGAGGTCGGGGGAGGACGCGATGATCTCCGCGGCCATCAGGGACCGCCAGGAGAACGCCCAGCCCTGCTTCAGCCCCGCCAGATAGCCGGGCAGCGCGGCGGGCAGCACGATGTGCCAGGTGCCCCGCAGGCCGGTCGCGCCGAGCGTCCGCCCTGCGCGCAGGTACAGCGGCGGCACCTGGTCCACGCCGGAGACCAGGCCGTTCGCGATCGAGGGGACCGCGCCGAGCAGGATCACCGCGTACATCATGCGGTCGTCGAGGCCCAGCCAGATCACCGCGGGCGGCACCCACGCCACCGAAGGCAGCGACTGGAGGCCGGACAGGATCGGGCCGACCGCCGCGCGCACCGGCCTGACCCGGGCGACCACGAGGCCCAGCGGAGTGCCGATGACCAGCGCGAGCAGGAAGCCGAGCAGGCCGCGCTCCACGCTCGTCCAGATGTAGCCGAGCAGGGTGCCCTGCTCCCAGGCGTCGGTCACCTCGCCCCACACGGCGCCCGGCGAGGGCAGCTTGTAGCTCGGCGCGACATGCGCGACGACCAGCAGCTCCCACACCACGAGCACCAGGACGACCGCGATGGCGGGCGGCAGCACCTTGTCCACCAGGGTGCGGCGCAGCGGCGCCCCGGCGGGTCCCGTGCTGCCGAGTGCGTCGAGGCCCGCTTCGAGGCCCGCCAGGTCCTGCCCCGCGGGGGCGGGGCCCGCCGGGTCGGGCCGTGTCGTGTCAGTGCTGGCCATGGCGGCGGATCTCCCCACGGAGTTGTTCGGTGATCTCGACGGACAGGGCGGCCACGTCCGGGTCCTCGATGCGGCGCGGGTGCGGGATGCCGACCTGCCACTCGCGGGCCACCCGGCCGGGCCGCGACGACAGCAGCACGACCCGCTGCGCGAGCCGCACCGCCTCGCGCACGTTGTGCGTGACGAACAGGACCGACACCTCGGTCTCCTGCCAGATCCTCGTCAGCTCGTCGTGCAGCACGTCCCTGGTGATGGCGTCGAGCGCGGCGAACGGCTCGTCCATCAGCAGCAGCCTGCTGTCCTGGGCGAGCGCACGCGCCAGCGCGACGCGCTGGCGCATGCCGCCGGACAGCTCGTGGACGCGCTTGCCGTACGAGCCGCCGAGGCGCACCAGTTCGAGCAGCCGCTCCGCCTCGGGGCGCCGCTCCGCGCGCGGCACCCCGCGCAGCCTGAGCGCGAGCTCGATGTTCTTGCCCGCGGTCAGCCAGGGGAAGAGGGCGTGCTCCTGGAACATCAGGGCGGGCCTGCCCCCGGTGGACACGGACCCGGCCGAGGGCTCGTCGAGCCCCGCGACGAGGCCGAGCAGGGTGGACTTGCCGCACCCGGAAGCCCCCAGGAGGGTGACGAACTCGCCGGGCGCGACGTCGAGCGTGATGTCGTCCAGGACGAGCTGGCGGCCTGCGGCCGTGCCGAAGGCCTTCGAGACGTGGTCGAGCCGTGCGGCGGGCTCCACCGCCGTGGTCTCGTCGGCGGCCTTGACGAGCGGGGACGCCATGGTCGTCACCTCCTGGGAGCGGATGCGTGGAAGGGGCTGGGTGCTTGGGGCGGGGGCCGGGGCCCTTGGCTAGGGGGCGCCGAGCCCCGCGTCGGACACGGCGGGCCGCCCCTCGGACGCGAGGACCTTGTTCAGCGGGTCCAGGTCGTAGATGCCCTTGAGGTCAGGCTTCTTCAGCAGGCCCGCCTTGACGGCGTGGTCCGCCTCCGCCTGGAGCGTGGAGGCCAGCGGGTCGTCGGTGATCCTGATGGACGGCCAGGCCGAGTCCAGCACCGAGGGCTTGAGCGCCTTGCCGGAGAGCGACTTCAGCGCGGCGTTCGCCGACGCCTTCGCCCGGTCCGGGTTGGCGTTGATCCACTTGTTGGTGTCGACCGAGCCCTTGAGCACGGCCTGGACCACGTCGGGGTGTGCCCTGAGGAACGACTGCGACACCACGATGTTGGTGATCACGAACTTCTTGTCCGGCCACAGGTCCGACTCGTCGATCAGGGTCTTGCCGCCTTCGTCGAGGAGCTGCGACGCGGTCGGCTCCGGTACCCAGGCGCCGTCGATCTGCCCGGTCCTGAAGGCGTCCACGGTCACGCTGTTGTCCTCGCGCACCACCGACACGTCGCCCTTGCCCGACTGCGGGTCGACCTTCCAGCCCTTGCCGCCGAGCCAGTTGAGGAACGCCACGTCCTGCGTGTTGCCGAGCTGCGGCGTGGCTATCTTCCTGCCCTTCAGCGCGGCGACCGACGCGACCTTCTTGGGGTTCACCACGAGCTTCACCCCGCCGGAGGCAGAACCGCCGACGATGCGCAGGCTCTTGCCGCCGGACTGGGTGTAGCCGTTGATCGCGGGGGAGGGGCCGATGAAGCCGATGTCGACGCTGCCCGCGTTGAGCGCCTCGATCTCCGAGGGCCCCGCGTTGAACGTGGTGGTCTTCACCTGGGTGCCGCCCAGGTCCTTCTGGAAGATCCCGCGCTCCACCCCCACAAGGGCGGTCGCGTGGGTCAGGTTCGGGAAGTAGCCGATCCTGACCTGGTCGGCGGAGAGCTTCTTGCCGCCCGCGCTCGAAGCGGGCGCCGCCGAGGCGCCCTTGTCGGCCTTGGAGCCGTAGCCGCACGACGCGAGCAGCAGCGCGGTCAGGGGCAGGGCGGCGGCGACGGCGGTGCGGCGGCGCGCGGAGGTACGGAGAACGGACATCGGGAGGCTGGTCCTCTCGGTGGCCCGGAACGCGCGCCGTCCGTCAGTGCGGAGGGCGCGGCCGGTACGGCGGCGGATGGAGGTCGGTCGGTACGGCAAGGGCGCGCATGCGGTGCGCGTACGTCAGCGCACACATCGGGCCACGCCGCCGGTGCCGGAGCCGAGCGTGCCGCTGCCCACCCGGCCGCCCTCCTTCGCGAACGTCCCGAAGACGTCGCGCGCCGCCTGCCCCATCAGAAGTCCCAGCCCTCGTCGGCCGCTCCCGCGGCGCCCTCCGCCGCCCCCGCGGCACGCTCGGCGAAGGCGGAGCCCGCCATGCCGGCCGTGAGCGTGGTGCCGTCCGCCGGGTCGATCAGCAGGAAGGAGCCGGTACGGCGCGAGTCGGCGTACGCGTCGAGCGCGAGCGGCTCCGCGGTGCGCACCACGACCCGGCCGATGTCGTTCGCCACCAGCTTCCCGGGCCCGGGGTGCTGGGAGAGGTCGGCCAGGGTCAGCCGCGACGGGATGTCCTTGACGATCGCCTTCACCGTGCGCGTGGTGTGCTTGAGCAGCACGCGCTGCCCCACCACCAGCGGCCGGTCCGCGACATGGCACACCGTCGCCGCCACGTCCCTGGTGGTCGCGGGCGCGTCGGCGCTCGGCGCGATCAGGTCGCCGCGCGACACGTCGATGTCGTCGGCGAGCCGCACCGTCACCGACTGCGGGGCCCAGGCCACCGGCACGCTCTCGCCGAGCGCGTCGATGCCCTCGACCACCGAGGTGCGGCCGGACGGCAGCACCGTCACGGCGTCCCCGACGCGCAGCACGCCGGAGGCGATCTGGCCCGCGTAGCCGCGGTAGTCGGGGTGCTCGGCCGACTGCGGCCTGATCACGTACTGCACGGGCAGGCGGGCGGGGCAGTCGGCGAGGTCGTGGCTGACCGGGACGGTCTCCAGGTGTTCGAGGACCGTGGGGCCGCCGTACCAGTCCATGTGCGCGGACGGCTCGACCACGTTGTCCCCGGCGAGCGCGGAGATCGGGATCGCCGTCACCTCGGGCACGCCGAGCGACTCGGCGTACGCGGTGAACTCGGCGGCGATCCGCGCGAAGACGGGCTCGGCGTACTCCACCAGGTCCATCTTGTTGACGGCGAGCACCACGTGCGGCACCCGCAGCAGCGCGGCGACAGCGGCGTGCCTGCGGGTCTGCTCCACCACGCCGTTGCGCGCGTCCACCAGGACCACGGCGAGCTCCGCGGTCGAGGCGCCCGTCACCATGTTGCGGGTGTACTGCACGTGCCCCGGCGTGTCGGCGAGGATGAACCGCCGCCGCGCGGTGGCGAAGTAGCGGTACGCCACGTCGATGGTGATGCCCTGCTCGCGCTCGGCGCGCAGGCCGTCGGTGAGCAGCGCCAGGTCGGGCGCGTCCTTGCCGCGGCTGCGGGAGGCGTGCTCCACCGCCTCAAGCTGGTCGGTCAGCACGGACTTGGAGTCGTGCAGCAGCCGGCCCACGAGCGTGGACTTGCCGTCGTCCACGGAGCCCGCGGTGGCGAAGCGCAGCAGTGTCGTCGCCGACAGCTGCTCGGTAGCGGTCGTCATGGCTAGAAGTACCCCTCGCGCTTGCGGTCTTCCATGGCCGCCTCGGACAGCTTGTCGTCGGCGCGTGTCGCGCCACGCTCGGTCAGCCGGGCGGTCGCGATCTCGGCGATCACCGCGTCGAGCGTGGCCGCGTCGGAGTCGACCGCGCCGGTGCAGGACATGTCGCCGACCGTGCGGTAGCGCACCAGGCGCCGCTCCACCGGCTCGCCCTCCCGGGGGCCGCCCCACTCGCCCGCCGTCAGCCACATGCCGGCCCGCTCGAACACCTCGCGCTCGTGGGCGAAGTAGATCTGGGGCAGGTCGATGTGCTCGCGTGCGATGTACTGCCACACGTCCAGCTCGGTCCAGTTGGACAGCGGGAACACCCGCACGTGCTCGCCGGGGGCGTGCCGGCCGTTGTACAGCTGCCACAGCTCGGGGCGCTGGCGGCGCGGGTCCCACTGCGAGAACTCGTCGCGCAGCGAGAACACCCGCTCCTTCGCGCGGGCCTTCTCCTCGTCGCGCCGCCCGCCGCCGAACACCGCGTCGAACCGCTCCGACTGGATGCGCTCGGTCAGCGGCAGCGTCTGGAGCGGGTTGCGGGTGCCGTCGGGGCGCTCGCGCAGGGTGCCGGCGTCGATGTACTCCTGCACGGAGGCGACATGCAGCCGCAGCCCGTGCTCGGCGACCACCCGGTCCCTGAAGTCGAGCACCTCGGGGAAGTTGTGCCCGGTGTCGACGTGCAGCAGTGCGAACGGCACGGGGGCGGGCGTGAACGCCTTCAGCGCCAGATGCAGCATGACGATCGAGTCCTTGCCGCCGGAGAAGAGGATCACCGGCCGCTCGAACTCGCCCGCGACCTCGCGGATGATGTGCACCGCCTCGGACTCCAGCGCGTCCAGGTGGCTGAGTGCGTACGGCGCGCCGGTCTCCTCCTGCGCGCCTCGTACGGTCGTCGTCACGCGAGACCCCTCTCGGTGAGCAGCGTGTGCAGTGCCGTCGCCGACTCCTGCACGGACTGGGTGTGGGACGCGAGGCGCAGATCCGGTGCCGCGGGCTCCTCGTACGGGTCGTCGACCCCGGTGAGGCCCGCTATCTCGCCCGCCGCCTGCTTCGCGTACAGGCCCTTCACGTCGCGTGCCGAGCAGACCTCGACGGGCGTGGCGACGTGCACCTCCAGATAGGCGGTGCCCTCGGACTCGTGCCGCTTGCGCACCGCTTCGCGGCTGTCCGCGTACGGCGCGATCACCGGCACCAGCGCCTTCACGCCGTGCGAGGCGAGGAGTTCGGCGACGAACCCGATGCGCTGCACGTTCGTGTGCCGGTCCGCGCGGCTGAAGCCGAGGCCCGCGGAGAGGAACTCGCGGATCTCGTCGCCGTCCAGCACCTCGACGCGGTGCCCGTCGTCGGCGAGCCGCGCGGCGAGCTCTCTCGCGATGGTGGTCTTGCCCGCGCTGGGCAGGCCGGTGAGCCAGACCGTGGCGCCCTGGTCCGTCACGCTCAACTGGGTCTCCTGGTGGTGGTCGGTTTCGTCGGTGCGGTGGCCGGTGCGCTCGCCGGTCATCCGTGGATGCCGCATTCCGTCTTGCCGCGGCCCGACCAGCGTCCGGCGCGGCTGTCCTCGCCTTCGAGCAGCCGGCGGGTGCAGGGGGCACAGCCGATCGAGCCGTAGCCGTCCATGAGCAGCGGGTTGGTCAGCACCCCGTGCTCGGCCACGTACTGTTCCACGTCTTCCTGTGTCCACCGTGCGATCGGGGCGATCTTGACCTTGCCCCGCTTCTCGTCGAAGCCGACGACCGGGGTGCCTGCGCGGGTCGGGGACTCGTCGCGGCGCAGTCCTGTGGCCCAGGCGTCGTATCCCGCGAGGCCCCGGTCGAGGGGCGCCACCTTGCGCAGCGCGCAGCACAGGTCGGGTTCGCGGTCGTGCAGCCGGGGCCCGTACTCGGCGTCCTGTTCCGCGACGCTCTGGCGCGGGGTCAGCGTGACGACGTTCACGTCCAGCACGGCGGCGACCGCGTCCCGGGTGCCGATCGTCTCGGGGAAGTGGTAACCGGTGTCGAGGAAGACCACGTCGACGCCGGGCAGGGCGCGGGACGCCAGGTGGGCGACGACGGCGTCCTCCATCGACGAGGTCACGCAGAAGCGCCTGCCGAAGGTGGCGGCCGCCCAGTCGAGGATCTCGGAGGCTGGCGCGTCCTCCAGGTCGCGTGCCGCCCGCTCGGCGAGGTCCCTGAGCCGGTCGGCCCCGGTCGCCGTGGTCATGTCCGCTCCCCTCCGCTCGTTTTGCGTCCTTCGCGCGCCGCCGCCCCGCGGGCGAGCAGCCCGGTGAAGCTGAGCCGGAACGCGCGGCTGCACGCCACGCACTCCCAGGCCCCGTGGCCCTCCTCGCCCGGGCGCAGGTCCTCGTCGCCGCAGTAGGGGCAGTAGAACGGCGCGGCGCGGCCCGTCACGACAGGGCTTCCTCGCCGGCCCGGGCCGCCCAGGCGGCGAAGCGCTCGCCGTTCTCGCGCTCCTTCGTGTAGCGGGTCAGCACCCGCTCGACGTAGTCGGGCAGTTCGGACGCGGTGACCTTGAGCCCCCGCACCTTGCGGCCGAAGCCCGGCTGGAGGCCGAGCGCGCCGCCGAGGTGGACCTGGAAGCCCTCGACCTGGTTGCCGTCGTCGTCCAGCACCAGCTGGCCCTTGAGGCCGATGTCCGCGACCTGGATGCGGGCGCAGGCGTTGGGGCAGCCGTTCACGTTGATGCTGATGGGCTCGTCGAAGTCCGGGAGCCTGCGCTCCAGCTCCTCCACGAGGTCCATGCCGCGCTGTTTCGTCTCGACGATCGCGAGCTTGCAGAACTCGATGCCCGTGCAGGCCATCACGCCGCGCCTGAAGGGCGAGGGGCGCACCTGGAGGCCGAGCGCGTCGAGCCCGTCGACCAGCGACTCGACCCGGTCCTCGGCGACGTCGAGGATGAGCATCTTCTGCTCGACCGTGGTGCGCAGCCGGTCGGAGCCGTGTGCGGCCGCCAGGTCGGCGACCTTTGACAGGGTCGCGCCGTCGACGCGGCCCACGCGCGGCGCGAAACCGACGTAGAAGCGGCCGTCCTTCTGCGGGTGCACGCCGATGTGGTCGCGCCAGCGGGAGACGGGCTCGGCGGGGGCGGGGCCGTCGAGCAGCGCGCGCCCGAGGTACTCCTCCTCCAGCACGCGGCGGAACTCCTCGGAGCCCCAGTCGGCGACCAGGAACTTCAGGCGGGCGCGGGTGCGCAGCCTGCGGTAGCCGTAGTCGCGGAAGATGCCGACGACGCCGGCCCAGACCTCGGGCACCTCGGCGAGCGGCACCCAGGCGCCGAGCCGTACGCCGATGCGCGGGTTGGTGGAAAGGCCGCCGCCGACCCACAGGTCGAAGCCGGGGCCGTGCTCGGGGTGCTCGACGCCCACGAAGGCGATGTCGTTGATCTCGTGGACCACGTCGAGTACGGGCGAGCCGGAGATCGCGGTCTTGAACTTGCGGGGGAGGTTCGAGAACTCCTTGGAGCCGATGTACCGCTCGGTGATCTCGTCGATCGCGGGCGTGCCGTCGATGATCTCGTCCCGCGCGACCCCGGCGACCGGGGAGCCGAGGATCACCCGGGGCACGTCGCCGCACGCCTCGGTGGTGCTCAGGCCGACGCCTTCGAGGCGGCGCCAGATCTCCGGCACGTTCTCGATCTCGATCCAGTGCAGCTGGATGTTCTGCCGGTCGGTGAGGTCGGCGGTGCCCCGCGCGAACTCCTCGGAGATCCCGCCGATGACGCGCAGCTGCTCGGCCGTCAGGCGCCCGCCGTCGATCCGGACGCGCATCATGAAGTAGCGGTCGTCCAGCTCCTCCGGTTCGAGGATCGCGGTCTTGCCGCCGTCGATGCCGGGTTTGCGCTGGGTGTACAGGCCCCACCAGCGCATCCGGCCGCGCAGGTCCGCGGGGTCGATCGAGTCGAACCCGGCATGGGCGTAGATCGTCTCAATGCGTGTCCGCACATTGAGACCGTCGTCGTCCTTCTTGCTCTGCTCGTTGCCGTTGAGCGGAGTGAAGTGGCCCTTGGCCCACTGGCCCTCGCCGCGGTGGCGGCTCACCTTGCGGCGCGGGCGTGCTGGGGCGGGCTTTTCCGGCATGGCGGCCATGGCGATTACGTCCTTCGGGACTGCGGGAGGGCGGCTCTCGGCCGCACGCGTGCGCGGGTGCGGCGCTGCGCGCGGCCGGGGAACGCGTGGTGATCGAAAGCGGGTGCGCTGGGACTCTCAGCCCGCCGAACAGATGGCGCTGGACATGCGTCCGAGGTCGACGTGGAGCCGACTCACCAGGGCGGTACCAGCACGAGACATGGAGAAAGCGTGTCATGGCGCGATCCGGCGAGTCCACCATTATCCGAGATGTGGACTCACGGGTATCGTATGGTGAGACACTATGATCCGGGTCACGCACCGTCCGACGGCCGCGCGAAGGCGCCGGGCCACGGTCCGGGAGTGACCGCGTCCCGCTCCTCGGCGACCCGGGTGTCGTACACGGAGAAGCCGCGCCGCAGGTAGTTGGCCTTCGCGTGGGGGCCGTCCTGCGAGCAGGTGTGGAGCCACACCGTCCGGGTGGCGCCGAGCCCCGGCCACCGTTCGCCCAGGTCCCAGGCGCGCGCCGTCGCGTACGACAGGAGGTGGCCGCCGATGCGCCGGCCGCGGAACGCGGGCAGCAGCCCGAAGTAGACGATCTCCACCGCCCCCTCGGCCCCGGCCGCGAGCTCCGCGTACCCGGCGGGCGTGCCGTCCTCGTAGGCGACCCAGGTCTCCGTGCCGGGCGCCGAGAGCAGCGCGCGCCACTCCTCGTGGCCGAGCCCGAGGCGGTCGGTCCAGCGCACGTCGCCGCCGACCGCCGTGTAGAGGAAGCGGCTGAACTCCGGCGACGGCACGCCCGCGCGCGCGATCCGCACGTCCCCCGCGGGCGCCGCCGCTCTGCGCAGGTCGGCGGGGGCGGTCTGCCGCAGGAACCAGGTGGTCACGGTGGTCGTGCTCATGGCGCAAGACAATCACGCCGCGCGCCGAGCACCGCGGGTGCCGTCGAGTGCGGCAGCAGGTCCGAGGGGTCGGCGGGCGCCACCACCTCCACCTCGACCTCCTCGCGGAAGCGGTACGGGCGGTGGTCGAGCACCCCCGAGAGGTGCCTGCGCACCCGCGACATCTCCGCCCGCACCGTCACCGCGCGCGAGGGGTCCCCGAACACGTCGGCCGCCAGCTCGGCCGCCGTACGGCCCGTCCGGTGCACCGCGAGCACGTACAGCAGCTCCGCGTGGCGCGGCGTGAGCTCCTTGCGCCAGCCGCCCGCCGACCCCGACACCGCGACCCAGCAGCGCCGCGCCCCGCTCACGTCGAGCACCACCCGGCTCGCCGCCTCCGGCGGCCGCTCGGCCGCCACCCGCAGCAGCCAGCCGCCCGGCAGCGGCTCGGCCGTGCACACCCCGAGCACCGGGTGCCACAGCCGCCCCGCTCCGAACGACTTCGGCAGCACGACCCGGTCGACCGGGGCCATGCCCGTCACCGCGGCCGTCCAGCCGTGCGGGTCCACCACGACGGCGCGCCCGCGCACCCGGCTCAGCAGCGGCGCGGCCACCGACCGCAGCCGCTCCACCGCTGCCCTGTGCCGCTCCCGCAGATCGCTCTCGGCGAGCCGCGCCACCGAGGCGACGAGCGGCAGCGTCGACGGATGGAAGCCCCGCGCGGGACCGGACACGTCGACCGTGCCGAGCAGCCGCCCGTCCCGCGGGTCGCGCACCGGCGCGGCCGCGCACGTCCAGCCGGCCAGCGCTCCGACGAAGTGCTCGGCCGCGTGCACCTGGAGCGCCTTGCGGGCGGCGATCGCCGTGCCGATCGCGTTGGTGCCCGTGGCGTGCTCGCCCCACACCACGCCCTCTTCGAGACGTATCCCCTCGGCCCTGCGCAGCACGCCCGCGTCGCCGGTGCGCCACAGCACCGTGCCGTCGGCGTCGGTGACCGCGACCATCTGCGCCGTCGTCTCCGCCAGTCGGGTCAGGGCCGACTCCACGGTCGGCTTCGCCCCGCCGAGCGACGAGGAGCGCCTGCGGTGCTCCAGTTCCTCGATCCCCACCTCGAGCCGCTCGCCCTGCCGGTCGGGCAGCACGCCGAGCCGCGCCATGCGCTCCCACGAGGCGCCGATCTCCGGCCGGGGGGCCACCGGCGGGCGCCCGCCGGTGAGTTCGGCCTCCCGCACCCGGTGCAGCAGGCGCAGGGCCTGCTCCGCGTCCTGGGCGACGAGCCTGGCCAGATCGAGCGGTGCGTCCTTCATCATGTCCCCTCGGCGACGACGGCACGGCCGGGCGGCGGGCCGCGGAGCACCTCCGCGGCGCACCCGTACGTACCGGCAACGATTTCCATGCTGCAACGGTGTGCAACCCTGGCGTACCCGGGCTCCCGTGTAAGAGAGTTGAGGGTGCGTCAGGGGTGGTGCCGTGTCGGCGCGGCACCACCCCTGACGTCTCTCTCGCCCCCCTGCCGTGCCCGGCCGCTCAACCGGCCGCGGGAGCCGCCCGGTCCACCACCGGCGCCAGGTCGAGGCCGTGCGGCAGCGTGCCGAACGCCGCGCCCCCCTCGCCGCCGAGGCGCGCGGCGCAGAACGCGTCGGAGACCGCCGCGGGCGCCCACCGCACGAGCAGCGAGCCCTGGAGAACCAGCGCCATCCGCTCCACCACGCGCCGCGCCCGGCCCTCCACGCCCTCCAGATCCCCGAGTTCACCGAGGATGCCCTTGACCGCGGCGTCCAGCCGGTGGTCGCCGCCGCGCGCCGCGCCCAGCTCCGTCAGGAACGCGTCGAGCGCCCCGGGCTCCCGCTGCACCGCGCGCAGCACGTCGAGCGCCTGCACATTGCCCGAGCCCTCCCAGATCGAGTTGAGCGGCGACTCGCGCAGCAGCCGCGGCATGCCCGACTCCTCCACGTACCCGTTGCCGCCCAGGCATTCGAGGGCCTCGGCGACCAGCGGCGTACAGCGCTTCGTCACCCAGTACTTGGCGACCGGCACCGCGATCCGCAGGAACGCGCGCGCCCCGGCCGCCCCAGGGCCGCCGGAGTGCGCCGTGTCGTAGGCGGCCGCGAGCCGCAGCGCGAGCGCCGTCGCCGCCTCCGACTCGACCGCGAGGTCCGCGAGCACGTTGCGCATCAGCGGCTTGTCGATCAGCTCGCCGCCGAACGCCCGCCGGTGGGCGGCGTGGTGGACGGCCTGCGCGACCGCCTGCCGCATCACCGCCGCCGAGCCCAGCACGCAGTCGAGCCGGGTGGCCGCCACCATCTCGATGATGGTGCGCACGCCCCGGCCCTCCTCGCCGACCCGGCGCGCCCAGGTGTCCTCGAACTCGACCTCCGACGAGGCGTTGGACCGGTTGCCCAGCTTGTCCTTGAGCCGCTGGATGCGGAACACGTTGCGCGCCCCGTCCGGCAGGACCCGGGGCACCAGGAAGCACGTCAGGCCGTCGGCGGCCTGCGCGAGCACCAGGAACCCGTCGCTCATCGGCGCCGAGCAGAACCACTTGTGGCCCGTGAGCAGGTACGCGCCCGCCTCGTCCAGCCCTCTGGCCGCCGTGGTGTTCGCCCGGACGTCGCTGCCGCCCTGCTTCTCCGTCATCCCCATGCCGAACAGCGCGCCCGGCTTGCGCTCGGCGGGCACGAGCCCCGGCTCGTACGCGTGGGCCGTCAGCCGCGGCTCCCACACCGCCGCGAGCTCGGGCTCGGCGCGCAGCGCGGGCACCGCCGCGTGCGTCATCGACACCGGGCAGCCGTGGCCCTGCTCGGCCTGCGACCAGACGAAGAACCCGGCCGCGCGCCGCACATGCCCCGCGGGCCTGCCCCAGGCGTCGGTGAGCCCGGCGGAGACCGCGTGCCCGAGCAGCCGGTGGTACGAGGGGTGGTAGGCAACCTCGTCGATCCGGTTGCCCCAGCGGTCGTGGGTGCGCAGCACAGGCGGGCTGCCGTTCGCCTCCGCCGCCCACTCCTGGGCCTGCGCGGAACCCGCGGCGGCGCCGAGCGCTCCGAGCTCCTCGCGCACCTCGCCGAGGAGCTCCGCAGGGGTGTGCCGCTCGACCGCGTCGGCCAGCGCGCGGTCCGTGCCGAACACGTCGTACCCCACCAGGAGCGGAACCTGGTTGGTCACTGTGTGGGTGCTGGGTGCCATACGGATACGGTAAGTAGGTGCAGGCAGCAAAAGAAACACCCGAGCCGCCATCCGGGCGGCTGCGCCGGGCCCGTGTGCTCTACCGCAATGTGCCGAAGCGGAAGATGGCCTGGCATCTCCTCAAGGACACGGTCAACTCCTGTATGGAGTACCGGATCCTGGGGCTCGCGGCGGAGGCGGCGTTCTGGACGCTGCTGTCGTTGCCGCCGCTGTTGCTGGCGCTGATCGGTCTGCTCGGCTACGTCGACGCGTGGACCGACACCCACACCGTGGCGTCGATCGACAAGAACATCCTCACCGCCGTCGGCACGGTCCTCTCCGACCGGGGCGTCAACCAGATCGCCAAGCCGCTGCTCCAGGACGTCACCGAGGGCGGCAGACCGGACGTCGTCTCGATCGGCTTCGCGATCTCCCTGTGGTCGGGCTCCCGCGCGGTGAACGTCTTCGTCGACACCATCACCGTCATGTACGGCCTCGACGGCAGGCGCGGCATCGTCGCGACCCGCATCCTCTCCTTCCTGCTCTATCTGGCGGGACTGGTCATCGGCGCGATCGTGCTGCCGCTCGCCGTGGTCGGCCCCGACCGGCTCGTGGAGCTGCTGCCGTGGGGCACCGAGGTCGTCAGCGTTCTGTACTGGCCCGTGGTGATCGTCCTGTCGATCGCCTTCCTGACCACGCTCTACCACGTGTCCGTGCCGGTCAGGGCGCCGTGGATCGAGGACGTGCCGGGCGCGCTGATCGCGCTCGCCATGTGGGTGCTCGGCAGCTTCGTGCTGCGGATCTACGTCACCAGCCAGATCGAGGGCCCCACCATCTACGGCTCGCTCGCCGCGCCCATCGCGGTGCTCCTGTGGATCGGCGTGTCCGCGTTCGCCGTCCTGGTGGGGGCCGCCGTGAACGCGGCGATCGACCGGGTCTGGCCGTCCCTGGCCACCGCCGCGGCCCGCGCCTCGAACGAGCGGCTGCGCGCCGCCCACTCCGCGGAGCTGATCTCCCGGGCCGCCGCCGCCTCGGCCCGCGCCCAGGACGCGAGCGACCCCGACATGCCGTCGGAGTTCCCCGAGCGCTGGTCGCGCTTCCTGCCGCCCGACGACCTCAAGAGCCGGCTGCGCGCCCAGGACAGGGACAAGGACCGCGACCGGGACAGGCCGCACGGCCGCCACCGGGACCGCGGCGACTTCGACGGCTGACCGCTTCGACGGCCGACCGCGGAGTCCCCGCGGGCGCCGGGCGCCCGCGGGGACGCACGTCACCGATACGTAAGGGGCGGCGCGGCCCGGCAGGACCCCGCGTGCGGGGACACTGGAGGGATGCACACCATCCTCGTCGTCGACGACGACCCGACCGTCGCCGAGGTCGTCACCGCCTACCTGGAGCGCGCCGGGTTCCTCGTCGACCGCGCGGCCGACGGCCCCGAGGCGCTGCGCCTGGCCGCGGCACACGAGCCCGCGCTCGTCGTCCTCGACCTGATGCTGCCGGGCATGGACGGCCTCGACGTCTGCCGCAGGCTGCGCGAGCGCGGCCCGGTGCCGGTGATCATGCTGACCGCGCGCGGCGACGAGGACGACCGGATCCTGGGCCTCGAGATCGGCGCCGACGACTACGTCACCAAGCCGTTCAGCCCGCGCGAGCTGGTCCTGCGGGTCGAGTCGGTCCTGCGCAGGCGCCTCGGCGAGCCACCGCAGGGGGCCGAGGGCGTGCTGCGCCTCGCCGGCCTCACCCTCGACAGGTCCGCGCGCAGCGCCGCCAAGAACGGCCGCCCGCTCACGCTGACCCTGCGCGAGTTCGACCTGCTCGCGCACCTGATGCGCCACCCCGGCGTCGCCATCGGCCGGGAGCAGCTGATGCACGACGTCTGGGGCTGGGAGTTCGGGGACCTGTCCACCGTCACGGTCCATGTCCGCAGGCTGCGCGGCAAGATCGAGGACGACCCGGCGAGCCCCCGGCTGATCAGGACGGTCTGGGGCGTGGGCTACCGCTTCGACGTGCCCGACGACACGGTCGGGAACGCCGGGCAGGGCGCGGGGCCGCTGGAGGCGGGGTCGTCATGAGCATGTTGGTGATCGCCGCCTACGCCTTCTGCGGCGCGGCGGCGGCGGGGCTGCTGGGGGCGCTCGCGCTGCGGCTGCTGCGCGGCCGCAGCGTCGCGGTCGCGCTCACCGTCGTCGCCGCTGTCGCCGTCACGGCCATGCTGGCGGGCACGCTCGCCGTGGCGGAGGCGATGTTCCTCTCCGGGCACGACCTGTCCGTGGTCACCACCGTGGTGGCGATGGCCGCCGTCGTGTCGATGGCGACGGCGCTGCTCCTCGGCCGCTGGGTGGTCGCCCGCAGCCGTGAACTCACGCTCGCCGCCCGGTCCTTCGGGGAGGGCGGCTCCTTCGCCGCGCCCGGCGGCGCGTCCACGGCCGAGCTCACCGCGCTCGGCGACGAGCTCGCCGCCACCAGCGAGCGCCTGGCGCGCTCCCGCGAGCGCGAGCGCGCCCTGGAGAGTTCTCGGCGCGAGCTGGTCGCCTGGATCTCGCACGACCTGCGCACGCCCCTGGCCGGCCTGCGGGCGATGTCGGAGGCGCTGGAGGACGGCGTGGTCCAGGACCCCGCGCGCTACTTCCGGCAGATCACGGCCGAGGTCGACCGGCTGAACTCGATGGTGGGCGACCTGTTCGAGCTCTCCAACATCCACGCGGGCACGCTGCCGCTCTCGCCGACCCGGATGTCGGTGTACGACCTGGTGGGGGAGGCCCTGGCGGGCGCCGACCCGGTGGCGAGGGAGCACGGGGTGCGGCTCGTGGGGGACAGGGTCGACGCCGTGCCGGTCGAGGTCGACGGCAAGGAGATGACGAGGGTCCTGGCGAACCTGCTGGTCAACGCGATCCACCGGACGCCGGCGGACGGCACGGTCGCGGTCGCCGCCGAGCTGCGCGACGACAGCGTGGTGCTCTCGGTGACGGACGGCTGCGGCGGCATCCCCGCAGAGGACCTGCCCCGGGTCTTCGACACCGGCTGGCGCGGCAGCCAGGCGAGGACGCCTCCCGCGGGCGCCGGGCTCGGGCTCGCGATCGTGCGGGGGATCGTGGAGGCGCACCAGGGCCGCGCCGCCGTGCGCAATGTGACGGGCGGCTGCCGGTTCGAGGTCACGCTCCCCGCCGCCTCACCGGCAGGCGGCTGACGACGGGCGGGGGCGGCCCTGTGCACCGGGCCGCCCCCGCACGCGGGCGCGCCGCGCGGCCGTCGCCGCGGCCCGCGCGCCCCTGACGCCTGCTAGAAGACGCTCAGGCCGTACGCGTTGAGCGCCTCGGTCACGGGCTGGAAGAACGTGGTGCCGCCGGAGGAGCAGTTGCCGCTGCCGCCCGAGGTCAGGCCGAGGGCCTTGGAGCCGTCGAACAGCGGGCCGCCGCTGTCGCCGGGCTCGGCGCAGACGTTGGTCTGGATGAGGCCGGAGACGGTGCCCTCCGCGTAGCGGACGGTGGCGTTGAGCGCCTGGACCGTACCGGTGTGGACGCCCGAGGTGGAGCCGCTGCGGGTGACGCGCTCACCGACGGTGGCGTTGCCCGAGGTCGTGATGTCCTGGTACGAGCCGTTGTAGAGGTCGACCCGGCCGTCGTTGGCGGTGGCGGCGCTGCTGAGCTTGATCAGGCCGTAGTCGTTGCCGGGGAACTGCGAGTCCGCGGTGGTGCCGACGCGGGCACCGCTCGTGGTGGACCAGGTGGTGCCGCCCTCCGCCGTGCAGTGGCCTGCGGTCAGGGCGTAGTACGTGCTGCCGGTGCGCACGTTGAAGCCGAGGGAGCAGCGGAACTCGGAGTTCTGGATGGCGTCGCCCGCCGCGACCAGCGGCTTGAACTGGCCGGACGCGTGCTTGACGGTGAGCTTCGAGGTGTCGGGGACGGCGCTCTTGAGCTTCGCCACCTCGCTGGGCGTCACCGTGCTGTCCACGGTGACGACGACCTTGCCCGACGCCGGGTCGGTGTACCAGGCCGTGCCGGCCGAGGCCGTCCGGCCGACCGCGGTGCTGGTGGCGGCGAGCGCAGCGGCGGTCGCGCTGGGGGTCGCGACGGGGGCGGTCTCGGCGAGCGCGGAGGGCGCGGCGAGCGCGGCCACGGCCACGGCCGCGGCGGCGACGGCGGTGTAGCGGACGCGTCTGGAGACGGTGGAGCGGCTGGTGAGGCGGTTGCTGGTCACTGAGATCCTCCAGGGTGGGGGTGCTGACGGCCCGTCGGGTGGTCGGGCCGCGGAGGCGCGATCGTCCGCGGCCGTTCGGTTTTTGGCCGTGAACCTGTCAATCGCATGGACTGAATCTTTGGGTCCGGTTGCCGCGGTGACAAGGCCGAGAACCGGACCCGCGCGGGCGCACCGGCCGGCGGGGCGCCAGGGAGCGACCCGCGCACCGCGGCCGGGTGCGTGGTGTGCGGAGAGCCGGTGCGGCGGCCGCGGGGCCGCCCTGCGGGGCGGCTGTCCGTGACGAGGCGATTGCGGGGCGTATCGGAGCTTTGCTCGATCGGTGATCTTGGCCGGATCGGCGCGCCCGCGGTCTACGCGCGCTGACGCGGCCGCGCCGACCTGGGTGCCGCCGGCGACCCGCGATTCGTGTGCTGTGACGTGCGTCACTCCGGGAATGCGCGCACGTCGTTTATGTTTGAACCAATTGGTTGAAGCGTCATCCACTTGGGTGGCGCGTCTCCCGCTGACCACTGGGCTGAGAAAGGCACTACGACATGACCGACCCCGTCAGGCTCGCCGTCGTCTACTACTCCTCCACCGGCACCAACGCGGAGGTGGCAAGGGCGCTCACGGAGGCGGCCGAGAAGGCAGGAGCTCAGGTGCGCCTCCGCCGCGTCGCCGAGCTCGCCCCGCAGGCCGCCATCGACTCCAACCCGGCCTGGGCCGCGCACCACGCCGCGAGCGCCGACATCGCCGTGGCCGCGCCCGAGGACGTCGAGTGGGCGGACGCCGTGATCTTCGGCGGGCCCACCCGCTTCGGCAACATCCCCTCCCAGCTGAAGCAGTTCATCGACACGCTCGGCGGGCTGTGGGCGCAGGGCAGGCTCGCCGACAAGGTCTACAGCGGCTTCGCGTCCTCCGCGACCCTGCACGGCGGCCAGGAGTCCACGCTGCTCGCGCTGTACAACTCCTTCCACCACTTCGGCGGCATCGTCGTGGCGCCCGGCTACACCGACCCGGCGAAGTTCGCCGACGGCAACCCGTACGGCACCTCGCACGTCGACGCGCAGGGCAGCATCCCGGTGGGCGACGAGACCCGCGAGGCCGCCCGGGTGCAGGCCGAGCGCGTCGTCCGCATCGCCGGGCGGCTCAAGGCCACGGCCGGCGAGTGAACAGCCGTACGCCGCTGCCGCGTTGAGCCGCGGCGGCGCTCCGGCCCGCGAGGGGCCGGCCGGTCGTGGCGACCGGCCGGCCCCTTTCGCGTGCCGCGCGGCGCCCGCCGTGCCTGAGGCGTACCTTCCGGGGTATCCGGCAGGCGAGCCGGCGGAAGGGGCAGCCCGTGAGCGGCATCGGCAGTGCGGTGGGCGCGGGGAGCGCGGACGGCGGCATCCTGCTCCTCGCGGTGCTCGCGGCGCTGGCCGCGGCGGCCATGTTCGCCGCGGCGGTCGTCCTCGCCGTACGGCTGGTGCGGGCGCGCCGCGCGCTGCACAGGGCGGGCCTGCCCGCGGGGCGGCGCTGGGTGTTCTGGGCGGCCCTCGTCTACCTCGTGCTCCCCACCGACCTGCTGCCCGACCCGGTGTACCTGGACGACATCGGGGTGCTGCTGCTCGCGCTGCGCTCCCTGGCCGCCGACGCGCCGTCCGGCGCCGCGGTCCGCGCCGCTGCCGCCGCCCCGGTGCGGGCCCGGCGCACGCCGCGCACCTAGAGCCGCTCCCAGCGGTCGCGCGCACGCGCGGGATGTGCCGATGATCGGACGTGGAGCAGACGACACGGGACGGCCCCCTGTTCGTACGGCCCATGCTGGCCGTCCCCGCGCCGGTCCCCGAGGGCGGCGGATGGGCGTTCGAGGTCAAGTGGGACGGTGTGCGGTGCGTGGCCGGCGCGCCGGGCGACGGCACGCTCCGGCTCGCCGCGCGCACCGGCACCGACATCACGGAGCGCTATCCCGAACTGGCGCCCCTCGGCGCGCTGCTCGGCCGCAGGACCGCCGTGCTCGACGGCGAGATCGTCGTGCCCGACGCGTCGGGAGTCCCGGACTTCGGCCTGCTCCAGCGGCGGATGGGCGTCACCGACCCGCGCCGCGCCGCCGCGCTCGCCCGCACCCTGCCCGTACGGCTCGTCCTGTTCGACGTGCTGCGCCTCGACGGCAGGCCGCTGCTGCGCGTCCCGTACGAGGAGCGGCGCACGCTCCTCACCGGGCTCGGCCTCGAAGGCCCGCACTGGTCCGTACCCGCCCACCTCGCGGGCCGCGGCCGCGACGCGTGGCGTGCCACCCGCGAGCACGGGTACGAGGGCGTCGTCGCGAAGCGGCTCGACTCCCCGTACGCGCCCGGCGTGCGCTCACCCCACTGGCGCAAGGCACGCCACCTCGTCACGCTCGACGTCGTCATCGGCGGCTGGAACGCGGGCCGCGGCGGCCTCGGCGGGCTGCCGGGATCGGTCCTCGTGGGCGTGGACGAGGGCGCGGGCCTGCGGTACGCGGGCGCCGTGGGCTCCGGGCTCTCCGGCGCGGAACGCGACGAACTCGCCCGCTACTTCCAGGTGCTCGCCCGCTCCGCCTCCCCCTTCGCGGGACCGGTGGACGTGCCGGCGCCGCACTGGGTGGAGCCCCGGCTCGTCGCCGAGATCACCTTCTCCGGCTGGACCGCTTCCGGGCTCGTGCGCCAGCCGGTCTGGCACCGGCTGCGGCCCGACCTCACCCGGCTCGGCTGACCCGGCGGGTTTCGATCCGCGATTCGGGGTGACGCGGTGGGTGACAGCACCTCTCCGACACAGGTCAGGACGTGAGCGGCATGAGCGGCAACGAGAAGTCGCAGGCCAAGGGCGAGCAGGCCAAGGGCAAGGCCAAGGAGGCCATGGGCCGCATGGTCGGCAACGAGCGGATGACGGCCGAGGGGCGCGCGGAGAAGACCAAGGGCGACGCACGCCAGGCCAAGGAGAAGGGCAAGGACGTCTTCAAGGACTGACTCCGCCGGAGCGTACGGCCTCAGCGGCCCGCCCCGAGGACCGGCAGGGGACCGTACGTCCCCTCTCCGGTGACATGGCTCGGCGCCCGCCTTCGTGGCGGGCGCCGAGCCATGTCGCGGCCCGTGCCGCCGCCGCGGGCGGGCCACCCGGTGACGCAGCTCACCAACTGCCGCGGGCCAAGGGGCGCATGGCATCCCCCGGGGCGGGGCACCCGGCGCATCGAACGCTTCGCCCGCCACCTCTTCTGCCTCGGAGACCACCGTGCTGATGGCCCACCCCGCGATCCTGCGCAACCTCGTCGAGCAGTACCAGACCCTCCGCGCACTGCACGCGGAGAAGGGCACCGCGGAGTCCCGCAGGCGCCTTGAGGACGTCACCTACACCCTGTGCGTCTCCACCGGCACCCGTACCCCCGAGGAGGCCCTGGTCGTCGCCCACCGGCGCCTCGCCCAGGAGCTCGCGGAGGCCGCGGGCCCGGCGGCGGCCGCCGAGCCCGCGGCCTGACCGCCCTGCGGACCGGCCGGGGCGGCGGGCACGGCCCGCGACGGCCAGGAGGGGACGTCAGTTGAGGGTGTCCGGGTCGGGGCCCGTGCGCAGGCCCCGGTCGAGGGCCGCGAGCGCGTCGAGTTCGGTGGGCGACAGCTCGAAGCCGAAGACGTCCAGGTTCTGCCGGATGCGCTCGGGCGTCACGGACTTGGGGATGACGACGTTCCCCAGCTGGAGGTGCCAGCGCAGCACGACCTGGGCGGGCGTCCTGCCGTGGCGCTCTGCGATCCGGGTGACCGCCTCCTCCCCGAGGAGTGCGCCCTGTGCGAGCGGGCTCCACGCCTCGGTGGCGATCCCGTGCGCGGCGTGGAAGGCCCGCAACTCGCGCTGCTGGAGCCCCGGATGGAGCTCGATCTGGTTGACCGCGGGCACGGTGCCCGAGCCGCTGATCAGCCGGTCGAGGTGCGCGGGCTGGAAGTTGGAGACGCCGATCGCGCGCACCCGGCCGTCGGCGAGCAGCTTCTCGAACGCCCGCCAGGTGTCCTGGTAGGCGTCCTTGGCCGGGGCGGGCCAGTGGATCAGGTACAGGTCGGCGTAGTCGAGGCCGAGCTTCTCCAGCGAGGCGTCGTACGCGGCGAGCGCGGCGTCGTGGCCCTGGTCGGCGTTCCACAGCTTGGTGGTGACGAACAGGTCCTCGCGGGCGATGCCCGAGGCGGCGACGGCGCGGCCCACGCCGCGCTCGTTGCCGTAGACGGCCGCGGTGTCGATGCTGCGGTAGCCGGCCCGGAGCGCGGCGGTGACCGCTGCGTCGGTCTCGTCGTCCGGCACCTGGAAGACGCCGAAGCCGAGCTGCGGCATCGTGACGCCGTTGTTGAGGGTGATCGAGGGGATGTCCGTGGACACGTGTGCTCCTTCGGGGAGAGAGGAAACGGGGGAGTGGGGGGCGGGGGCCCTTCGGCCCTGCGGGGCCGTGGCTCCTCGGGTCCCGCGCGCTGGGAGCTCGCGGCGGCCCGCGGGTCAGCCGGCCGCGCGGGCCGGGGCCCGGTCCCGCCGGCCGGCCGCCGGGTCCTGGGCGGTGGCAGGGTGGTCCTCCGCGGCCGGCCGGGCGCCGGGCCCCCGCCCGGCGGGGCGGCGTTCGATGAGCGCCGACACCACGGCGAGCACCAGCGCGGCGGCCGCGAGTGCGGCGCCGACCCGGTTCGGGGCGGTGTAGCCCGCGCCCGCCGAGATGACGAGCCCGCCGAGCCACGCGGACAGCGCGTTGCCCGCGTTGAAGGCGCCGATGTTCACGGCGGACGCCAGGGTCGGCGCGCCGTGGGCGTGGTCCAGCACCCGCTTCTGGAGCGGCGGCACGGTGGCGAAGCCGAGCGCACCGATCAGGAACACCGCGACGGCGGACGCGGTCTTGTCGTGGGCGCCCACCGTGAACAGGGCGAGCACCACGGCGAGTCCGCCGAGCGCCGTGTACAGCATCGGCATCAGCCTGCGGTCGGCGAACCGGCCGCCGACGAGGTTGCCCACGACCATGCCGAGCCCGAACAGGACCAGCAGCCAGGTCACGGACGACTCGGCGTACCCGGCGACGCGGGTCATCATCGGCGCGATGTAGGTCACGGCCGCGAAGACCCCGCCGAAGCCGAGGACGGTCATCGCCATGGCGAGCAGCACCTGCACGTTCCCGAAGGCGGCGACCTCGTGCCGCAGCCGCACGCCGGCGGGCTTCGGCACGTCGGGCACGAGCTTCGCGATGCCCGCGAGGCCCACCACGCCGAGCGCGGCGACGATCAGGAAGGTGACGCGCCAGCCGGCGTGCTGGCCCACGAGGGTGCCGAGCGGCACGCCGACGACATTGGCGACGGTGAGCCCGGTGAACATCATCGAGATGGCGCCCGCCTTCTTCTCGGGGGCCACCAGCTCCGCCGCGACCACGGAGCCGATGCCGAAGAACGCGCCGTGTGCGAGCGACGCCACGACCCGGCCCGCGACCATCAGGCCGAAGGACGGTGCCAGGGCCGAGAGCAGATTGCCCGCGACGAACAGCACCATCAGCAGCATCAGCATCCGGCGGCGGGAGATCCTCGTGCCGAGGACCGTCATCAGCGGCGCGCCCAGCATCACGCCGAGCGCGTAGCCGGTGACGAGGAAGCCGGCGGTCGGCACGGACACGCCGAAGTCGCCCGCGATGTCGGGGAGCAGCCCCATGACGACGAATTCGGTGGTGCCGATCCCGAAGGCCCCGATGGCGAGGGCCAGGAGCGCGAGAGGCATGGCGGACCTTTCTCCGGCGTGAGCGTCTTACGTGCGTTGACAATAATTGCGCACGCTGGCTAATGCAAACGCGGAGTAGCCGTGCCCGCCGACAGTGCGTGGGCGTCGGCAATACGGGGTCCCGACGCCTCCGCGGCGGCTTGACGTGCCTCCATCCAGATGTCCGAATCCCGCTCGCCGGGACGCGTGGGCGGAGTCACACTGGACGGCATGGCGCATACGGCGATGGACGAGGACACCCGGTACGAGGCGGTCACGGGCCGCGACGCGCGGTTCGACGGCGTGTTCTTCTTCGCCGTGGAGACCACCGGCATCTACTGCCGCCCGAGCTGCCCCGCCGTCACCCCCAAGCGGCGCAACGTGCGGTTCTTCCCTACGGCCGCGGCCGCCCAGGCCGGCGGCTTCCGCGCCTGCCGCAGATGCAGACCCGACGCCGTGCCGGGGTCGGCCGAGTGGAACGTGCGCGCCGACGTCGTCGGCCGCGCCATGCGCATGATCGGCGACGGCGTGGTGGACCGCGAGGGCGTCCCCGGGCTCGCGGACCGGCTCGGCTACAGCACCCGCCAGGTGCAGCGCCAGCTCACCGCCGAGCTGGGCGCTGGGCCCATCGCGCTCGCCCGCGCCCAGCGCGCGCACACCGCGCGGATCCTGCTCCAGACCACGGGCCTGCCGGTCACCCAGATCGCGTTCGCCGCGGGCTTCGCCAGCGTGCGCCAGTTCAACGACACCGTCCGGCAGATCTACGCCCGCACCCCGAGCGAGCTGCGCGCCGACGCGGGCACCGGCACCCCGCGGACCGGGGCGGGCGCGGGCATCCCGCTGCGCCTCGCCCACCGCGGCCCCTACGCCGCCCGCGCCCTCTTCGACCTGCTGGCCCGCGAGGCGCTGCCCGGCGTCGAGGAGGTCGCGGGAGCGCCGGGCTCGCGCACGTACCGCCGCACGCTGCGGCTGCCGCACGGGCCCGCCACGGCCGCTGTCGAGGAGCGGCGCGAGGCGGGGCGGCACGGGGCGCCGGGCCCTTCAGGCTGGCTCGAAGCCCGCATCCACCTCGCCGACCTGCGCGACCTCACCACCGCCGTGCAGCGGCTGCGCCGCCTGTTCGACCTGGACGCCGATCCGTACGCGGTGGACGGCCGGCTCGCCGCCGACCCGAGGCTCGCGGCCGCGGTCGCCGCGACGCCCGGGCTGCGCTCGCCGGGAGCCGCCGACCCCGAGGAGTACGCGCTGCGCGCCGTGCTGGGGCCCGAGGCGGCGGCCGCGGCCGTGCTGGCACACCGCGAGGACGTGCCCGCGCCCGGCGGCGGGCCCGCCCGCCTCTTCCCGACGGCCGCGGCGCTGCGCGCCCACCCGCCGGCAGGACCGCTCGCGACGGCCCTCGCCGACGGCACCGTACGGCTCGACCCCGGCGCCGACCGCGACGAGACGGAGCGCGCGCTGCGCGCGGTGCCAGGGGTGGACGCGCACACGGCGGCGCTCATCCGGATGCGGGCGCTCGGCGATCCCGACGTGTGGCCCGCGGAGCCCGAGGCGGACCGGGCGCACGAGGCGTGGCGGCCCTGGCGGTCGTACGCGGCACACCACACCGGCCTGGTGTGACCCGCACCGGGACCGCGGTCCCGGCCTCGCACAGCGGCACGCGGTGCGCGTCCCGTGCACCGGTCCGCACCCCCGGGCCCGGCGCCGCATGACGTTCCGTCAGGAGGCGGCGCGAGCCGCGCCCGTGGTGTACACCTGCCGTCCGGCGAACCAGGTCTGGAGCACCTGCGTCGCATGGACCTCCTGCACCGGGATGTCGAACAGCGGCCGGTCCAGGACGATGAAGTCGGCGGAGAGGCCGGGCCTGATCCGGCCCGTCTCGTGGGAGAGGCCCATCGCCTCCGCGGCGTCCACGGTGTGCGCGGCCAGCGCGGTCGCCAGGTCCACGGCCTGTTCCGGCGCGAGGCTGCCGGGGAACAGCGGGTCGGGGCTGCGGCGCGTCACCATCGTCTCGATGCTCAGCCACGGGTCGGGCAGCGCCGCCCCCACCGGCCAGTCCGAGCCCGCCGCGATGCTCGTGCCCGCCTCGTGCAGCTCCCGCAGCGGCCAGACGCGCTCCATGGAGCGGTCCCCGACCTGCCCGAACACACCGTTCATCGGGTTCGGGAACCACAGCACGGGCGACGCGTCGGCCACTACGTCCAGCTCCCGGAAGCGCGGCACGTCGTCCGGGTGCACGGACTCCGGGTGCGCGAGGTGGAACACCGGCCCCGCGCCGTGCCGTTCGCGCATCAGCCGGACGGCGTCAAGCGCCTGGCGCACCGTGCCGTCCGCCGTCGCGTGCAGCTTGACGTGCAGCCCGCGCTCCACCGCCGCCTCCAGCAGCAGCGCCAACTCCTCGTCCGTGAAGAGGCTTTCGCCGGTGAAGCCATTGAGCACCGCCTGCACGAAGTCCGGCCGCACATGCGGCGAACGGCGCAGCGGCGCGCTGTCGAACAGCTCCGTGCCCACGGGCCCCGACTCGACGAACTCCCGCGCGGGCATCGACGCCACGACCCACGCGGACAGCTCGCCCGCCCGGTCGAGCTCGGTGAGCACGTCGAGCCACGCGCCCATCGTCGCCGCGTCCTGGGTCGCCGTCACCCCGACCGAGTTGAGGATCTGCACCGCCGTGCGGGCGGAGCGCAGGTCGCGGCCGCGCGGGTCGGCCACCGCGCGCCGCGCGGCCAGCTCGGCGTCCGTGGCGGGCGCGCCGAGCAGCAGCCCCACCGCGCGTCCCGCCGCGTCCCGCACGTACCTGCCACCCGGCGGGTCGGGGGTGGAGTCGCCGACGCCGAGGATCTCCAGCGCCCGCGAGTTGACCCACCGGTTGTGCAGCGAGTCGTCCCGCAGCATCACCGGGCGCCCCTCGGCCACCTCGTCGAGCGCCGCCAGCACGGCGGTGCTGCCCACGGCCTGGAACACCGGGCCGACCACTGTGCCCCCGACGACCCACTCGCCCGGTCCCAGCGTCCGCGTCAGGTCGCGCACGGCGCCGAGGATCTCCGTCACACCGGACGCGGGCGGCAGCGTGAGCTCCCACGCCGCCGCCTGCCCGCCGGGCCCGAGGTGCGTGTGCACGTCGACCAGGCCGGGCAGGACCATGCGGCCCCCGGCGTCCACGACCCGGGTGCCGGGGCCCACGAGCCGCTCGATGTCCCAGTCCGTGCCGACCGCCACCACCCGGCCGTCCCGCGCCGCGAACGCCGACGCGCGGGGCCGCTCGGCGTCGAGTGTGCGGACGTCCGCGTCCCGCACCACGAGGTCGATGCGGTGGTCCGTGTCCCGGGGCGGGGAGGCGGTGGCTTCGGGCATGGCGATCCCTCGGTTCTGCGCGAAGGCGGCACGGCTGACACTTGTCCTCTCCGGCGAGCGTAGGACAGCGCGGGGCGGCGCGCGTGTCGTGCGCGTGCCCCGCCCGGCAGGCGGCGCGCGGCGCGTCCCCGCGCGCTGCGCCGCTCACCGCGCGACGAGCACCACGAGCCACGCGGCGACCGCGAGCAGGCACGCGTACAGCTCCACGAGCAGCGGCAGGCCGGGGCCGCGCAGCACCGCACGCGTGGCGCCCCAGCCGTTGCCGTGCCCGCCGAGGCGGTGCCGCTCCGCCCCGTACACACCGCCCACGAAACCGACGACACCGCCCACCACGGGCAGCACGAAGAACCCGGCGACCGCCCACGCGCCGCCCACCGCGAGCGTTCTGCGGGGCGCGCCCGCGCGGCCGGGACGGCGCGACGGCAGCAGCGGGCGCAGCGCCTGGTTCACCAGCAGCAGCGCCGTCGCCGCCATCAGCACCACCCACGCCGCCCGCGAGACGTCCGACAGCGCCCACCACAGCACCGCGGCCCACACGATCGCCTGGCCGGGGACGCCGGGGGTGAGCACCCCGACCAGACCGAGCAGCATCACCAGACCGACCAGGACCAGCTGCCACACGTCCATGCACCCAGCGTGCAGGAAGCGGAGCGTTCCCGCAGATCAGCGGCCCGGACCCGGCCGCACACCGCCCCGGGGCGCGTCCCGCGCCACCCAGCCGCGCTCGTACGCGTGCCAGCCGAGCTGGAGCCTGGTGGTGACCCCGCTCATCTCCATGAGGCCCTTCACCCTGCGCTGCACGGTCCGCAGCCCCAGGTCGAGCTGCTTGGCCACACTGGCGTCCGTCATCCCGGCCAGCAGCAGCGAGAGGACCCGCAGGTCCGTCGCGTCGGGCTCGGCCCGCCCGGCGGACCGTACGGACCCCCGGGTGTCGAGGGCCAGCGGCATCGACTCCCGCCACACCGCGTCGAACAGCGCGTACAGCGACTCCAGCACGCCGCTCGCGTGCACGACGAGCGCGGTCGGCTCGGTGTCGGCGCCGGTCAGCGGCACCATCGCGAGAGCCCGGTCCGCGATCACCAGCTTCGTCGGGACCCGGTCGGCCACCCGCACCCGCTCCTCCCTGCCCAGCGCCGTCGTCAGCTCCTCGACCCCGCCGGGCGCCGCGAGCACCTCCTGCTCGACGACGACCCGGTAGCGCACACCGCGGGTCGCCGCCTCCTCCTCCGCCGTGTTCTCCTGGCCGGTCACCGCGATCGGCGCGCCGGTGACCAGGGCGCACACCTCCTCCGCCGCGCCGAGCTGCAGCTGCCTGAAGCGGTGGGAGACCGCGCTCGCCCCGGTGACGACCTCCACCAGGTCGTGCACGGCGGCCTCCCCGCTCTCCGCGCGGTACTCCTCGGCCAGCAGCACGGCGGCCAGCTCCGCCTGCTCGAGCTCGTGGCGGTGCTGCGTCAGCAGCGCACCGAGCGCGAGCGCGGGCGGCGCCGCCACCCACCGGCCTGCCCGGGACGACGACTGCGCGGCGAGGCCGTGCCGTTCGAGGCGGCGCAGCGCCGCCTCCATGTCGCGCTCAGGCAGCGCGAGCCGGTGGGCGAGCTCCGCGACCTCCGCGGCGCCGATGGCCACCAGCGCGCGGTACGCGGACTCCTGTCTCTCGTCGAGCCCTATGGCACCCAGCACCCGAAATCCCTCCCCTTGTCCTGGCCCCGTGCTCGCGCACAGTTCTACGCCCCGCCCCGTGGCGGAAAGCGGCCACGGCGTAAAACCGCCGCGCACGGCGTGCCTGTACAGCCGGTAATTCTGCCAAGGTGGGCGGGTCGGAGCAGCAACAGACCACGGTCATATGCCTCTCCGCGTGCGTCTGCCGCGCGTCCTTCCCGTGGGGGGTGGGGGTGCGACGGCGGACTTCGACCGGCCGGCCGCCAAGCGGCGCCGGGGTCGGCGACGGCCCTCGCCGACCCCGTGCGCGTCCGCGCGTCCCGGCCGGTCCTCATTTTTCCCGATGCCCGTTTTCGCACCCGGCGCGCGGTCGAAGATAGGGGCATGGACAACGAGGGGGAGCGTTCCGCTCCGGATGCCGGCGACGACTGGTGGAACCGGCTGTACGACGACACGTCAGCGGACACAGCGGCGGGCGCGCAGGCCGCGCCCGACACGCTCGACGACCGCTTCGCCTCCGCCTCCCGCACCCTGTCCTCGCCGCCCCCGCCCGACGCGCCGCCCCCCGAGGCGTACGGCCCCGCGGCGCGTGACGCGCCCGCGGCGACGCCCCGCCGGGCCCCCGCGGGAGAGGGGCAGCGGGACGCCCGCGACCCGCGTCCCGCGGGAGCCGGCCCGGGCGTCGGCCCGGTGCCCGCCGCGCCCGCGCGTGCGGCCGGGCCGCTCGACGGCGCCCGCAGGCCGCGCGCCTGGTGGGAGCACGCGCCCGGCGCGCCCCGGGAGGCGCCGCCCTGCGCCCCCGCGGACGCCGTGCCGCTGCCGTCACCGGGCTCCGGTGCCCCGGCACCCGAGCCGCCGGAGCCCGACCCCGCGGACGCGGAGGGCCCCGCGCCCGACCGCGCAGGACCCGGTGGCTCCGCGCCCGGCCCGGCGGACTCCGGCGGGGCCGGGGCCGCGCCCCGGGACACACCCGAGCCCGCGGCCGAGCCGGACCCGGCACCCGGGCACGCCGGACCGCGGGACGCCCAGGACGCCGGGGAGCGGGTGCCGCCGCTGCCGCGCCGCCCCGCGCCGCCCGCCGTGGGGCACGGGGCCGCGCCGGTGCCCGCGCGCCCGTGGGATGCGCCCCGGCACGCCCCCGCACCGCAGGACCCGCCCGCAGGCCCCGGCCCCCGCGCGGACACCGCCCTGCCGCCCAGGACACCCGCCGCCGCCCCGCCCCAGGAGCCGCGCCCCTGGATGCCGCCCGCGCCTCCGGAGACCGCGCCGCCTGCACCGACGGCCTCGTACGCGCCGCCCGCGCCCCCCGGGACCGCGCCCGCGCTGACAGCCCCGTACGCGCCGCCCGCGCCGACAGCCGCCCCCGCGCCGACGGCCCCGCCCGGCGTCGGGCATCCCGCGCCCCCGGCGGACACGGCGGCGCCCGCCCGGCCGGGCGCGGGCGCGGGCGCGCCCGCAGCCCCCGCCCCCGCGGGCGGGCCCGCCGCGCCGATCGAGGCGCAGCCGCGGCCGCGGGTGGGGTTCGTGGGGTTCAGGCCGCCGACGTACGACCCCGAGCCCACCGCGCTGCCGCTGGCCTCCTCGGGGACGCTCGACCGGGTGGTGCCCGACACCGTGCTCGACGGGGCCAGGTACGGCACGTACACGCTGCGCGCCGCCTCCGTGCGCGGCGACTCGGCGCGCTACCGCGGCGAGCCCCGCAGGGACGCGCTGCTCACCGCGCGGTTCGGGGCGGGGGCCGACGCCCTCGTCCTGGTCGCCGTCGCGTCCGGCGCGCGCGCCGCCGACGAGGCGCACCGGGCGGCGGCCGACGCCTGCCACTGGATCGGCGAGGCCGTCTGCCGCAGCCACCCCCGGCTCGCCGACGACATAAAGGACGGACGGGCCGACGCCCTCAAGTCGGGGCTGCACCGGCTCACCGACCGCACGTACGGCAGGCTGCGCGCCCGCGCCGCAGAGCGGGACCTCGACCCCGCCGCGTACACCGCGAGCCTGCGCTGCCTGCTGCTCTCCGCCGACCCCCGGGTGCGGCTGCGGGTCTTCTTCGGGGTGGGCACCGGCGGACTCTTCCTGCTCAGGGACCACGAGTGGCGTGACCTCGAACCGGGCCTGCCGACCTCCGCCGCCCGCCCGGCGGCCGCGGACGAGTCAGGACCTGACGAGCCCGAGGCCGCGGGTCCGCTCGCCCCCCGGCCGGGCGACGCCCCCGGCACCCTCGGCCCCGGCGTCCCCACCGCCCGCACACCGCGCGCCGAGGCGGCGGCCCCGGCGCCCGACCAGCCGTTCCGCTTCCACGCCGCTACGGCACGCGCGGGCGACACCCTGCTGCTGTGCGGCGACGGGCTCGCCGAGCCGCTGCGGGGCGAGCCGGGGCTCGCGGGCGCGCTCGGCGCGCGCTGGTCCGCGCAGGAGCCGCCCGGCCTGGTGGAGTTCCTCGCCGACGTGCAGCTCAGGACGAAGGGGTACGCGGACGATCGCACGGCTGTCGGCGTCTGGGAGGCGTAACGGCGCAGGCCGTGGGTTTGATGGACGTGCCCCGAGGAAGTCCCCTCCGTGACACCCGTGAGGAAAGGCGCACCGCCATGGCCAAGCAGAACGTCGCCGAGCAGTTCGTCCAGATCCTGGTGAGGGCGGGGGTCGAGCGGATGTACGGAGTCGTCGGCGACAGCCTCAACCCCGTCGTCGACGCGATCCGCCGCACACCGGGACTCGACTGGGTGCACATGCGCCACGAGGAGGCCGCCGCGTTCGCCGCAGGCGCCGAGGCGCAGGTCACGGGGAAGCTCGCGGCGTGCGCCGGATCCTGCGGCCCCGGCAACCTGCACCTGATCAACGGCCTGTACGACGCACACCGCTCGATGGCCCCGGTGCTCGCCCTCGCCTCCCACATCCCGTCGGCGGAGATCGGCACCGGCTACTTCCAGGAGACCCACCCCAGCGCCCTGTTCGAGGAGTGCAGCCACTACAACGAGATGATCTCCAACCCGCGGCAGATGCCCCGGGTCCTGCAGACCGCCATCCAGCACGCCGTCGGCCGCCAGGGCGTCAGCGTGGTCACCCTGCCCGGCGACATCGCCTCGGCCCCCGCCCCCGACCACGCGCCCGAGCACGCCCTGGTCACCGGCAGGCCCACCGTGCGGCCTGGCGAGGCGGAGATCGAGCAGCTGGCCCGCATGGTCGACGCGGCCGACCGCGTCACACTGTTCTGCGGCAGCGGCACCGCGGGCGCGCACGCCGAGGTGATGGAGTTCGCCGAGAAGGTCAAGTCGCCCGTCGGACACGCCCTGCGCGGCAAGGAGTGGATCCAGTACGACAACCCCTTCGACGTGGGGATGAGCGGGCTGCTCGGCTACGGCGCCGCCTACGAGGCCACCCACGAGTGCGACCTGCTGATCCTGCTCGGCACGGACTTCCCGTACAACGCCTTCCTGCCCACGGACGTGAAGATCGTCCAGGTGGACATCAGGCCCGAGCACCTCGGCCGCCGCTCCAAGCTGGACCTCGCCGTCTGGGGCGACGTGCGGGAGACGCTGACGGCGCTGATCCCTCGGGTGCGGGAGAAGCGGAGCCGCCGCTTCCTCGACCGGATGCTGAAGAAGCACGCGGACGCGCTGGAAGGCGTCGTCAAGGCGTACACCCGCAAGGTCGAGAAGCACACCCCGATCCACCCGGAGTACGTGGCGTCCGTGCTGGACGAGGTCGCGGACGACGACGCCGTCTTCACCGTCGACACCGGCATGTGCAACGTCTGGGCGGCCCGCTACCTCACCCCCAACGGACGCCGCAGGGTGATCGGCTCGTTCAGCCACGGATCGATGGCGAACGCCATGCCGCAGGCCATCGGCGCACAGTTCACCGACCGGCGCAGGCAGATCGTGTCCATGTCGGGCGACGGCGGGTTCGCCATGCTGATGGGCGACTTCCTCACCCTGGTCCAGCACGATCTGCCGGTGAAGGTCGTGCTGTTCGACAACGCTGCGCTCGGCATGGTCGAGCTGGAGATGCTGGTCGCGGGGCTGCCGTCGTACGGCACCGCCAACACCAACCCGGACTTCGCCGCGATCGCCACCGCGGCGGGCGCGTACGGTGTGCGCGTCGAGAAGCCCAAGGAGCTGGAGAAGGCGCTCAAGGACGCCTTCCGGCACAAGGGACCCGCTCTCGTCGACATCGTCACCGACCCCAACGCCCTGTCCATCCCGCCGAAGATCAGCGCGGAGATGGTGACGGGCTTCGCCCTGTCCGCGAGCAAGATCGTGCTCGACGGCGGGGTGGGCCGGATGGTGCAGATGGCGCGCGCGAACCTGCGCAACGTGCCGAGGCCGTGACCGAGGGGCGCGGTGTGGGTCGGTGTGTCCCGCGGGCGGGCCCGCGGTGTGTCGCGCGGTTCAGCTGCCGCGGACGAAGCCCGTCGCGATCGCCACGGCGATCACAACGGCCATGGCGATGATCCAGGTGGTGTCCATGCGCAGACCGTAGCCCCCGTCCGGCCGAAAACAAACCCCCGCAGGGGAATCCGGTGGGGGCGCACGGCCCCGGTGACATCGCGGCGCGGCCACCGCCCACGGCACAACGGCGGGCCGGTGTGACGTGACTGCGTCACACCGGCCCGCCGTTGCCTTCGAACGCGGCGGGCGGCCGCCGTCCGGGCGGCGGGCCCGGTCGGGTCAGCCGAACTGCTGCTCCAGATCGGCCAGCTTCCGCTCCAGCGAGTCCAGCCGCGGCAGCGCCTGGGTGTCGTCCTCGGCCGTGAGGTCCACGGTCCGTGCGGCGGCCGCGGGCGCCGCCGTCTCCGCGCTGTTCTTCACGGGCTCCAGCGGAGGCCGCGCGGGCGTCGCCGCGCCCTGTTCCGTGAGGTCGGCTAGAGCAGGCTCCGCGGTCGAGGCGACGGCCTGCTGCTGGCCGCCCGGCGCGCTGAGCGCCGGGACCTGCCGGCCACCGCCGCCGCCCCTCGGCCACGAGCGGTGCTGCCGGTTGAGCGCCTTGATCTGCGCCCTGTCCAGCTTGCCCTGCTCGCGCCTGCGGTACTTGGCCTGCTCCTTCTGCCGCTTGTCGTCGCGCACCTCCTCGACCGCCTCGTCCAGGGTGCGTACCCCTTCGAGCAGCATCAGCGACCAGGCGCCGAACGTCTCGCGGGGGGCGCGCAGCCAGCGCACGATGCGGATCTGCGGCAGCGGGCGCGGGACGAGCCCCTGCTCGCGCAGGGCGGCGCGGCGCGTCTGCTTCAGCGCGCGGTCGAAGAGGATCGCCGCCGAGAGCGACATCCCGGAGAAGAACTGCGGCGCGCCCGCGTGGTCGATGCCGCGCGGCGCGTGCACCCAGTTGAACCAGGCGGCCGCACCGGCGAACAGCCAGACGAGCAGCCGGGAACCGAGCGCCGCGTCACCGTGGCTGGCCTCGCGCACGGCCAGCACGGAGCAGAACATCGCCGCGCCGTCGAGCCCGAACGGCACCAGGTACTCCCAGCCGCCCGACAGGTTCAGGTTCTCCTGGCCGAAGCCCACGAGGCCGTGGAAGGAGAGCGCGGCCGCCACCGCGGCACAGCAGAAGAGGAGGGCGTAGGAGGCGATGCCGTACACCGTCTCCTTGCGCCTGCGGCGCTCCTCGGAGCGCTCCCAGGAGTCCTCGGTGGCGGGCTTGTCGGTGCGCTTGCGCGTGATCAGGGCCACCGCCACCAGGATTCCGACGAGCAGCACGCCGCCGGGGAGCAGCCAGTTCAGCGATATGTCGGTCAGTCGCATGCGGTGTTCCTTGCATCGCAGGAGGAAGTAACGGGCGCCATAGTGGCGTAAACGAGGTGTCCCGAAGGTGTCGTCGGGACAAGTGCACGCCAACGAGGCGTCAAGATACGCATAAAGGCGTGTTCAGTGAGAACTGCCGTTCGGTGACCGGCTGTCATGTTCGATTAATATCACCCTTCGGGGTGGGTTCAGCGCTCGGGATGACGCGCTGTCAGGTGTTCTGACGCGCCGTCAGGAGCCGTCCCCGTGCCGGGAACCGTCAGGCCGAGGCGCGGAGTCTCCGCACCCGCTCGCCGTCACCTGTGCGGGGGCAGGTGACGCACGTGTCGTCAGGACGCAGAGTGTAGAACAGGCAGCAGGTGGTGCGGTCCCGGGTGGGTACCGTACGCCCGTCCGCGGCCGTCAATTGGCGGAAACCCGCGCCCCCCGCGTACGGCGAGGACCCGGCGGGCAGCAGGAGTTCCAGCTCCGCGACGGCGCGCTGCTCCTCGCCGAGCAAATGGCCGATGTACCAGAGGCTCTCGACGATCTCGTCCGACGCCATGCCCCACAGCGCACGCCGGCGCCGCCGCATCCGCGGGCCGAACGCGGCGAGCACCGGGGCGAGATGGTCCGCGACCGCCGCCCGCACCTCGGCGCGCAGGGCCTCCTCGTCCGGGACGACCCGCGCGCCCGGCGCCCCCGCCGCCGGGTCGTCGGGCAGGCACGCGAACTCCCCGGTGCACACGGACATCCGGCCCAGTGTGCGCGGGAACGACACGGCGTCCGCCGGGAGTCGGGGCACTCTGCGCTCAAGGAACCAGGGGAGTGTCACCAACAGGCAGGCGGGCCAGGCATAGCGGTGCAGGGCGAGGCCGGCGAGCACGTCGGGGCGTGCCGCGCGGCCCCCCTCGCGCTCGATCCGCAGGGCGTCCCAGGAGAGGAAGGCGTCGAGCGCCCCGGCGTCGGTCGCGAGCTCCTGCGCGGTCATCCAGCCGCCGCCCGTGCGCGGCGGCCCGCCCGGCGCCCGCACCTCGACGTGGAGGGAGGGGAACACCTCGGTCAGCCGCCGGTAGGTCCCGGCGAAGGACGGCGCGGGGCCTGCGGCCACGGAGGCGGGGGAACGGCGCATGCGGGCAACCACCGAATCGCGATCGTTTCAGGTAAGCCTTACCTTATCCGAACTCCGCGAGGTGGGGGCGCGACCCTCCCTGCGCCTATCGTGCACACCACGACCCCGCGCCGCCACCCGGCGGGCGGCAGCCGGAGGGAGGCGGAGTGGCACAGCGCGACACGCGCGGGAGCGCGGCACCGCGCCCGTACGGCGCCAGGGGCGGCCCCGCCCGCACCCGGGCGGACGGCGACGACGCCGGGCGTACGCACCCGGCGGCCGCCGCCGAGGCGCCCTCGGTGCCCGCGCAGGTGCGGCGCCACTCCGTGCGCGGGCAGGTGCTCGACGCCCTGCGCGCCGCCCTCGCCGAGGGCGAACTCGCGCCGGGCGAGGTCTACTCGGCGCCCGCGCTCGGCCGCAGGCTCGGTGTCTCCGCCACGCCCGTGCGGGAGGCCATGCTCCGGCTCGCGGCCGAGGGCAGTGTGGAGGTCGTCCCCAACCGGGGCTTCCGGGTCGCCGGGCGCGACCCCGCCGCCCTCGCGGAACTCGCCGAGGTGCGCGCCCTCGTGGAGGTGCCCGTACTGCTGCGCCTCGCCCGCCTCGACCCTGCGCCCGACTGGCCGGCGCTGCGGCTCCTCGCCGAGCGGTGCGCCGCGGCCGCCGCGCGGGGCGAGCGCGCCGCGTACGCGGCGGCGGACCGCGCGTTCCACCGGGCCCTGCTCGCACTCGGCGGCAACCGCCAGCTCGTGCTCGTCGCCGACGACCTGCACCGGCGCGCCCAGTGGCCGCCGGCGCCGGGCCCTGCGGCCGGGCGCGCGGCCCTCGTCGCGGACGCCGCCGAGCACACCGCGCTCCTCGACGCGCTCGCCGCCCGCGACCTGCCTGCCGTCGCCGCGGTCCTGCGGGACCACTTCACGGGCGCGCGGGGCTGACCGCAGGGGGCGCCGCGGGCGGCCGGGCGCGGGCCGTCCAGACTCGTGGGCATGACCCAGGACACGGCACGCGTGGGCATGACCGAGGATGCGGCAGGGATCGGCGGTCCCGAGGGCACGCGGCCGCCCGACCACCGGGGCCCCGTGCGGTTCCTGTGGTGGCTCGTCGTCAGCCAGCGCCGCCGCACCGCGCTCGCCGCGCTGCTCGGCAGCGTGTGGATGGCGCTGCTCGCGCTGCCGCCCTACCTGCTCTCCCGCGCCGTGGACGACGGGCTGCGCGCGGGCGACGGCGGCGCCCTGCTCCGCTGGAGCGGCGCCCTGCTCGCCGTGGGCCTCGTGGAGGCGTGGCTGTCGATCCTGCGCCACCGCACCATGACCCGGGTGCGCAACGACGCCGCGGTGCGCACCGCGCGTGCGGTGGCCGGCCAGTCGGTCGGGCTCGGTGCGAGCCTGTCCCACCGCGCGGCCGACGGCGAGGTGCTCGCCATCGGCCTCGGGGACGTCGCGACCGTGGCGCAGTCCATGACGGCCGTGGGTCCCGGCGCGGGCGCCGTGGTGTGCTGCCTCGCCGTCGCCGCCGTGCTGTTCTCGGTGTCGCCGCTCATCGCGGTCGTGGTGCTCGCCGGCGTCCCCGTGCTGGCGCTCGCCGTGGGCCCGCTGCTCGGCCGGCTGACCGGAGCGCTCACCGCCTACCGGGCCCGGCAGGGTGAACTGGCCCTGCAACTGGCCGACTTGGCAGGAGGGCTGCGAGTACTCGCCGGACTGGGCGGCAAGGAGGCGTACGCGCGCCGGTACGACAGGGCCTCCGCGCGCCTGCTCGACGAGGGGTACCGCGTCGCGTCCGTGACCAGCTGGGTGGACGCCTGCGGCACGGGCGTGCCCGCGCTGTTCCTCGCCGTGGTGACCTGGCTCGGTGCGCGGTCGGCCGCGGAGGGCGCCATCAGCGTGGGCGGCCTCGTCGCCGTGTACGGGTATGCCGCCGTGCTGCTGGTGCCCGTCGCGGCCTTCATCGAGAGCGGCGGCGACCTCAGCCAGGCCCTCGTGGCGGCGCGCCGGATCGTCGCGTTCCTCGCCCTGGAACCGGAGTCGGCCGCCACCGCGCGTACCGGCAGGGCCCCGGACGGGCCTGCCGAGCTCTACGACCCCGCGTCCGGCGTGCGGATCGCGCCCTGCGCCTTCACCGCGCTCGCCTCCGAAGGGCCGGCAGCGGCGGCGGTGCTCGACCGGCTCGGCGGGTTCACCCCGTCCGGGGCGACCTGGGGCGGCGTCCTGCTCGACGGCGTGCCGCCCGGCGCCGTACGCGCCCGTGTCCTCGTCGCCGACAACGAGTCGCACCTCTTCGCCGGGCCGGTCCGCGACACCGTCGAGGGCCGCGTGCCCCGCGACCCGGCGGCCGTGCGCGGCGCCCTGCACACCGCGGCCGCCGAGGACGTCGTACAGGCGCTGCCGCGCGGGCTCGACACGCCGCTCGACGACGGGGGCCGCAACGTCTCGGGCGGCCAGCGCCAGCGGCTGCGGCTGGCGCGGGCCCTGCTCGCCGAGCCCGAGGTGCTGCTCGCCGCGGAACCCACCTCGGCGGTCGACGCCCACACCGAGGCGCTGCTCGCCGCCCGGCTGCGCGCCGCGCGCGACGGCCGCACCACGGTCGTCACCACCACCTCGCCGCTCGTCCTCGCCGTCGCGGACACCGTCTGCCACCTGGTGGACGGCCGCCTCGCCGCCACCGGCACCCACCGCGCGCTGCTCGCCGCGGACGCCGCGTACCGCGCCCTGGTCTCCCGCACGGCGGAGCCACCCGCAGGGTCCGCCGACGGCGCGCAGGGGACCGCCGGGCCCGCCGCCCGGGCACCCGGAGCCGCCGACGGCGGCCTCCCGGACGGGATCGCGGCACCGGAGGGCACCCGATGACCGGCAGGGACTGTCCCGAGGACCGGGATCGCTCCGAGGGGCGGGACGGCTCCGAGAGCCGGGGCCGTGAGCGGGACCAGGCTCCCGGCCGCCGGGGCGCAGGGGATTCCGCGTCCCGCCGTGCCGCCCTGCCGCCGCAGCGTGATGAGGCCCTGCCGGGTCCTGGTGGCGTCGGTCTGGCGCCGGGGCCCACGGCGGAGCGGGGCCATGGCGTGGCGGGGAGCGGGGAGCAGGGCGAGAGCGCCGCAGGTCGGGCGGGCGGCACTGCGGGGCCGGAGGGTGGTGGTCGTGCGGCGCCCGGTCGTGCGGGCGCGTCGGGCGCTTCCGCGGGCGGCGCGGCGGAACGCGTCGGCGGTAGGCTGCCCGTGGCCGGGGTGCGGGCCGTGCGACGGGCCGGGTTCGGGCTCGTGCGGGCCGACCTGGCGGTGTTCGCCGGGGTGCTGGGGCTCAACGCGGCGGTCGCGGCCGCCGGGCTGCTCGCGCCCTGGCTGCTCGGCCGGGTCGTCGACACGGTCGTCACGGGCGGCGGCGGTGTGCCCGCGGTCGACCGGCTCTCCCTCGCCGTCGTGGCCTGCGCGGTGGGGCAGCTGCTGCTGACCCGCTGGGGCAGGCTCCTCGCGCACCGCTTCGGCGAGCGCGCCTCGGCCCGGGTGCGCGGGCAGTTCGCCGCGCGCGCCCTCGCCCTGCCCGCCGCGGCCGTCGAGCGCGCCGGGAACGGCGACCTGGCGGCCCGGGGGACAGGCGACGTGCCCGCCGTCGGCGCCGCCCTGCGCGACGTGGTGCCCGAGGTGCTGGTGGCCTCGCTCCAGGCGCTCGCCGTGCTGGCGGCGACCCTGCTGCTCTCACCGGCGCTCGGCGCCCTCGGCATCGTCTTCCTGCTCGGCATCCCCGCCGCGGCCCGCTGGTACCTGCGGCGCGCCCGCGCCGCCTACCTCGCCCAGGGCGAGGCGCAGTCCGCGCTCGCCGGGACCCTCGCCGCCACGGCGGCGGGGGCCCGTACCGTGGAGGCGCTCGGCCTCCAGCGGCGGCGCGCCGAGGCCATGGAGGCCGTCGCCGGCACGTGGGTACGCAGCCGCGAACGCACCCTCTTCCTGCGCAGCGTGCTGTTCCCCGCCGTCGACGTGTCGTACGTCCTGCCGGTCGTCGCCGTGCTGCTCGCCGGGGGCGCCCTGGCCCGGCACGGCGCGGTGAGCCCGGGCACCGTCGTCACCTGCGTGCTGTACCTGCGGCAGCTGTCCGCACCGCTCGACGCCGTGCTCCAGCGGATGGAGGGCCTGCAGGGCGGCCTCGCGTCGTTCGCGCGGGTGGAGGGGCTCGCCACCGCGCCCGCGGCCTCCGCGCGCGCGGGCGCCGAACCCCGGGGCGACCTGGTCGAGGTGGCGGACGCGCACTACGCGTACCCCGGCGCCGACCGTGATGTGCTGCACGGCGTCAGGCTCTCGGTGCGGCCGGGGGAGCGGCTCGCGGTCGTCGGCCCGTCCGGCGCCGGCAAGTCCACGCTCGGGCGGCTCCTCGTCGGCATCGACAGGCCGCGCGCGGGCGAGGTCACCGTGGGCGGCGCCCCGGTCGCCGACCTCGCCCCCGAGCGGCTGCGCCGCCAGGTCGTCCTCGTCACCCAGGAGCACCACGTCTTCCGGGCCGGTGTGCGCGACAACCTGCTGCTCGCCGCCCCGGACGCGGACGACCCCCGGCTCCTCGCGGCCCTCGAAGCGGTCGGCGCCGACTGGGTGGCCGCGCTGCCGGACGGGCTCGGCACCGAACTCGGCGCCGGGCGCTACGAGGTGGACGGCGCGCAGGCCCAACAGCTGGCGCTCGCCCGGGTCGTACTCGCCGACCCCGCGGTCGTCGTGCTCGACGAGGCCACCGCCCTCCTCGACCCGGCGGCCGCGCGGAACGCGGAGCGGGCGCTCGCCGCCGTCCTCACCGGCCGTACGGTCATCGCGATCGCGCACCGCCTGCACACGGCGCACGACGCCGACCGGGTGGCCGTGCTCGACGGCGGCCGGATCACCGAACTCGGCACCCACGAGGAGCTGGTGGCGGCCGGCGGCCCGTACGCGGCGCTCTGGGCGGCCTGGCACGGCACCGGGGACGGGCCTGCCGGGCCGCGGCCCGGGCGGGTCAGGCCGGGGACGGCGGGCTGAGCGGGAAGGGCGGCACGAGCCGCTCGGCGAGCCACGTCGGCACCCCGCCGAGCAGCCGGACGAGCCGGCCCGCCTCGGCGCGCAGCCGACCGGCCTCCGGCTCCTGCTCCGTCTCCGCGAGGGAGACGAGCGCGGGCGCCGTGCCCACGAGGAAGCCGAGCTCCTCCCGGATGCGCAGCGACTCGGCGAAGCCGTGCCTGGCCTCCGCCACCTCGCCCCTGCGCAGCGCGAGCCCGGCGAGATGGCGCCAGGTGAAGGAGAGCAGCAGGGTGTCGCCGCGGTCGGTGGCCGTCGCGTGCGCCCTGGTGTACGCGCCGCGCGCCGACTGCGGCGAGCCGGAGAGCTTCTCCGCCACCAGGCCCCTGCGAAAGTCGAGCAGGGCGCGCCCCCGGGCGCCCGGCGCCAGCAGGGCCGCGGCCCTGCCGAGCGCGGCGCGCGCCTCGTCGGTGCGGTCGTGCGCGCCGAGCAGCGTGGACACGTACGCGAGGTGCCCCCGCTCGCAGGCCGCCTCGCCCCGCTCGTCGTCGGCGTGCGCCGTCGCCTCCGCCGTGCGCAGCGCGTCCTCCGCCTCCTCCCAGCCCTGCCCCGTGTACAGGCAGCGCTCGACGAGGAGGGAGGCGCGCTGGAGCGCGGGGCCCGCGGCGTCCGCGCGCGGGGCGAGCAGGGCCGCGGCGTCGACCCAGCAGCCCCGCGAGCGCAGCCGCCACACCGCGGTCTGGAGCGGATCGTCACCGGCAGTGCTTCCGGAACCAGACATCGCGGTGTACGCCACGGAGCCCTCCCCTTGCGCGCCATCGTGCCGAGTGTGAGATGCATCTCAGCACGGATGGGCCGCCGGGCCAATACTTCTGGTGAAAGTTTTCACAATCTCGCGGGGGCCGGGTGGCGCTCAGCTCATCCGCAGCGCGAGGAAGAAGTCGAGCTTGTCCTCAAGGCGCGCCAGGTCACGGCCCGTCAGCTGCTCGATCCTGCCGATCCGGTACCGCAGCGTGTTCACGTGCACGTGCAGCCGGGAGGCGCACCGCGTCCAGGAGCCGTCGCAGGCGAGGAACGCCTCAAGGGTGGGGACGAGTTCGGCCCGGTGGCGCGCGTCGTAGTCGCGCAGCGGGTCGAGCAGCCGCGCGGTGAACGCGCGCCGCACGTCGTCGGGGACGAACGGCAGCAGCAGGACGTGCGAGGCCAGTTCGTGGTGGCCGGCCGCGCACACCGCGCCCTGCCGCGCCGCCGCGACCCGCCGCGCGTGCCGCGCCTCCTCCAGCGCGCCCCGCAGGCCCTCGGCCGAGTGCACCACGGCGGACATCCCGAGCGTGAGCCGCCCGTCGGCGCCGAGCCCCGCGGCGAGCGGCTCGCGCACCGCCGCCGCGACCTCGTCGGCGAAAAGCCCGTCGCGGCGGCTCCCCGCGCGTCCGTCCGCCCCCGCGTCCGGCCGGGACGCGCCGGGCGTGCCGGGCGCGGCTGTCGCACCGCCCGCCCGCACGGCGTCCGCGGCGCCTGACGCCCCCGCCTCGTCCGTACGCCCGGTGCCCGCGGCGCCGCCCGTACGCGCCGTACCCGCCGCCCCGTGCGCACCCGCGGCGCCGCCCGCGCCCGCGGCGCCCGCCGCCCCGTACGTGCCCCGTGCGGCCGGGCCCCCGGCGCCCGGAGCGCGGCTCGCGCCCGGGGCCTTGGCCGGGTCCGCCGGGCGGGGCGCACCTGCCCCGGGGGTGCCGTCCCCGTCGCCCGGCGCGTCCGCGTCCGGCGGTGCGTCGCCCGGGGGCAGCGGTACGAGCGCCACGGCCTCGTCGCCCGCGTACGCCACCGCCATGCGGTCGGACGCGCGGCCGTCCGGGTGGCCCGCGGTGGCGAGTACCTCTTCCAGGAGCGACTGGGCCGCCGCAGCGTCGCCTCGCGCCGGGCGCGGCCGCGACCACTCCAGGGACGCGACGGCGATCTGCCAGTTCGGGGCGGGCCCGCCGCCGGGCAGCAGCACCGGCGCGGCGACCCGCAGCCGCGCCGCGATCTCGGCCGGCGCCGCGCCCGCCTGGACCAGTTCGAGGATCTCCTGCGCCAGTCTGCGGCGCACCGCGCGCGCCGCGTCCCTGCGGTCCCGCTCCACCGCGATCAGCTGGGTCACGCCCTGGAGCAGGTCGACGCGCTCCGCCGGCCAGTCGCCCGGGTCCGCCTCGACCGCGAGCAGCCACTCCGCGAGCGCGGTCTCCCGCGGCTCGCGCGCCATGTGCTCGACGGGGTCGGCGCCCCGGCCGAGCGCGTGCACCGCGAACAGCGCGTACACCGTCGAGCCGAGCACCACCCGGTACGGGCCCCTGCGCCCGGTGCGTGCCACCGCGAGGTGCGCGGCCGCGAGCTCGGCGGCGCGGCCCTCGGCCAGCGGCGCGCCCGACCCCGCGATCCGCCGCCCGGTGGGTGAGAGCACCCAGGCCCGCAGGTCGAGGTCGGAGCCGAGCAGGTCGAGCACCGCGTCGGGGCCGCCGCCCGCGGGGCCGGGCGTCATGAGCCTGCGGTGGCGGTCCACCACGGCCGCCAGATCGCCCGCGCGCTCCCCGGAGACCTGGCGCACCACGTACTCCGTGACCGTCGCGAACGACACCGCCGTGTCCACGGCCAGCAGCGGCAGCCGGTGCCGCGCGCACGCCGCGACCAGGTCGTCGGGAACGGTGCGCATCTCGGCCTCGCCGACCGCGAGCGCCGTCACGCCCGCCGCCGCGAGCAGCCGCACGAACGGCTCAGAGTCGGCGGCGCCCCGGTGCCACACGAGACCCGTCAGCACCAGCTCGCCCCCGGACAGGTAGCGGCTCGGATCGCGCAGGTCCGTCGTCATCACCCCGCGCACCGGACGGTCGAGCTCCGCCCCGCCGCCCAGCAGCCTCAGGCCGAGCCCCTCGGTCTCCAGCAGTGCGCGCAGCCGCATCGTCTCGCCGCCGTTTCTCTCTGGTCGTGCGTCGTGCGCCGGTGGCCCCCGGGCTCCCCGGGGCAGGCATGGGGGACGGGGAAGGAAGGCACCGCACGGCGCCGGGTCTGCCGGGGGCCGTGTGGCGGCCGGGGCCCGTGGGCTCGGCATTTGTTCGAATCTACAAGACGGGACGGCGCCCCGGCCAACCGCTTCATGGTTTCCGTGACTGCACCGGACGGAGCAGGGCTTGTGTACTGGGGCCACTCAGCGTGAACAGCTCATGAACACCCACCGGGTGTTCCCCGCCGGGCCCACCGCCCGCCGGGCCGGCCGTCCCCGGACAGCGTTCGACCGACCACGAGGATTCGACCGACCACGAAGATGAGGAAAGAGCCCTTCATGGACTTCCTTCGCCCCGCAACGTGGGAGGAGGCGCTCGCAGCCAAGGCGGCGCATCCCACCGCGGTGCCCATCGCAGGTGGCACGGACGTCATGGTCGAGATCAATTTCGATCACCGCCGGCCCGCCCAGCTGCTCGACCTCAACCGCATCGCGGACCTGACCGAATGGGAGGTGGGCGAGGACTCCGTGCGCCTCGGCGCCTCCGTCCCGTACGCGCAGGTCATGGAGCACCTGCGCGCCGAGCTGCCCGGCCTCGCGCTCGCTTCGCACACCGTCGCGTCCCCGCAGATCCGCAACCGCGGCGGCGTCGGCGGCAACCTCGGCACGGCGTCGCCCGCCGGCGACGCCCACCCCGCGCTGCTCGCCGCAGGCGCCGAGGTCGAGGCCGAGTCCGTGCGCGGCAGCAGGCGTATCCCGATCGACGCCTTCTACACCGGCGTCAAGCGCAACGCACTCGAACCCGACGAGCTGATCAGGGCCGTGCACGTCACCAAGGCCGCGGGCCCGCAGCAGTACTCCAAGGTCGGCACCCGCAACGCCATGGTCATCGCGGTGTGCGCCTTCGGCCTCGCCCTGCACCCCGACACCAGGACCGTGCGTACCGGCGTCGGATCGGCCGCGCCCACGCCCGTACGCGCCAAGGCCGCAGAGGAGTTCCTCACCGCGGCGCTCGCCGAGGACGGCAGCTGGGACAGCGGCGCGCCGCTCGCCCCCTCCGTCGCCGCGCGCTTCGCCGAGCTCGCCGCGGGCGCCTGCAACCCCATCGACGACGTCCGCGGCACCGCCGCCTACCGCCGCCACGCCATCGGCGTCCTCGCGCGCAGGCAGCTGGGCTGGACCTGGGACCAGTACCGGGGCGCCCGTACTCTCGAAGGAGCTGCATAACCCGTGCGAGTGACATTCACCGTCAACGGCAGGCCCCACGAGGCCGACGACGTCTGGGAGGGCGAGAGCCTCCTGTACGTGCTGCGCGAGCGCATGGGCCTGCCCGGCTCGAAGAACGCCTGCGAGCAGGGCGAGTGCGGCTCCTGCACCGTACGGCTCGACGGCGTGCCCGTCTGCTCCTGCCTGGTGGCCGCGGGCCAGGTCGAGGGCCGCGAGGTCGTCACCGTCGAGGGCCTCGCCGACCAGGCCGCCAGGCGGGGCGACGCTCCCGGCGCCCCGCAGGACGGCATCCCGCTCGACGCCGCACGCCGCTGGCAGGCGCGCCCCGGGCTGCCCGCCGACTCGCGGACCGGCGAGGGCCTGCCGCTCTCACCCGTGCAGCAGGCGTTCATCGACGCGGGTGCCGTCCAGTGCGGCTTCTGCACGCCAGGCCTGCTCGTCGCCGCCGACGAGATGCTGGAGCGCACCCCCTCACCCACCGACGCGGACATCCGCGAGGCACTCTCGGGCAACCTCTGCCGCTGCACCGGCTACGAGAAGATCCTCGACGCCGTGCGCCTCGCCGCCGCCCGCCAGACCCAGGGGAGCTGACGATGCCCCAGCAACCGCGCGTCACCCCGGCGGGACTCGTCCAGGGCACCGGGGCCGAGGGCGGGATCGGCGCGTCCACGCTGCGCCCCGACGGCACCCTCAAGGTCACGGGCGAGTTCGCCTATGCCTCCGACATGTGGCACGAGGACATGCTCTGGGGCCACACGCTGCGCTCCACCGTCGCGCACGCCGAGATCCGCTCCATCGACACCTCCGAGGCGCTCGCCACGCCCGGTGTGTACGCGGTCCTCACCTACGACGACCTGCCGACCGAGGTCACCCACTACGGCCTGGAGATCCAGGACACCCCCGTGCTCGCCCACGGCAAGGTGCGCCACCACGGCGAACCGGTCGCGCTGATCGCCGCCGACCACCCGGAGACCGCGCGCCGGGCCGCCGCGAAGATCAGGATCGACTACGCGGAACTGCCGCTCGTCACCGACGAGGCGTCCGCCACAGCGCCCGGCGCCCCGCTCGTCCACGAGCACCGCGACGACTACCACTCGGGCCACGTCCCGCACCCCAACATCGTGCACCGGCAGCCCATCAGGCGCGGCGACGCCGACGCGGCCGCGGCGCGCGCCGACGTGATCGTCTCTGGCGAGTACTTCTTCGGCATGCAGGACCAGGCGTTCCTCGGCCCCGAGTCCGGGCTCGCCGTGCCCGCCGAGGACGGCGGCGTCGACCTGTACGTGGCCACGCAGTGGCTCCACTCCGACCTGCGGCAGATCGCGCCGGTCCTCGGACTCCCGCCGGAGAAGGTCCGGATGACGCTCTCCGGCGTCGGCGGCGCCTTCGGCGGCCGCGAGGACCTGTCCATGCAGATCCACGGCTGCCTCCTCGCGCTCCGCACCGGCAAGCCCGTCAAGATCGTCTACAACCGGTTCGAGTCCTTCTTCGGCCATGTCCACCGCCACCCGGCCCGGCTCTGGTACGAACACGGCGCCACCCGCGACGGCAGGCTGACGCACCTGCGGTGCCGCATCGTCCTCGACGGCGGCGCCTACGCCTCCGCGTCGCCCGCCGTCGTCGGCAACGCCGCCTCCCTCTCCGTCGGCCCCTACGTCGTCGACGACGTCGACATCGAGGCGCTCGCCCTCTACTCCAACAACCCGCCGTGCGGCGCGATGCGCGGCTTCGGCGCGGTCCAGGCGTGCTTCGCCTACGAGGCGCAGATGGACAAGGTCGCCGCGGCGCTCGGCATGGACCCGGTCGAGCTGCGGCAGCGCAACGCCATGAGCCAGGGCGCCGTGATGCCCACGGGCCAGCGCGTCGACTCGCCCGCGCCCGTCGCCGAGCTGCTGCGCCGGGTCAAGGCGCGCCCGCTGCCGCCCGAGCGCCAGTGGGAGAGCGCGGGCGAGGCGGCCGATGTGCGCGCGCTGCCCGGCGGCCTGTCCAACACCACCCACGGCGAGGGCGTCGTACGGGGCGTCGGCTACGCGGTCGGCATCAAGAACGTCGGCTTCTCCGAGGGGTTCGACGACTACTCCACCGCCCGGGTGCGCCTCGAAGTCGTCGGGGGCGAGGCCGTCGCCGTGGTGCACACCGCGATGGCCGAGGTCGGGCAGGGCGGCATCACCGTGCACGCCCAGATCGCCAGGACCGAACTGGGCGTCTCCCAGGTCACCATCAGCCCCGCCGACACCCGCGTCGGCTCCGCGGGCTCCACCTCGGCCTCCCGGCAGACGTACATGACGGGCGGCGCCGTCAAGAACACCTGCGAGCACGTGCGCGAGCGGGTGCTTGAGAGGGGGCGGCGCGCGTTCGGCACGTACCACCCGGCGTGGGCCACGGCCGAGCTGCTGCTCGAAGGCGGCAAGGTCGTCACCGACGCCGGCGAGGTGCTGGCCGACCTGGTGGACGTCCTCGGGGACGAGGCGGTCGACCTGGAGCTGGAGTTCAGGCACCGCCCCACCGAGGCGTTCGACCTGCGCACCGGCCAGGGCGACGGGCACGTCCAGTACTCCTTCGCGGCCCACCGCGCCGTCGTCGAGGTCGACACCGAGCTCGGCCTCGTCAAGGTCGTCGAGCTGGCGTGTGCCCAGGACGTCGGCAAGGCGCTCAACCCGCTGTCCGTGGTCGGCCAGATCCAGGGCGGCACCACCCAGGGGCTCGGCGTCGCCGTGATGGAGGAGATCGTCGTCGACCCGAAGACCGCGCGGGTGCGCAACCCGTCCTTCACCGACTACCTGATCCCCACCATCCTCGACACCCCGACGATCCCCGTCGACGTGCTCGAACTCGCCGACGACCACGCCCCTTACGGGCTGCGCGGCATCGGCGAGGCGCCCACGCTGTCCTCCACGCCCGCGGTGCTCGCCGCGATCAGGGAGGCCACGGGCCTCGCGCTCGACCGCACCCCGGTCAGGCCCGAGCACCTCACCGGCACGGGCCCCGCCGCCTGACGGCCCGGCCCCCGGGTCGCGCCCGCCGGGCGCGGTCCGTCCCGGGCGGCGCACCCGCGGCGCCGCCCCGGTGCCGGGCCCGGCCACCGTTGCGGCCGGCAAGCGCAGGCGCCCGTGCCCGCCAGGCACGGACCCACCGCACCACACCGGCACACCAATCCGCGGCACACCGTCCTGTGCCGCGCCATCCGGACGCAGTTCGCCTCGGGCCGTCCCCCGGGTCGTGCAGCCGTCATCCCAAATCCCGTACCCCGCACGGCGGTCGCGCCTGCGGGGCGGGTGCCCCTGTGAACCTTGGGAGCAGGCATCATGACCCCCTCGCACGTCGCCACGACCACGCCCGAGGACGCGGGCACCGGCTCGCGTCCGCCCGCCGGCCGGTCCTGGCTCGACCGCTACTTCCACATCTCCGACCGGGAGTCCACCGTCGGCCGCGAACTGCGCGGCGGTCTCACGACCTTCATGGCGATGGCCTACATCCTCCTGCTCAACCCGCTGATCCTCTCCGGCAAGGACGTGGCGGGCGACACCCTCGGCCAGCAGGCCCTGATCACCGCGACCGCCACCGGCGCCGCCTTCACCACCCTGCTCATGGGCTTCGTCGGCAGGGCGCCGCTCGCGCTCGCCGCCGGGCTCTCCGTGTCCAGCGTCGTCTCCACGCAGGTCGTGCCCGTGACGACCTGGCCGCAGGCGTTCGGCATGTGCGTCATGTACGGCGTCGTGATCATGCTGCTCGTCGCCACCGGGCTGCGGGAGAAGGTCATGAACGCCATCCCGCTGCCGCTGAAACACGCCATCACCATGGGCATCGGGATGTTCATCGCGCTGATCGGCCTGGTCAAGGCGGGCTTCGTACACCCGGCGCACGGCGGCAACCCGCTCTCCCTGGGGCCCGCAGGCCAGCTCACCGGCTGGCCCGTGCTGATCTTCTGCGTCACCCTCCTGGCGATCTTCATGCTCCAGGCGCGCCGCGTCCCCGGCGCGATCCTGATGGGCATCGTGGCGGGCACCGTCGTCGCCGTGGTGCTCAGCGCGTCCGGGGTGGTCGACCCGAGGCAGTGGGGGAGCGGTGCGCCCGCCCTGCACGGCAGCGCCGTGTCGATGCCTGACTTCTCCCTCTTCGGCGACCTCAGGTTCGGCGGCTGGGGCCAGGTCGGCGGCCTGACCGTCGGGATGATCGTGTTCACCCTGGTGCTCGCCGGGTTCTTCGACGCGATCGCCACCATCATCGGCGTCGGCAACGAGGCCGGGCTCGTCGACGCGAGGGGCCGCATGCCGGGCCTGTCCAAGGCGCTGTTCATCGACGGCACGGGCGGCGTCGTCGGCGGCGTGGTCGGCGGCTCGGGCCAGACCGTGTTCGTGGAGTCCGCGACCGGCGTCGGCGAGGGCGCGCGCACCGGCCTCGCCTCCGTCGTCACCGGGCTCCTCTTCGCCGCCTGCCTCTTCTTCACCCCGCTCACCCGGATCGTGCCGGGCGAGGTCGCGGCCGCGGCCCTCGTCGTGATCGGCGCGATGATGATGCAGAACGCGCGCTTCGTGGAGTGGGGCGACCGCGCTGTCGCGCTCCCCACGTTCCTCACGGTCGTCCTGATGCCGTTCACGTACTCCATCACCGCGGGCGTCGCGGCGGGCACCGTCTCCTACGTCGCCATCCGCGTCGCCCAGGGCCGGATACGCGAGATCGGCGCCTTCATGTGGGGCCTCACCGCGATCTTCAGCGTCTTCTACGCCCTGCACCCCATCGAGTCCTGGCTCGGCGTCTCCTGACGCCGGGCCGGCCCTCCCAGGGCCACCTGACAACTTACGGAGAACCACCATGCTGGACATCGCCGAGCAGCTCCACCGGTGGGTCGGGCAGGGGCGCGACTTCGCCGTGGCCACCGTCGTGGCCGTCGGCGGCAGCGCGCCCCGCACCCCGGGCGCCGCACTCGCCGTCGACCGGGCGGGCACCGTCGTCGGATCGGTCTCGGGCGGCTGCGTGGAGGGCGCCGTCTACGAGCTCGCCACCGAGGCGCTCACCACCGGCGAGAGCGTCGTCGAGCGCTTCGGCTACAGCGAGGACGACGCCTTCGCCGTGGGCCTGACCTGCGGCGGTGTCATCGACATCCTCATCACACCGGTACGGGCCGACGCGCGGGACCGCCCCGTGGTCGCCGCCGCCCTCGCCGCCGCCGCGGCCGGGGAAGCGGTCGCCGTGGCCCGGGTCGTCGACGGTCCGGCGGACCTGCTCGGCCGCGCCCTGCTCGTACGGCAGGACGGCAGGAGCGAGGGTTCGCTCGGCGGCCACCCCGTGCTCGACCGTACGGCGGCTGCCGAGGCCCTCGCCCTGCTCGCCGCCGGACGCACCGGCACGGCCGTGATCGGCGCCGACGGCTCGCGGTGCGGCAGGCCCGTCACCCTGCTCGTGGAGTCGAGCGTCCCGCCGCCCCGGATGATCGTCTTCGGCGCCGTCGACTTCGCGGCCGCCCTGGTGCGCGCGGGGAAGTTCCTCGGCCACCACGTCACCGTCTGCGACGCCAGGCCCGTCTTCGCCACCGCCGACCGCTTCCCCGGCGCCGACGAGGTCGTCGTGGAGTGGCCGCACCGCTACCTCGCGGCCACCGCCACCGACGCGCGGACCGTGCTGTGCGTGCTCACCCACGACGTCAAGTTCGACGTGCCGCTGCTGGAGGTCGCGCTCAGGCTGCCCGTCGCGTACGTCGGCGCGATGGGCTCCCGTCGCACCCATGAGCAGCGGCTCGGACGGCTGCGGGACGCCGGGCTCACCGAGCGCGAACTCGCCGCGCTGCGCTCGCCGATCGGCCTCGACCTCGGGGCGCGGACCCCCGAGGAGACCGCGCTGTCGATCGCCGCCGAGATCGTCGCCGTACGCCACGGCGGCACCGGCGCGCCGCTCACCGCCGGCAGGACGCCGATCCACCGCGCGGGGCGGGCACGGCGGCGCGCCGGCTCGATGGCGTGACGCGTGGTGCGCGGGGGCACCACGCGCGGGGGCGTGTGCGCCGGGATCACCACGGGTGCGCACATGTCTGGATTCCGTAACCCGTTCCCGTACTTTTCACCACCGCCGCACACGGTCCCGCACAGTGTGAGCGTGTCCGGCGACGGGCCGGACGCAGGCACTGTAGGCGCCCTTCAAGGGCGCCGTATGCAGGAGGTTCTCCATGTTCAGCTCCGCACCCCGCACCGCAGCGGTCCTCATCGGCGCGGCCGCCGTCACGGCGTCGGCCGTCCTCCCGGCCGCAGCCGCGGGGCACGCGCCCCACCACCGCGCGCCGCACTCGCCCGTCGTCATCGGGGCCGTCCGGTACGACAGCCCGGGACGCGACGACCGCTCCAACCGGAGCCTCAACGGCGAGTGGGTCACCGTCTCCAACACCGGCAGGAAGCCGGTCGACCTCAAGGGCTGGACGCTCGCCAAGGACGGCAGCCACGTGTACCGCTTCAAGAACGTGCGCCTCGCCGGGCGTTCCTCGGTGCGCGTGCACACCGGAGTGGGCCGCGACACGGGCCGCGACGTCTTCCAGGACAGCCGCCACTACATCTGGGACAACAACGACACCGCCACCCTGCGCGACAGCCGCCACCGAGTGGTGGACGTGAAGCACTGGTCGGGCCGCAGGGAGCGCTGACCCCGGACATCGCGGCCCCCGTGGCGGCCCGCCAGGGCCCCCGGGGGCCGTTCCGCGCCGTGACCCCCCACGGGCACGGCGCGGAACGGATACGGCGCCCCGGCGTGGGAGCGCTCCCGGGGAGTGTCCCGCGCACACCGGGCACGGGCAAGGGGCGGGACGCGATCCTCCCCGCCCCGATCCCCCCGCGGCTGCCCCGCCCCGGCCGCACGGACCGGCCGCCCCCGCGGCCCGGACACACCGTCATGAAAAACTGACGGGCCGTCACCTCGCGTTTTGGCCCGGCTGCCCGATGTCACTATCATCCGGCGATGATCATAAGAAAACGGTCGGCGGCCGCCGCGAGCGCGCTGCTGGCCGCCCTGTCCCTCGGCCTCCTCGCGCCCGCGACCGCCGCGGCCGACGACAGCGGCCCCGGTGCCATGGCGCCCGACAAGGTGCCCACAGCCAAGGTCGACCTCGTGCTCGACGTCAGCGGGTCGATGAGCACCCGCGACATCGACGGGCAGACCAGGATGACCGCGGCGAAGCAGGCGTTCGACCAGGTCCTCGACGGCGTGCCGCAGGGCGTCGACCTCGGCATCCGCACCCTCGGCGCCACCTACCCGGGCAAGAGCCTCGCGCTCGGCTGCAAGGACACCAGGCAGCTCTACCCGGTGGGCCCGCTCGACCGCGACGAGGCCAAGACCGCGGTCGGCACCCTGGAGCCCACCGGCTGGACGCCCATCGGGCCCGCGCTGCTCGCCGCGGCCGACGACCTCGCGGGCGGCGAGGCGAGCCGCAGGATCGTCCTCATCAGCGACGGCGAGGACACCTGCTCACCGCCCGACCCGTGCGACGTGGCGCGGGAGATCGCCGCCAAGGGCATCCACCTGACCATCGACACCCTCGGCCTGGTCCCCGACGCGAAGACGCAGCGGCAGCTCTCCTGCATCGCAGAAGCCACCGGCGGCACCTACACCTCCGTCAAGCACCGGGCGGAACTCTCCGGCCGGGTGGGCCAGTTGGTGCACCGCGCGGCGGACCCCGCGGCCACCCCCGTCGCCACGCACGGCACCGACGACTGCTCGTCCGCGCCCGCGCTCGCCCCCGGCCTCTACAGCGACCGCGAGGAGTTCGCCCAGCACCGCTTCTACCGTGTCGCCGTCGCGCCGGGCCAGGAGCTGCGCGCCTCGGTGAGCGTCGCGGACGACCGGGCCGTCAACCCCGACTACGGGGTGCTGCTGCGCGCGGTCACCACCCACGGCCGGGAGATCGTACGGGGCACGGAGGCGGGCAGCGGGCGCACCGACGCCGTCTCGACCGGCCTGCGCTACCCGAGGCCCGGCGGCGGCTCGTCGGACGACGGCGCCGCGTCCGCCGCCGAGACCGTCTGCCTCGAAGTCAGCAACTCCTACTCGGCGCCCGCCTCGGTGAAGACCGCGCCAGGACTGCCGGTCGAGCTGGCCGTGGGCCTGGTCGACGCGCCGCACGACGCCTCGGACGCCGCGTCGTTCGGGCTCGGGCGCGGCTGGTGGCTGATCGGCGCCCTGATCGTCGTCGGCTTCGCCGCCGGCGTCGTATGGGGCTGGGTCTCGCGGTGGCGTGTGGCGATCTGGAGGTCCAACTGATGAGGTCGGCACGCACGACACGCACCGCACGCACCGCACGCACGACACGCACCGGCGCCGCGCTGCTGCTCGCTGCTTCCGCCCTGCTGCTCGGCGGCGCGGGCGCGGCGGCAGCCGACGACGCCTCGCCCTCGCCCGGCGCGTCGGACGACGGCGGGCAGGGCCCCACGGAGGCGGGCACGTCCTTCCGCACGGCCCAGCTGTTCCAGGCGGGGCAGCACGCCACGGCCGACGCCTCGTCGGGCGACTACCTGTACTGGCGCGTGCCCGTCGACGCGGGGCGGCGGCCGACGGTGACGGCGAAGGTCACCTTCCCCGCCTCGTCCGTACGCTCGGGCGACACGACCTGGCAGGTCGACGTCTACGACGGGCTGCGGCGCCGCCAGCCGTGCCGGTACGGGGCGCAGACGAAGACCCTCGCGCCCGACCAGGACACCGTCGAGCTGCGCTGCGCGCTGCGCACCGTACGGGCCTGGGCCGAGCCCTGGTCGGACGACCCGCTGCCCGGTGACTACTACGTCAGGCTCACGGCCGTCGGCGCGGCCCAGGGCGACCTCGGCCTGCCGATGACGGCGGACGTGACGCTCGACGCGCCCTCGGCAGGCGGCGCTTTCGCGGTGGGCGGCAGGCTCGGCGCCCCGCTGGTGCCCGGCGCGGCGCTCTCCGGCGACGGCGACGACTCGGCGAGCGCCGACAGCACGGACTCCGCGGGCCCGGGCAGCGGCGACCCGGTCGTCGGCGGCTCGGACGACGGCTCGGACGCCTCGTCCTCGCCCGCCGTGGAGACCGTGGCGCAGCCCGCCGACGCGCCGGACGGCGGCTGGTCCTCCGGCTGGTGGACCGACCGCTGGCTGTGGACGGGCGGCGGCGCGGTCGCCGCGGCGCTCGCGGGCATCGGCGGCTACCACGTCACCCGCCCCCGCAGGCGGCCCACCCCGCCGCCCGGGTACTGACCCGACCCCCCCCGGGGGGGGGGGGGGGGGCCCCCGCCCCCCCCCCCCCCCCCCCCCCCCCCGCGCGCCGGC
>NZ_JBEYWC010000026.1:0-102193 GCF_040704505.1 Streptomyces sp. NPDC047002
CGCGGCGTTGTCGTCGATCGCCGACGCTCCGCGTCGACTCACTCCTCCGCCTTGCGATCGCACGCACCGGACCACCCCGACCCCGCCCTCCGGGCGGACGACGCTCTTTTGAAGACACTCCCCAGGAGTGTCCCCGCAGCCGCCCCTGCGCCGTCAGTCGGGTCCGTGCAGCCGCGTCCTGCTCGCCCCGCGACGCGGCTGCGCGGACACTCCCGGGCCCCTACCCGCTCGCGCCGGAGCCGCCCCGTGCGCCCCGGTCGCCGGGGGCGTCCGGGGTCAGGCGGCCGAGAAGCGCGAGCAGTGCCGTGCGCTCGGCGGCCGCCAGCGGGGCGAAGCACTCGGCGAGCACCTCGTCGGCGACGCCGTGGCCCGCCGCGAGGACCCGCTCACCCGCCGGGGTGAGGTGGTGCCCGAGCGCGCGGCCGCGGCCCGCCCTGCGCTCGATCAGGCCCTGCGCGGCCAGTCGCCCCGCGAGCGTCCCGAACGCCTGCTCGCTCTGGAACGTGGCGGCGGCGAGCGCACGCCCCGACGCCCCGGGCGAGCGGCCGACCGCGCGCAGGGCGTCCCACTGCGCGAGCGTCGTGCCGACCCCCGCGAGCGCGGTGTCGAGCGCACGGTGCTGCCGGTACTGGACCTGTTTGACGGCTCTGCCGAGGATCTGTAGTTCGCCGGGCATGGCCCCAGCCTAGCCTATGACTAAACTTGCTTATATCAATAAGCTTAGTTACTGTGCTCCGCATGACGACTCCCGGCACACACACGCTCTACGACGACCTCGACCTCTCCCTCGCGGAAGCGGGCGAGGGACGGCCCGTGCTCCTGCTGCACGGCGGCGGGGGGCCCCTCACCGTCGCGGGCCTCGCGCACCACCTGGCGCACACCGGACACGTCCTGGCACCCGTGCACCCCGGCTGGAACGGCACCCCGCGCCCCGCGCGGATAGCCGGCGTGACCGACCTCGCCGACGCCTATCTGCGCCTCGTCGCCGACCGCCGGCTGCGCGACGTGCTCGTCGTGGGCTCCTCGCTCGGCGGCTGGATCGCCACCGAGATGGCGCTGCGCGACACCGGGGGAGCCCTCACCGGCCTCGTCCTGATCGACGGCGTCGGCATCCACGTCGAGGGCGAGCCCGTCCTCGACGTGGACGGCCTCGACCCGCGCGAGTTCGCCGCGCGCGCCTGGCACGACCCGCGCCGCGCCCCCTTCGACCCCGCGAAGGCGAGCCCCGAGCAACGCGCCGCGCAGCAGGCGAACATGGCCACCATGCGGGCCGTCGCGCCCGTCATGCACGACCCGCTGCTGCTGCCGCGGCTGCGCGAAGTCCGGGTGCCCGCGCTGGTGGTGTGGGGAGAGAGCGACCGCGTCGCCACCCCCGCCTACGGCAGGGCGTACGCCGCGGGGTTCGCGGAAGCCGAGTTCGCCGCCGTGCCCGAGGCGGGCCACCTGCCCCAGGTCGAGCAGCCGGACGCCGTCCACGCCCTGATCGACGCGTACGCACGCCGCACCACGACGGGCGCACGGGCCGACCGCGCGGGCACCGCCTGACACCGGTGCCCGCCGGCCGGGCGCACTGTCAGCTCCAGAGCGTCACATGGATGGCGGGGCGGAAGCGCCCCGCGGTCACGCCCGCGCCCCGCAGCATCGCCTGCGTGGCGCGCGGCGTGGTGACGAAGCGGGCCAGCTCCGCCGCCGCGGGCGGCGCGTCGCGCTCCGCGAGGGCCAGCAGGTTCCACGAGCCCCGCGCGGGCAGCGAGGGACCCGTCACCTGTTTGAGGGATCCGTCGGCAAGGTCCTTCGACACCGCGAACGCCACACCGAGGGCGATCCCCCCGCCATGCTTGGCCTCTTCGACCGCCGCCGTGTGGCTCTGGAAGATCCGCTGCTGCTCCTCCGGCACGCCGATCCGGCGCAGGATCGCAGGCACCATGCCGAGCCTGCCCACCGCCGAAGGGCCGAGCAGCCAGTTCTGGGCGCGCAGCTCGGCCGTCCCGAGCCGGCGGCCCGCGAACGGATGATCCGGCGCGACGACCGCGAACACCTGGTAGTTGAGGAACGCCGTGCAGGTCAGCGACGAGTCGACCGTGGCGGGCGGCGGCCCCATGGCCACGTCCACCGCACGCGAGGACAGCAGCCGCGCGAAGTCCTGCGGATTCTGCACGCTCAACTCGACGTCCAGGTCGTCCGCGCGGCTCGCGAACAGTTCGAGGAGGCCGGGCGCCGCGTACTCCGCGAACAGGCTCGAAGCGGCGACCCGCAGCAGCCTGCGCCCGCCGCCCGCCTGGCTGACCTCGAGGATCGTCTGGTTCTGCAGGCCCAGCATCTCGGCGGCCCTGCTGGCGAGCCGCAGACCCCCCGGGGTGAAGGCGAGGCCGCTCGCCGTGCGCGCGAACAACCGGTCACCCAGCTCCTTGCGCAGATGTGCGACATGCATCGAGACGGCGGCCTCCGAGACGTCCAGATCCGCCGCTGCGGCCTTCACCGATCCGCCGCGCACGGTCGCAAGGAAAGCCCGCAGTTGCGCCGGGGTCACGCTGCCTCCACCGAAAGATCGTCCCGGCCCCAAACTATCCCAACGGCGCCCGGGACGGCTACAGATCGCGACGCGGCGGTCCCTGAGGGTACGGCCGCCCGGCGTGCCAGGTCACGCCGCGCGCCGATCCCCGCGCGCCGGCGCGCACGCCCGTCCGCACACCTCGTCGAACACCGTGCGCAGCGAGGCGAACGTGTCGGCGGGCAGCAGCGCGTCGCAGTACGGCAGCGCCGCGGCCATGGTCGTGGTGCGCGGCACGAAACCGGGCGCCGACACCCGCGGATTCAGCCACACCACCTGGTGGGCGCGCCTGCGCACCCGCGCCATCGCCCCCGCGAGCAGCTCAGGCGCATCCCCGTCCCACCCGTCCGAAGCGATGATCACCACGGCGCCGCGCAGCAGGCCGCCGTGGTGCGAGGCGAGCAGCGAGCGCAGGCACGTCGCGATGCGCGTACCGCCGAAGCGGTCCTCGACCTTCGCCGACGCCTCCGCCACCGCCGCCTCGGCCGACCGGTGCGCGAGCACCGTGGTCAGCCGGGTCAGCGACGTGGCGAACGCGAAGACCTCGGCGTCCGCCGCGAGCGTCAACGCCCGCATCAGGTGGAGGTACGCCACCGCCTGCGGCTGCATCGAGCGGCTCACATCGCACACCATCACCACACGGCGCGGCTTGGCCACGGGCCCCGCGCGCACCAGCCGCACCGGCTCCCAGCCCGTGCGCCGCGCGCGGGCCACCGTGGGGCGCAGCAGCACCCGCGGGCCGCCGCGCCGCGCGGAGAAGCGCCGCGAACGCCGCGTGGGCCAGGTGCGCAGCGCCGCCTCGAGCCACCGCCCGAGCAGCGCGGCCTCGGCCGGTCCCAGCTGCTCGAAGGGCGTGTCGAGGAGTCCCGCGACGGCCGTGGGCAGCCGCTCGGGCACCGCCACGGCCTGGTCGTCCGCCGCGTCGGCCGCGGTCACCGAGGGCGGCAGCGTCAGCCACGGCAGCCCCGCGCCCTCCTGCTCCTCCCGCTCGCCGCCGGGCACCGAGGCGTAGGTGTCGTCCTGCCCGCCGCCCGCCGCGCCCAGGCCGTCGCGCCGCGCGTGCGGGTCGAGGGAGAGCATGGCATCGCCGAACACCGCCTCGAAGACGTCGTCGAACTCCGCGAGACCGTCGTGGTCGCGGATCAGGCACACCCGCGCCGTCCAGTAGAGCGTCGTACGGGTGAGCTCGGGCACGGCCCCGAGGGCGCGCACCAGGTCGCCGGCCGCCGTGAGCCCGACCCGCACCCCGCGTGCCCGCAGCCGGCCCGCCAGCGCCATGGCGAAGGCGGCCCGGTCGACCGCGGGCAGCAGGGAGGGGGCCTGTCCGATCACCGGACGACGAAGTAGATGATCACACCCACGACCACGGCTCCCGCGATGCCCACCGGGATGAGGCGCTTGTACACGGAGCTGCCCGCGAGGCCCATCAGGTCCAGGGCCTCCGGCTCGTCGCCCTGGTCGAAGCTGCGCGACGCAGCAGCCCCGGACCCCGCGTCCGCCGCGGCCGCGGGCGCCGTGGCGGGCGTGGCGGGCTCCCGCTGCGGAGCGGTGTGCCCGGGCTCGCCCGCGGGCGCGTCCTGCGCCGGACGCGCCGGTGCCGCCGCCCCGTTGACGTGCGGGACCTCCTGGTCCCGCGGGGGCGACCAGCTCTGCGACGGCGCGGAGAGCCGCCCCGGGTCCGCCGCGGTGGACGGGGCTCCCGTACGGGCCGGGGTCTGCTCGCGGGCCGGTGCGGCGGACGTCTGGGCCGCAGGGGCCGGGGCGCCGGAGCCGCCGCCCGCCGGTGACGCGGCGGCGCCGGCAGCCGCGGCGCCCCCGCCGTCCCCGGACGCCGGGGTGTCCGAAGCGCCGGAGCCGGGGGCCTCGGCGGCGGGCGCGTGCAGGCGCTCCTCCAGGTTGCGTACGAACTGGCCGAGCAGCTTCTCCGAGATCTCCTTGATCATCCCGCTGCCGAACTGGGCCAGCTTGCCGGTGATGTTGAGGTCGGTGAGCACCGCCACGGCCGTGCTGTCGCCCTCGGGGGTCAGCTGGAGGTCGATCGTCGCCGACGCGTTGCCCGCGCCCCGCGAGTCCTTGCCCTTCGCGCTGACGACCGCGTGGTGCGCGGCCTCGTCCTTCTCGACGAAGTGGGCCGTGCCGGCGAACTGGCTGATCACCGGGCCTACCTTGACCTTCACCTTGCCCTTGTAGACATCGCCCTCCACGCCGGTGAGCTGGGCCCCCGGCATGCACGGGGCGAGCCCCTCCAGGTCCGTCAGGGCCTCCCAGGCCCGGTCGACGGGGACACTGACCGCGAACGCGTTCTCGATCTTCATTGCTTCGTCGCTTCCTCTCTGTGCGGCTCGTCGCGGCCGGCCTGGCCCGGACAGCCGAGATCGTCCAGCGCCTCGGTGATCGTGACGTGGTCGTCGGGGCTCTTCGCGATGGTGCTGAGCGTGCGCACCACATCGGCCCGCACCAGCCGGGTCACCTGGAGCGCCGTGAGCGCCGACACCCAGTCGATGGTCTCGGCCATGCCGGGCGCCTTGTCGAGGTCGAGCGTGCGCACCCGGCCGATGAACGCGGCGGCCGAGGCGATCAGCGGCTCGCCCGCTCCCGGCACCGCGCGGCGCAGGATCTCCGTCGCCCGCTCGGGGCTCGGGAAGTCGATCCAGTGGTACAGGCAGCGGCGGCGCAACGCGTCGTGGAGCTCCCTGCTGCGGTTGGACGTCAGGACCACCACCGGCGGCACGGCAGCGGTGAACGTCCCCAGTTCGGGGACGGTGATGGAGTTCTCGCCGAGGAATTCGAGGAGCAGCGCCTCGAACTCGTCGTCGGCCCGGTCGATCTCGTCGATCAGGAGCACCGGCGGCACCGGGCCGCGGTGGCGTACCGCCCGCAGCAGCGGCCGGTCCTGCAGGTACTCCTCCGTGAACAGGTCGGCGTCGCTCAGCCGCTCCTGGCGCGCCTCGGTGAGGCGGATCGCGAGCAGCTGGCGCTGGTAGTTCCACTCGTAAAGCGCCTCCGCGGCCGTCAGGCCCTCGTAGCACTGGAGGCGGATCAGCGGGGTGTCGAGCGCCATGGCGAGCGAGGTGGCGGAGCTCGTCTTGCCGACACCCGGCTCGCCCTCGACGAGGAGCGGCCGGTGCAGCGCGGTGGCGAGGAAGAACGCGGTGGCCGTGCCCTCGTCCACCAGGTGGCCTACGGCGTCGAGCCGCTTGCGCACCTCGCCCGCGTCGCGGAACAGCGGACTCACCGGCCCACCTCCGCGACGAGGGCCCGGTAGTCGTCCCAGGTGTCCACGTCCCGCGGCACGGTCCTGTCCACCGGGTGCAGGACCACAGGGAAGCGTCCTGAATCCAGCAGTCTCCACACGGCCTTGTCGCCGTGCAGTGCGGCCAGGTCCCCGAACAGCTCACGGCCGAACCAGAGCGGATGGCCGGGCCCGTCGCGGTAACGGCACAAGCCCGCGGGCCGGCCTGCGACGGCGCCGAGCAGCCCCGCCACGTCCGCCGGCCGCACCCCCGGCTGGTCGCCGAGCAGCAGCACGACGCCGTCGGCGCGCGGGTCGACCCGGCCCATCGCGGCGGTGACGGACGCGCCGCACCCGTCGCCGTGCCGCTCCACGTCGAACTGGTCGGCGCCCGAGGTGTCGACCCTGTCCCGTACGGCGTCCGCCGAGCCGCCGAGGGGGAGGAGGAGCTGGTCGAAGCCGCACGCGCGCGCGGTGGCGAGCGCCGCGTCCAGCAGGGTGGCCCCGCCCAGCGGCAGCAGCTGCTTGGGCTGCCCGAGCCGCCGCGAGCTGCCCGCGGCGAGGAGGATCCCGGTGACGAACACGCCTAGTCCACCAGTCCTTCCGCATAGTGCTTCCTGCAGTGGGGCGAGCAGAACCAGACGTCGGTGCCGTCGACGGCCAGGTGCGGAGTGTCCGGCATCACGGTCACCGTCATCCCGCACACCGGGTCCTCCGTCTGGCGGGGCCGCGCCTCGGCCGTCGGCTCGGTCGCGCCCCCGGCCGGGCCCTGCGCGCTTTGCCCGCCGTTGGACGCGGCGCCCGCCGCGGTGGGCGCCCCCGGGCCCGCGGCACCTGAGCGCACCGACGCCACGACCCCGGCCAGGATCGACAGCGCGATCTCCGGCGCCGTCCTCGCCCCGATGTCGAGGCCCGCGGGGGTGGCGACCCGCGCCCGCTCCGCCTCGTCGAGATCCAGCTCCTCAAGGACCGCCGCGCCCCTGCGGTGGCTCGCCACCAGGGCGACATGGGGCACGCCCGCGTCCAGCGCGGCTCTGATCGACTCCTCCTCGTCCCTGCCGTGTCCCGCCACGACGACCGCCGCGGTGTTCTCCGAGACCGCGGCGGGCAGCGAGCGCGCCGTCGCGTAGCCGAGCACCCCGGCGAGCGCCACCACCGCGTCCGCCACCGGGGTGTGCCCGACGACCTCGATCAGCGGCGGCGGCAGCACCGGCCTGAGAAAGATCTCCAACGCCCCTCCTGACAGGCAGGGGTTGACCACCACACGGGCCCCGGGCGACTCGGGGAAGGCCGTCTCGCCCTCGGGCAGCACCCGCAGCAGCAGCGGCCCCCCGTCGCTCAGCGCGCCGAGGGCCGCCGTACGCACGGAGCCCTCGGCGCACACCCCGCCGACGAAGCCGTCGATGGTGCCGTCCTCGTACACGATGGCCTCGTCGCCCGGGTGCGCCGAGGTGGGGACCTGGGCCCGCACCACCGTCGCGTGCACGAACGGCACGCGGCGCGCCGCCAGGTCGAGCACCCGCTCGCTCACCGTCCTCGACACGGGTGTCACGGACGTCGACATCACCGCGGCCACCTCCTCAAGGTCCCCACGCTCCACACTCTCCTCGACGCCTTCACCGGATCCGACCCGACCGCACGGCCCGTCAGATCGGCGGGGTGGCCTGCCCGTTCATGGCCTCCCACACCCGGGACGGGGTCAGCGGCATATCGGCGTGCCGCACCTGGAACGGCTTGAGCGCGTCGACCACCGCGTTGACCACGGCGGGTGGCGAGCCGACCGTCGCAGACTCGCCCACGCCCTTCGCCCCGATGGGGTGGTGCGGGGACGGTGTGACGGTGAACCCGGTCTCCCAGTCGGGCACTTCGAGCGCCGTGGGGATCAGGTAGTCCATCAGCGAACCGCCCAGGCAGTTCCCGTCCTCGTCGAACGAGATCATCTCCATCAGCGCCATCCCGACGCCGTCGGTGAGCCCGCCGTGCACCTGGCCCTCGATGATCATCGGGTTGATGCGCGTGCCGCAGTCGTCCACGGCGACGAACCTGCGGACCTTCACCACGGCCGTCCCCGGGTCGATGTCGACGACGCAGATGTACGCGCCGTGCGGATACGTCAGGTTCTCCGGGTTGTAGCAGATCTGCGCCTCTAGCCCGCCCTCGATGCCCTCGGGCAGGTCCGCCGCGCCGTGCGCCCGCATCGCGATGTCCTGGATGGTGACGGACGCCGTCGGGTCGCCCGTGACATGGAAGGAGCCCTTCGCCCATTCGAGGTCGGCGACGGAGACCTCCAGCATGCCGGAGGCGATGATCTTCGCCTTGTCCCTGACCTTCCTGGCGACCAGGGCGGCGGCCGCGCCGGAGACCGGCGTCGAGCGGCTGCCGTACGTACCGAGCCCGAACGGCGTCTGGTCGGTGTCGCCGTGCACCACGTCGATGTCCTCGGGCGGGATGCCCAGCTCCTCGGCGACGATCTGCGCGAACGTCGTCTCGTGCCCCTGCCCCTGCGACTGCACGGACAGCCGCACGACGGCCTTGCCCGTGGGGTGGACCCGCAGCTCGCAGCCGTCGGCCATGCCGAGCCCGAGGATGTCCATGTCCTTGCGCGGACCGGCGCCCACCGCCTCGGTGAAGAACGCGACGCCGATGCCCATGAGTTCGCCGCGTGCGCGCTTCTCGGCCTGCTCGGCCCGCAGCTGGTCGTAGCCGACCAGCTCGGTCGCGAGGTTCATGGTCGGCGCGTAGTCGCCCGAGTCGTACACCCAGCCGGTCTTGGTCTTGTACGGGAACTGCTCGGGCCGGATGAAGTTCTTCATCCTGAGGGCCACCGGGTCCATGTCCAGGTCGTAGGCGAGGACGTTGACCATCCGCTCGACCAGGTACACCGCCTCGGTGATACGGAACGAGCAGGCGTACGCCACGCCGCCCGGCGCCTTGTTGGTGTAGACGGCCGTCATCTTGCAGTGCGCGGCCTCGATGTCGTAGCTGCCGGTGAACACCCCGAAGAAGCCGGCCGGGTACTTCACCGGCGCCGCCGTCCCGTTGAACGCGCCGTGGTCGGCGAGCACATGGGTGCGGATCGCGAGGATGCGTCCCTCGGACGTGGCGGCGATCTCCCCGCGCATCACGTAGTCGCGCGCGAAACCGGTGCTCGTCAGGTTCTCCGAGCGGTCCTCCATCCACTTCACCGGCTTGCCGAGCAGCAGCGAGCCGACGATCGCGCACACGTAGCCCGGGTAGATCGGCACCTTGTTGCCGAAGCCGCCGCCGATGTCGGGCGAGATCACCCGGATCTTGTGCTCGGGCAGCCCCGCCACGATCGCGTACAGGGTGCGGTGCGCGTGCGGTGCCTGGGTGGTGGACCACAGCGTGAGCCGGCCGTCGACCGCGTCGTAGTCGGCCACCGCGCCGCAGGTCTCCATCGGCGCGGGGTGCACCCGCGGATAGACGATGTCCTCGCTGACGACCACGTCCGCCGTGGCGAACACCGCGTCGGTGGCGTCGGCGTCGCCGGTCTCCCAGTCGAAGCAGTGGTTGTCGCTCTTGCCCTCGATGTCGTCCCGGATCAGCGGTGCGTCGGGGGAGAGCGCCGTGCGCACGTCGACCACCGGGTCGAGCGGCTCGTACTCGACGTCGATCAGCTCCAGCGCGTCGCGCGCCGCGTAGCGGTCCTCCGCGACGACGAACGCGACCTCCTGGCCCTGGAAGCGCACCTTGTCGGTGGCGAGTACGGCCTGCACGTCGTTGGAGAGCGTCGGCATCCACGCCAGGTTCTTCTCCGCCAGCATCGCGCCGGTCACGACGAGCTTCACCTTCGGGTGCGCCTCGGCCAGGGTGGTGTCGACGGAGACGATCCGCGCGTGCGCCATCGGCGAGCGCAGGATCGCCAGGTGCAGCATGCCGGGCAGCTGCACGTCGTCGACGTAGCGCCCCTTGCCGCGTACGAAGCGGGGGTCCTCCTTGCGGAGCATCCGGCCGTGGCCGACCGGCTTGCGGTCGTTGTCCTCGAAATCGGTGACGGTGCTGTGCTGCGTGACGGTCGTCATGACGCGCTCCCCGACGCGGCCGCTGATGTGGTCGCCGGCTCCCCGGCGGGTGCCGCGCCCGCCTCGTCCGACGTGACGCTCCTTCGGGTGCCCGCCTCCTCGGCGGCGGCCCACTGCACCGAGCGCACGATGGTGGCGTACCCGGTGCACCGGCAGATCTGACCGGAGATCGCCTCGCGGATCTCCTGCTCCGACGGGTGCGGAGTGCGGTCGAGCAGGGCACGCGCCGTCATCATCATGCCGGGCGTGCAGAACCCGCACTGGAGCCCGTGGCACTCCATGAACCCGCGCTGCACGGGGTCGAGTTCGCCGTCCTGTTCGAGTCCCTCGACCGTGCGCACGTCGTGTCCGCCGGCCATCGCGGCCAGCACCGTGCAGGACTTGACGGGCTCGCCGTCCAGCCACACGGTACAGGTGCCGCAGTTGCTGGTGTCGCACCCCCAGTGGGTGCCGGTCAGGGCGAGGTGGTCGCGCAGGAAATGGACGAGCAGCAGCCGCCCCTCGATGTCCCGGGTGACCTCTTCGCCGTTGACGGTCATGGTGACCTGCATGATCACACTCCCTGTCCGTTGACGGGCGCCGTCGCGGCGCCGATCCTCTCGACCGACGTGCGCAGCACCCGCGCGGTCAGCTCCCGTGCCAGATGGCGCTTGTAGTCGGCGCTGCCCCTGCGGTCGGTGACCGGGTCCGCGGCCTCGGCGGCGATCTCGCCCGCCCGCCTGTACAGCTCCTCCGACGGCGGGCGGCCGCGCAGCTCCTCGGCGATGCCGGGGATGCCCGCGGTGTTCGGGCCGACCGCGGCGAGGCCCACCCGGGCGTCCGCGACCAGCCCGTCCTCCAGCCAGATGGCCGCGCCCGCGGAGACGACCGCCCAGTCGCCCGCGCGCCGCTCCACCTTCTCGTAGGCGCTCGAACCGCCGGGCCTGATGGGGAAGCGCACCTCCGTCAGCATCTCCGCGTCCCCGACCGCCGTCTCGTAGGGGCCGCGGTGGAAGTCGGTCATGGAGACGACGCGCTCGCCGTCCTGCCCGCGGATGACGCACGAGGCGTCGAGGGTGGTGCACACGGCCGACAGGTCCTCGGAGGGATCGGCCTGGCACAGCGAACCGCCGAGCGTCCCGCGGTTGCGCACCACGGGGTCGGCGATGACGCGCTCCGCGTCCCGGAAGATCGGGAAGGCCGCGGCCAGCTCCTCGGACTCCAGCAGCTCGCGGTGGCGGGTGAGCGCGCCGATGCGGATCTGCTCGGGCTCCACCACGATGTAGCCGAGCTCCTCGTGCAGATCATTGATGTCGATCAAATACTCGAAATTGGCCAGGCGCAGCTTCATCATGGGCAGCAGGCTGTGCCCGCCTGCCACCAGGCGGGCGGTGTCGCCCAGCCTCTCCAGCAGCCCGACCGCCTGGTCGACACTGCTGACGCGCTGGTACTCGAACGGTGCGGGAACCTGCATGCGTGACTCCCTGGGTGATGGGTCGTGGGCACATTGGGCTCCTCTGCGCGGTTCAAAGTCAACAGCGAGTTAAGAGACTGCTTAACTCGCCTGTACCGCTCTGACCTGCCACCTTGCCGCCGTGCTCGGGAGTTAAGGGAACGCTTAAGCCGCGGTTGACCTTCGGCTGCGGCGGTTTGCATGCTCACAGCGTGGAGCGGCCCGGGAGGCCGCCATGGCCGCTGCCCGGAAGGAGCGGACGCCGCCGCGCGCGGCGCCGCCCCCACCGGGACGGGAGAGGAGCACGCGTGTGGGACATCGCGAACGGCATCGCTTCCTGGCAGGCGGCGGACACCCCCTTCGCGCTGGCCACCGTCGTCGGGACGTGGAAGTCGGCCCCGCGCAGGCCCGGCGCGTCGATGGCGGTGTCCGCCGAAGGTGACGTGGTCGGCAGCGTCTCGGGCGGCTGCGTCGAGGGCGCCGTCTACGAGCTGGCCAAAGAGGTCATCGAGACCGGTACGCCCGCGCTGACGACCTACGGCATCAGCGACGACGACGCCTTCGAGGTCGGGCTGACCTGCGGCGGGATCATCGACATCTTTGTGCGGCCGGCGGGCGGCACGCACCATCCGCACCTGCCGCAGGTCCTCGACGCGGTCCGCGCCTCCCGCCCTGTCGCCGTCGCCTCCGTGATCTCGGGCGAGCCGCCCCGCGAGCGCGACCTGGTCGTCACCCCGGACGGCATGGCCGGCACCCTCGGCGAAGGACGCCTCGACACCGCCGTGGCCGAGCGTGCGCGCGGCCTGCTGGCGCGGGGCGAGAGCGCCGTCGTCCGGATGGGCCCGCACGGGGAGCAGTTGGACGAGGACGTCTCCGTGTTCGTGCACTCCTTCGCACCGCCGCCGCGGCTGCTGGTCTTCGGCGCGATCGACTTCGCCGGCGCGGTCGCCAGGATCGGCAAGTTCCTCGGCTACCACGTCACGGTCTGCGACGCGCGGCCCGTCTTCGCCACGCACAAGCGCTTCCCCGACGCCGACGAACTGGTGGTGTCCTGGCCCCACACGTATCTGGAGAGCACCACCGTGGACGAGAGCACCGTCATCTGCGTGCTCACCCACGACCCCAAGTTCGACGTGCCGCTGCTCGAACTCGCTCTGCGCACACCCGCCTGCTACATCGGCGCCATGGGCAGCCGCCGCACCCACGAGGACCGGCTGGCGCGACTGCGCGAGGCCGGCGTCGACGAGAGCGCGCTGCGCCGCCTCGCCTCGCCGATCGGCCTCGACCTCGGGGCCCGTACCCCCGAGGAGACCGCCGTCGCCATCATGGCCGAGATCATCGCGCTCCAGTGGGGCGGCACGGGCCGGCGCCTCACCGAGACCACCCCGCAGCCCATCCACCACTGAACCGGAGCCCGGCACTTCGGACCTCCGCGGACGCTCGCGCCCCGCCGCCTGCGCCTCGCGCCGGGGGACTAGCCTGTGCGCAGCGACAAGGCGGAGGATGATCATGACGTACGGCCCCAAGCGCCAGGTGGACACGAGCAGGCCGCATCCCGCGCGGGTCTACGACTGGCTGCTCGGCGGCAAGGACAACTACGAGGTGGACCGGCGCGTCGGCAGGGAACTTCCCGTCGACGGACGGGACTCGGCCCGGCAGAACCGCGCCTTCATGATCCGGGCCGTCTCCTGGCTCGCGGAGTCCGGCACGGACCAGTTCCTGGACATCGGCACGGGCATCCCCACGGAGCCCAACCTCCACCAGGTCGTCCAGCGGATCAGGCCCTCGGCCCGGATCGTCTACACCGACAACGACCCCATCGTGCTGCGGCACGCGGAGGCGCTGCTCGTCAGCACCCCCGAGGGTACGACCGACTATGTCGAGGCGGACGTGCGCGACCCCGCATACATCGTCGAACACGCCCGCCGCAGCCTGGACTTCGACCGGCCGATCGCGCTCTCCCTCATCGCCCTGATGCACTTCGTCCCCGGCGAGGAGGCGTACGGCATCGTGCGCACCCTGGTCGACGCGCTGCCCTCGGGCAGCCATCTGGCCCTGTCGAACGCCTCCTCGGACCTGCGGCCCGGGCGCGCCGCCCGCATCACCGCGCAGTACGCGGAGGCGGGCATCGAGCTCGCCTTCCGCACCCGCGAGGGCGTGGCCCGTTTCTTCGAAGGGCTCGACCTCGTCGAACCCGGGCTGGTCGTCGCACCCCGCTGGTACCGCGGCGCGGACGTCCCGGAGCAGGAGGACAGCACGATCTACGCGGCCGTGGCGCGCGTCCCCTGACCTGTCGGCCTGACCTGACCGCAGGCCGCCGGGGGCGGGGCGGGCGGCCGCGGCTCAGAGCCGCAGGTGGGCGCTGAGCTGTTCGGGCGTCGGGCCCTGCGGCAGCGTCCTGGTGCCGTGGGGGCGCAGCCCGTCGAGGAAGACGCGCACGTGCCGGGCGGCGAGCGCGGCCGCCTGGTCCGCGGGCAGGAGGGGCAGCGGCCGGCAGGCGAGGACGGCCGCCGTGATCAGGTCGACGGGGGTGACGTCCGCCCTGACGGTGCCCTGGGCGCGTGCGTGGTCGAGGACGACGGCGAGCGCGGGCGCGATCTCCCGCTGCAGTTCGAGCGCTTCGGGCGAGTCCGTGGAAGGGCCGCCGATCAGCGGGAGCACGAGTTCGTCCCGTGCCTCGACCGCCCGCAGGAGGAAGTCCTCAAGGGCGCCGAGCGCGTCCTGCGGCGCCCGCTCGCGCGCGTCGCGCGCCGCCGTGAGCACCTGGGTGAATCCGTCGATCAGCACCTGCGCGACCAGGGCGTCGCGGTCGGGGAAGCGCCGGTAGAGCGTGGCGATGTTCACCCCGGCGCGGCGCGCGATCTCGTCCATGGGGACGGCGGTGCCCCGCTCGCGGAAGGCGTCCCTGGCGGCCTCCAGGATCTGCGCGCGGTTGCGGGCGGCGTCGGCGCGCAGCGGTGCCCGCCCGTCCGCCCCCGCCCCGTGTGCACTCACTCCTGGTCCGCCCTTTCCCGCCTCTGGTTCCGTCTCTTCCGGCGCGTCTCCTCCGGCCCTGCGGTTTCCGGCCGTTCTCGCGGCCCGACGGCTTCGCTCCCGGGCACGGCCGAGCGTACGGGAGATTTCCCCGGACTAAGTGAAGGATTTACTGCACTTGGCCTACGATGGGTGCACACGCCCACCGGGGGCGCCGGCCGGCACCGCCCGCCGGGCGTCCCTGTCCAGGTCCCCGGGCCCCGCGGAGTGGAGAACCTCGTGCGCGAGACACGTTTCGAAGGCAGGACGGCGGTCGTCACCGGCGGCAGCCGCGGAATAGGCGCGGCCGTCGCCCGGCGCCTGGCGGCCGAGGGCGCGTCGGTGGTGATCGGCTACCGGGGCAGCGAGCAGGCGGCCCGCGCGCTCGTCGACGAACTGGCCTCGGCCGGCGGCCGGGCGGTGGCGGTGCGGGCCGACGTGGCCGACCACGAGCAGACCGGGGCGCTGTTCGAGCGCGCCGAGGCGGAGTTCGGCCGACTCGACGTCCTCGCCTCCTGCGCGGGCATCGAGCACTTCGGCGCGCTGGAGACCATCACACCCGAGGACTTCGACCGGGTCTTCGCCGTCAACACGCGCGGCCAGCTCTCCGCGGTCCAGCACGCCGTCCCCCGCATGCGGGAGGGCGGCCGGATCGTGCTGACCTCCTCGGTGAGCGCGTCCAAGTCCGTCTTCCACCACACCCTGTACGCGGCGAGCAAGGCGGCTGTCGAGGCGATGGCGCTCAACCTCTCCGCCGAACTCGGCCGGAAGGGCATCGCCGTCAATGCCATCGCCCCTGGCGGCACCGCGACGGACATGGCCGCGGAGAACGCCGCCCACTATGTGCACCCCGGGCTCGCCGGGACCCAGGACACGGCCCGGTGGCTCGACACCGCCATCGCGCTGCGGCGGCTCGCCGAACCCGACGAGATCGCCGCCGCCTACGCGTTCCTCGCCTCGCAGGACGCGGCTTATATGACGGGCCGCACGCTCCAGGTCGACGGCGGCATGTTCTGAGGCACCGCCCGCGCGGCGGTAGGCGCCCGGCGCCCGGCCGCCGCTCCAGGAGCCTTCCCGGCGCCGCGTGCCGGACGCGGCGCCGCGGGCGCGGGCTAGAACAGGCCCAGCTTCTTGGGCGAGTAGGACACCAGCAGGTTCTTCGTCTGCTGGTAGTGCTCCAGCATCATGCGGTGGTTCTCGCGCCCGATGCCCGACTGCTTGTAGCCGCCGAAGGCCGCGTGCGCGGGGTAGAGGTGGTAGCAGTTGGTCCAGACGCGGCCCGCCTGGATGGCGCGGCCCGCGCGGTAGGCGGTGGCGCCGTCGCGGGTCCACACGCCCGCGCCGAGGCCGTACAGGGTGTCGTTGGCGGTCTTGATCGCGTCGTCGAAGTCGGCGAACTGCGTGACCGCGAGGACCGGGCCGAAGATCTCCTCCTGGAAGATCCGCATGCGGTTGTCGCCCTCGAAGACGGTCGGCTGGACGTAGTAGCCTCCCGCCATGTCCCCGCCGAACTCGGCCCGTTCACCGCCCGTGAGCACCTTCGCGCCCTCCTGGCGGCCGATGTCGAGATACGAGAGAATCTTCTGGAGCTGGTCGTTGGACGCCTGCGCGCCGATCATCGTCTCCGTGTCGAGCGGGTGCCCCGGGACGATCTGCTCGGTGCGGGCCACGCCTGCCTCAAGGAACTCGCCGTAGTGGCCGCGCTGGATCAGCGCGCGCGACGGGCAGGTGCACACCTCGCCCTGGTTGAGGGCGAACAGCGTGAAGCCTTCGAGCGCCTTGTCGCGGAAGTCGTCGTCCGCCGCCGACACGTCGTCGAAGAAGAGGTTGGGGCTCTTGCCGCCGAGCTCCAGCGTGACCGGTTTGATGTTCTCCGACGCGTACTGCATGATCAGCCGCCCGGTCGTGGTCTCCCCGGTGAAGGCGACCTTCGCGATCCGCGGGCTCGAAGCGAGCGGCTTGCCCGCCTCCACACCGAAGCCGTTGACGATGTTGAGGACGCCGGGCGGCAGCAGGTCGGCCACCAGGCTCATCCACAGATGGATCGAGGCGGGCGTCTGCTCGGCCGGTTTGAGGACGACCGCGTTGCCCGCGGCGAGCGCCGGAGCCAGCTTCCATGTCGCCATCAGGAGCGGGAAGTTCCACGGGATGATCTGCGCCACCACGCCGAGCGGCTCGTGGAAGTGGTAGGCGACCGTGTCGCCGTCCAGCTCGCTCACCGACCCCTCCTGGGTGCGCAGCGCGCCCGCGAAGTACCTGAAGTGATCGATCGCCAGCGGGATGTCGGCGGCCAGCGTCTCCCGGACGGGCTTGCCGTTCTCCCAGCTCTCGGCGACCGCCAGCTCCTCCAGGTGGGCCTCCATCCGGTCCGCGATCCGGTGCAGCGCGAGCGCACGGTCGGCCGCCGACGTCGCCGCCCAGCCGGGTGCGGCCCCGTGCGCCGCGTCCAGCGCCCGCTCCACGTCGTCCGCGGTGCCGCGCGCGACCTCCGTGAAGGGCTGCCCGTTGACCGGACTCGGGTTTTCGAAGTAGCCGCCGCGCGCGGGCGGTACGTACTCCCCGCCGATCCAGTGGTCGTAGCGGGGCTGGTAGGAGACGACAGCGCCTTCGCTGCCTGGGTTGGCGTAGCGGGTCATCGCGGAGACCTCCCGGTGTCCGTGCCGTCCGCCGTCGGGCGGCACGGAACCGAGGCTAGGGACAGCTACGTTGCAACCGGGTTGCGAGCTGAGCGGAGCGGCGTGCGCGTCAATGCGCCGCGGCCCGGTCCGACTTGATCATGTCGGCGCACTTCTCGCCGATCATCATGGTGGTGATGCACGGGTTCACAGCGGGCAGGAACGGCATCACCGAGGCGTCCGCCACGCGCAGGCCGCTGACGCCCTTCACCCGCAGCTGCGGGTCGAGCGGCGAGTCGGGGTCCGACGGGTCGCCCATCCGCACCGTGCCCGCCGGGTGGTACACGGTGTTGTGGGTCTCCTTGATGTAGGCGAAGAGTTCCTCGTCGCTCTGCGCCTCGGGCCCCGGGGCCAGTTCCGCGCCCGTCCACTCGGCGAGCGGCGCCTGCGCGGCGATGGTGCGCGCGAGCCGCAGTCCGTGCGTCATCACCCGGACGTCGTGCTCGTGGGTGAAGTAGCGCGGGTCGACCTTCGGCTTGTCCCTGAAGTCCCGGGTGCGCAGCCGGACCGTGCCCGTCGAGCGCGCCCTCGTCACGTTCGGCGTCAGGCAGAAGGCGTTGTCGGTGGTCGGGTAGCCGCGCCGGTACGTGTTGAGGTCGAACGGCACCGAACCGTAGTGGAACATCAGGTCGGGCCGGTCGAGGCCCTCCTCGGTGCCGGTGAAGATGCCGATCTCCCACCACTGGGTGGACGAGGTCACCATGGGGCGCTTGGCCTCCCACATGATCACGCCCTCCGGGTGGTCCTGGAGGTGCGAGCCGACGCCGGGCGAGTCGACCCGTACCTCCACGCCCGACTCCCGCAGGTGCTCGGCGGGGCCGATGCCGGAGAGCATCAGCAGCTTCGGCGCGTCGATGGCGCCGCACGACACGACGACCTCCCGGCGGGCCAGCACCCGGCCGCGGTGCACGGTGTCGGGCAGCAGGAACTCGGCGCCTGTGCAGCGCCCGCCGTCGAACAGCAGCCGGGTCGCCTGGAGTCCTGTGCGGATCTCCAGATTGGGCCGCTTGCCGAGGATGGGGTGGAGATAGGAGACGGAGGCCGAGGAACGGGTGCCGTCCTCCCGCGCGTTGATCTGGAACCAGTTCGCGCCGTGCGTCACCGTGGCTCCGGTGTTGAACGGAGTGGTGGGGATGCCCGCGTCCGCGCAGGCCGCGAGCAGGGCCCTGCCGCAGGGGTCGGCGGGCGGCACCGTGCGGATGGTGACGGGGCCCGAGCGGCCGTGGTGGTCGCCCGGCGCGTCGTTGGTCTCCAGGCGCCGGTACAGCGGGAAGCAGTCCGCCGCGCTCCAGCCGGAACACCCCAGCGCGCCCCACTCGTCCAGGTCCTCGGCGGGCGCCCAGAAGGCGATGCACGAGTTGTGCGAGGAGCATCCGCCGAGCACCTTGGCGCGCGCGTGGCGCATGAAGCTGTTGCCCGACTCCTGCGGTTCGACGGGGTAGTCCCAGTCGTAGCCGGACTCCAGCAGGGCCATCCACCGGTCGAGCTTGAGGATGTTGTCGTCCCCGACGTCCGACGGCCCGGCCTCCACGACGCACACGGTCACATCGGGGTCCTCGCTGAGCCGGGCGGCCACAACGGCACCCGCCGTGCCGCCGCCGACCACCAGGTAGTCGTAGACGGGCACGGAGGCGTCGGCGGCCGGGTCGGCGGACTGAGCGGGCATCACTGCTCCAGGGGTGAGGGTACGTGGGGGAAGGTGCGGGGCGCGGCCCCGCGACGGGTACGGCCCGCCCGCCGGGAGCGGACCGCACGCGCGGCGTCAGGGGGCGGCGGGCTCGGGTCCCGGGCCGGGCTCGGCCTCGGCGGCGACGGCCCTGCTGCCCTCGATCACGTCGATGCGGCCCCGTTTGCGGAACCAGTAGTACGCGAATCCGGCGACGGCGATCACCCCGATGTACAGGAACGCGCCCCACTGGAGGTACCAGTGGTGCGGGGTGGTCGCGTTGTAGACGCTGGCGCGCGGCCAGGCGAGGTTGACCGCCATGGCGCCGCCCCACAGGACCGCGACGATGTTCACCGGCAGGCCGAACCTGCCGAGCGAGAACTTGCCTTCGGCCGGCTGCCACCGCCCGCGCAGCCGCTGCCACAGCATCGGTGCCGTCACCGACAGGTAGGCCAGGTAGATCATGATGATCGCGATGCTGGTGACCACGGAGAAGATCTGCGGCTGGTCGATGTTGAGGACGAGGATCCCGATGGCGACAAGACCGATGACCACCGCGGGCACGATCGGCGTCTGGAACCGCGGGCTGACCTTGGCCACAGCGGACGACGCCGGCAGCCCGTTGTCGCGCGCCATCGCGAAGGCGAGCCGGATGCCCGCCGTGTGCACCGCAAGCTCGCAGACGGTGATGGCGATGAAGACGCACCACAGCACGGCCTGTCCGACCGACGAGCCGAGCGTCGAGAGGACCACGAACTGCAGTCCGTCCGTGGAGAGTCTGGAGGAGTTCAGGTCCGGCACCGCGAGCAGCGCGAACAGCAGGATCAGGCCGCCGATGACGAACGAGGCGATCAGCGCGCGCAGGATGGCCCGCGGCGCGTTGCGGCTCGGGTTGCGCGACTCCTCGCCGAGCGAGGACGCCGTGTCGAACCCGTACATCACATACGCGGACGCGAGCGACGCGGTGAGGAACGCGCCGAAGTAGCCCATCGACTGGCCCTGGCCGAGGCCGTGGGTCTGGGTGATCGTGGCGGGCCCGCGCGTGATGTGCACGGCCAGCAGGACGATCAGCACCACGGCGGCGATCAACTCGATAAGGACGCCTGCCGAGTTGATGCGCGCCATCAGCTTCACCCCGAACGCGTTGACCAGGGTGGTGAAGACGATCAGGCACGAGCCGAGGAACACCGCGTTCTTCGCCGCGTCCGCGGGGTGGCTGCCGTCGCCGATCACCCAGAACACCGACGAGATCTGCGGCAGCGTCTGCTGGTAGGCCAGGGCGACGGCCGAGAGCGACACCATCGTGGCCGCCACCATCATCCAGCCGCCGAGCCAGCCCAGGTGCGGACCGCCCAGCTTCTTCGACCAGTTGTAGATCGACCCGGCGACCGGATAGCGGGCGGCCAGCTCGCAGAAGCACAGCGCCACCATCAGCTGGCCGACGAACACCATCGGCCAGGACCACCAGTAGGCGGGCCCGCCGAAGCCCACACCGAAATAGAACAGCTGGAAGGTGCCGGTGAGGATCGAGATGTAGCTGATGCCCGCGGCGAACGTGTGGAAGTTGCCCAGCGTGCGCTTCAGTTGGGGCTTGTAGCCGAAGTCCGACAGCGACGCGTCGTCGTCGCGGTCGTCCCGCTCGGGAGCGGCAGCGCTCACTCGAACCACCTCAGCGGAGCCGGCTGCAGATTGCGCCACACGTGCTTGGCCTCCTGGTACTCGGCGAGACCGGCGGGGCCGAGTTCGCGACCGAAGCCGGACTGCTTGTAGCCGCCCCACTCGGCCTGGGGGACATAGGGCTGGAAGTCGTTGATCCACACGGTGCCCGCGCGCAGCCGCGACGCCACCCGGTGCGCCTTGCCGACGTCCTGCGACCACACGGCGCCCGCGAGCCCGTAGACGGTGTCGTTGGCGAGGGCCACGGCCTCGTCCTCGGTGTGGAAGCGTTCCACGGTCAGCACGGGCCCGAAGGACTCGTCCCGCACCACCGACATGCCGGCGGCGCAGTCGTCGAGCACCGTGGGCAGGTAGTAGAAACCGTCGGCGAACTCCGCGCCGTCCGGGCGCTTTCCGCCGCAGCGCAGCACCGCGCCCTCCGCGAGGCCCGCCGCCACGTACCGCTCGACCTTCTCGCGGTGCGCGGCCGAGATCAGCGGCCCCGTCCTGGCGTGCTCGTCGAACGGGCCGCCCAGCGGGATGGCCCTGGCGCGCTCCACCACGTCGTCCACGAAGCGGTCGTGCAGGCCGTCCTCCACCAGCAGGCGCGCGCCCGCCGAGCACACCTGGCCCGAGTGGAGGAACACCGCGGTCAGCGCGTAGTCCACGGCGGTCTCGTAGTCGGCGTCGGCGAACACGATGTTGGGGTTCTTGCCGCCGAGTTCGAGCGCGACCTTCTTCACCGTGGGGGCCGCCGCCGCCATGATGCGGCGGCCGGTGACGAGTCCGCCCGTGAAGGAGACCAGGTCGACCCGCGGGTCCTCGGTCAGCGGCGCACCGGCTTCGGCGCCCGGGCCGAGCACCAGGTTCGCCACCCCGTCGGGCAGCCCCGCCTCGGTCAGCAGCCGCATCAGGTGGATCGCGGTGTGCGGGGTCAGCTCGCTGGGCTTCAGCACGAACGTGTTGCCCGCGCCGATCGCCGGCGCCACCTTCCACGCGGTCTGCAGCAGCGGGTAGTTCCAGGGGGTGATGAGCGCGCACACGCCCACCGGCTCGTGGACGACGCGGCTGTCCACGGCCGGGTTCCCGGTGTCCACCAGGCGGTCGGTGCCGCCCGCCGCCACCAGGTTGCCGAAGTACCGGAAGCAGTTCGCGATGTCGTCCATGTCGAACTCGCTCTCGACGAACCGTTTCCCCGTGTCCAGGGACTCGGCACGCGCGAGCGCGGCCTTGTCGCGCTCCAGCAGTCCTGCGACCCGCAGCAGCAGCCGGCCGCGCTCGGCCGCCGCCGCGCGCGGCCAGGGACCGCTGTCGAAGGCCTCACGCGCGGCGCCGATCGCGGCGTCCACGTCCCGGGGTCCTGCCTCGTCGACCGTCGCGACGAGGGTGCCGTCGGCGGGGCACCGGATCTCCCGGAGTCTGCCCTCGACCGCCGACGTCCACTTGCCCCCGATGAACAGCTCAGGCATGCACGCTCCTCCCGTTGGGTCGTGGTCCCTACCCGGATGATCGTCCGGCACACCTGACATGTCCCGACCGTGTCCTTCGGCCCGCGGCGCGCGCCCGCCGGCCCGCCATGACACGACCGTAAGGAGGGCCCGCCGCATCCGCAGCCCGGGGCCGTCCGCATCGCCCGCCGGACGGCCGGGCCCGCGGGTCAGCCCCGCTGGGCGCGGTCCAGCTCCCGCAGGCGGGCGAGCGCAGGGGCGCGCCGCTCGCCCGGCAGCGCGGCGGCGAGCGCACGCCACGCCGCGAGGTCGTCCTCGCCCCACGGGCTGTGCACCCAGTCGGCGAGCAGCAGCGGATCGGCCCGTGCGACGAGCGCCGCGCGCAGCTGGCCGGCCAGCCGCCGCCGCAGGCGCGCCACGGCCGGCGCCTGCGAGGCGGGCAGCAGCGGGCCCGCGTACGCGTTCGCCGCCGCCGTCACCGCTCCGGACGCCAGCAGCCGCTCGACGGCGGCGAAGTCCGTGTCGACCCGGACGGCCGGGCGGTACGGCCGCGAGCGCAGCAGCTCGGGCCCGAGGACCGCGCGCAGCCTGGAGAGCTCGGCGCGCAGCGTGACGGGCGTGACCGACTCGTCCTCGTACAGCTCCACCAGCAGCTCGTCGCCCGACACGCCCTCAGGCCGCGCGGCCAGTACGGTGAGGATCTCGCTGTGGCGGCGGCTGAGCACCGTCCTGCGGCCGCTCACGGCCAGCAGTGCCTCGTTCCTGCCGAGCGCCGTGAGCCGGGCCGCCCCGGCGGGCGCGGCGGGCGCGAGGAGCGCCAGGTGCGCCTGCGCCGCCCTGGCGACCGCGCCGACGAAGGCCAGGCTGTGCGGGTGCGCGAGACGGTCGCCGCCGGTGATGTCGACCGCGCCCAGCAGACGGCCCGTCTCCGGGTCGTGCACCGGCGCGGCCGCACAGGTCCAGCGGTGCACCCGGCGCCTGAAGTGCTCGGCGGCGAAGACCTGGACCGGCCGGTCCTCGGCGATCGCGGTACCCGGCGCGTTGGTGCCCGCGACCGCCTCCGCCCAGTCGGCGCCCGGCACGAAGTTCATCGCGTCGGCCCGCCTCCTGACCCCGGCGTGGCCCTCCACCCACAGCAGCCTGCCGCGCGCGTCGCAGACCGCCACCAGATGCTCACCGTCGGTGGCGTATGCGCCGGTCAGCTCCCGGATCAACGGCATCGCCCGGGCCAGCGGGTGCGCGTCGCGGCAGGCGGCGAGCGCCTCGTCGGACAGCTCGACGGGCGGGGTGCCCTCGGGGCTGACCCGGGCGCGCGCCGAGCGCAGCCAGGACGCCGCGACCACTGGCCGCACCGGCCGCTCCACCCGTCCCGCCGCGGCGAACGACTCGTACGCCGTGCCCAGTTTCCTGCGCCGCTCCGCCGGGTCGGCCCCGGCGCCGAGCGCCACCCATGACTCGGTCAACACGGCCTCCCGGGGCCCCGATCCACCGGACACCGGCCATCGTCGCGCCGCCGGGGGAGCGCGGCAAGCGCCGTGCACCGCCGGGGTCCTGCCGGGCGCCTCAGCGCCCGGGCAGGAGCGCCGCCGTCTCCCGCAGGTGGCGGTGGAGCCCGCGGTGCGGGTCGCCGGAGGGCAGCCACTTCTTGCGGATCTTCGCCACGCACGTGTAGTTGGTGTCGCAGACGTTGGCGACGGGCGCCTCCCCGGCCTGCGAGACCAGCTGGTACGCGTCCAGCTCGGACAGCCCGTAGTCCCTGGCCAGCCACCGCACCAGGTCGAGCTGCGAGACCCGGAACGCGTCCTCAAGCGGCTTCGCGGAACCCGTCGACATGATGTGCGTGTCCGACTCGATGCGCGGCCACGGCGTCGCGACGCCCTTGAGCAGCTCCACCACGACGACCGTGTTCATCGCGCACTCCACCGCGACCCCGCACGTCTCACCCTCGCCCTGGCGCGCGTGCCCGTCGCCGAGGCTGAGCAGCGCCCCCTCGACGTTCACCCCGAGATAGCAGGTCACTCCGGCCCGCATCTCCGGCGTGTCCATGTTGCCGCCGTGGGCGTCGGGTACCAGCGCCGAGCGCACCTCCAGGTTGGCGGGCGCGACGCCGACGGTGCCGTGCATCGGGTCCATCGGCAGGTCGACCGCGAAGGCGCTGTCCCGCGCGTCGAACCGGCAGGTCCCGCGCTCCCGGTCCAGCTGCCACATCCACACGACCTCGGGCAGCGGAGCCTGGAGCGTCGCCGTCGTCGGCGTCGACGTCAGCGCCCCGAACAGGGGGACCGTCGTCGACACGGCCCAGTCGCGCGCCGGCTCGATCGACACGAAGTGCACCGCCACGGTGTCGCCCGGCTCCGCCCCCTCGATGTGGAAAGGGCCCGTCTGCGGGTTGAGGAACGGGAACGCGCACACCTCGGAGACCAGGTGGTCGACCGAGCGTACCCGGCCCGCGAAGCAGTCCTCGGTGAACAGGTCGAGGACGGTGCCGGGCGTGATCCGCGCCACCGGCGCGCTGCCGCCGAACGTCCAGGCGTAGTCCCCCTGCTCGGGCCGTACGGTCAGGATCCGCGGGTCGCTCATGGGTGTGCTGCTCCCGTCTCGGGGTGGCGCGCCGCGTGCGCGGCGCCGGCCCACCGTACGAGCACCGCCCCGCCGTGCGGAAGGCGTCCGGCGGGGGGCGCGCGCCCCCGACCCGCCGGTCGGACGGTCACAGGGTGTGGCCAGGCCCCGGGACGGGGTGCGGCCAGCCCCACCCTCGGCACGGGGGCGGGCCGTCGCGCGGCCGGGTGGTGCCGCCATGGCCCCCCGGCGCCCCCGGATCCTAGGTTTTCTCAGGTCAGCGCGGTCATCGCGCCCGCCATCCGTCCGGTGCGGAGGAGTCCGCCCGCCCACAGACCGGAGTCCTCTCATGTCCCAAGCAGTCGCCCCCGCCGCCGCGTCCCCGCCCGTGTCCGCCGCGGCACCCCGTACGACTACGGGCAGTGAGTTCGCGCCGCTGCTGCGGCAGGTCAGGGAGCAGGGGCTGCTGGAGCGCAGAACCGGCTGGTACGCGCGCACCGTCACCGTGGGCCTGATGGCGCTCGGCGCGATCGTCTACGGGCTCGCCGCACTCGGCCCCTCGTGGTGGGCGCTGCTGCTCGCGCCGCCGTTCGCCGTCGTCACCGCGCGCATGGCGTTCATCGGGCACGACGCGGGGCACGCCCAGATCACCGCGGACAGGTCCAGGGGCCGGCTGATCCAGCTGGTGCACGCGAACCTGCTGCTCGGCATGAGCCAGGAGTGGTGGAACGACAAGCACAACAAGCACCACGCCAACCCCAACCACGTCGACAAGGACCCGGACGTCGCCCCCGACGTGATCGTCTTCACCCGGGACCACGCGGCGGGCCGCTCCGGCTTCGCCGGGTGGCTCACCCGGCACCAGGCGTGGCTGTTCTTCCCCCTCACGACGCTGGAGGGCATCGCCCTGAAGATCCACGGCTTCCGCGCCGTCTTCTCCCGCGGCGGCGGCCCCGTGCCGCCCGCGCGCAGGACACGGGAGGCCGCGCTGCTGCTCGTCCATGTCGCCGCGTACGTCTCCCTGCTGGTCACGACGCTGTCGCTGCCGCAGGCGCTGGTCTTCCTGCTGATCCACCAGATGCTGCTCGGGCTGCACCTCGGGATGTCCTTCGCGCCCAACCACAAGGGCATGCAGATGCCGGAACCCGAGGTCTACGAGACGCTGGGGCATCTGCGCAAGCAGGTCCTGACCTCGCGGAACATCCGCGGCGGCGTCCTGACCGACTGGTTTCTCGGCGGGCTGAACTACCAGATCGAGCACCACCTCTTCCCGAGCATGCCGCGCCCGCACCTGCGCCTCGCCCAGCCGCTGGTGCGCGCGTACTGCGGCTCGCTCGGGATCCCGTACACGGAGACGGGCCTCGTCGACTCCTACCGGCAGGCGCTCGGGCACCTGCACGAGGTCGGCGAACCGCTGAGGGCGGACGCACAGTGGAACTGATGCGCGCGTCCATGCGTTGTATCAGGCAGTGAGCGGCGACAGCCGCAGAGGAGGCGTCGTAGATGTCGAGAAGGGCAAAGATCGCTGTCGGGGGAGTGGCCGTCGGCCTCGTTCTGTGGATCATGACCAGCTTCTGGATCGCGCTGATCGTCATGGTGGGGGTGCCCGCCGTGGCATACCTGGCGCTGGACTCGTCGCAGCGCAAGCGGCTGCGGAGGATCGGCAGGCGCGAGCTCGGCCGCTGACTCCCGCCGCTCCCGATGACCGTCCGGGCCTTCGGCCCGGCACACGGCACCGTCCGCCTGTCCACGGCGGGCGGCGCCGTCTGCGTGCGGGCCCGTCGCACGTGCGGATCTGTCACCCCGTGCGGATCTGTCACCGCACGCGGATCTCTCACACGGGGCGCACGGCGGCGGAGTCGAGCGCGCTGAGCAGGCCGGGCAGCGCGGCGCCGCGCCCCACGGGCAGCACGGTGCCAGGCTCGTCGTCGAGCAGGACGAAGGCCATGTCGTCGGTGCGTGCGACGAACGACCAGCCGGGTCCGTCGGCGCGCAGCGTGCGCGCCCCCTCGGGGGCGAAGCTGGAGCGCACCCTGCCGACGGGCGGCGGCTGCTCGACATAGCCGTGCAGGCTCTTGAGGACCCGCCGCACGGCGGGATGCGTCACCGCCGGGGCAGCCGCGGACGTGCCGCCGTCCCGTGCCGGTGCGCCCGACGGCTCTCCGGTGGAAGTCTCGACCTCTACTCCAGGGTGCGACCCGGGGCTCCGCGCGCCGGTCTCTTCCTCAGGCTGAGGTGCGGGCCCGGCCCCCGCGACCGGCTCGGCCGAGTCGAACGCCGCGCGCCAGACCGGCCACTGGGCCGCGATCTCGTCGGCGCCGAGCCGGCGCTGCGCGGGGCCCCAGCCGCCGGTGTCCGGGGGTGAGAGCGGCTCGGCGGGCCCCGCCGGGTCGTGCGGCTCCGGCAGGCCGGGGGCCGAGACCGTCAGGGCCAGCGGCCAGCCAGGCAGGGCCGCGATCACGGTCTCCTCCCGGGGCGAGAGGTCGTGCTCCATGCCGCAGTCCCATGCGGCGATCGCCACGGCGACCACCGAAGCGTCGTCCACGACGACGGTCCAGCGGGCCCCCGCGCCGTCCTGGCCCAGCACCAGCCCGTACCCGCGCTCGTCGCACGGCAGCCCGAGGGCCGCGCACGCCTGGGGGAAGTCGTCGCCGAGCACCGAGGGGAACTGGGCAGGTGTCAGCAGTGCCGCCGTCAGGACGTACAGCGCGTCCTCGTCGGCCGGCTTCTCCGTCGTGGCCACCCGCAACTCCCGTCCTGTCGGCTGCCGGAGACCCTAACCAGTCGGTAACCCGGACGTCGAGGGGGCTGCGGTGCAGGTGCCGTGACGGTTCCAGGGCCGTTCCCGCGCGTGTCCGGGTGCGTCCCTACGGCCGGCCCGGCGCGTCCGCGCCGTCCCGCTCCCGGCCGTTCGCAGCCACACCGGCCGCCTCGCGCGCCGCGAGCGCGAGGAACCGGTCGTCCCCGTCCGCGTACGAGGTGAGCCGCCACCCGGAGCGCGCGAGCAGCGGCCGGAGCCGGGGCTCGGCCCGCAGGTCGTCCGGCGTGAGCCTGCGTCCCTGCCGGGCCGCGAGGGCGGCCCTGCCCACCGGGTGGAAGAGGGCGAGCACCCCGCCGGGCCGCACCACCCGGGCGAGTTCCCGCAGGTTCCGCTCCGGTTCGGGCAGATGCGCGACCAGGCCTGCGGCGAAGACCGCGTCGAGCGCCCCCGCGCGCAGCGGGAGCGCCGCGACGTCCGCGTGGAGCAGCGCGCCGCTCGACCGCCTGCCGAGCCGCGCCGCCTGCGCCAGCATCTCGGGCGTGACGTCGGCGCCGAGCACGGTGCCGCCGGGGCCCACGGCCGCGCGCAGCGGCGGCAGGGCCCGGCCCGTGCCGCACCCCGCGTCGAGGACCCGGTCGCCGGGGCGCAGGCCGAGGGCGTCCACGGCGGCTGCGTACGCCGGGCCGTCGTCGGGGAACTTCGCCTCCCAGCCGGCCGCCCGCTCACCGAAGAACTCCCGTACCTGCGCGAGATCGCGTGTCATGCGCCCATGATGCTCCCGGCGCCGGCGAGGGGCCGCTGCGGCAGGGGTTCACTCCCCTTGCGGCTCCGGGGCCGGCCCGGCATCGCCCTCGGGGTGCTGCCCGCGCCTGCGGGCCCGCGAGGCCCGCAGGTTCGCCGCGTTGCCGCAGGTGCGCACGGAGTGCCAGACGCCGCTGTTGTTGCGGGACGCGTCGTAGAAGGCGGAGCCGCACACCTCGTTCCTGCAGAGCTTGAGCCGCGGCCACACCCCTTCGAACTGCGCGCGCATGACCTCGGCCCAGACCGCGGACTCGGCCCACGCCGCGCCGCTGCCCACGGGCACGACCGCCACCCCTCCGTCCGGCGCCGGGGCGAGCCGCACCGAGGTGGTGGGGATGCCGGGGGCGGGAGGGCGCGGCCCCGTGCCCGCGGGCAGCAGCGCGCCCACGGTCTTGCGCAGCGCCCGCAGCCTCGGCACCTCCCGCTCGGTCAGCAGGTCGGCGCCGTCCGGGACTGCGGTGGCGCTGGTCTCGGCCCAGGCGCGCACGGCCCCCGCGAGCCAGGCGGACGCGCTCTCCGCGGTCGCCAGCAGGTCGGGGGCGTACGGCCGGATCTCCTTCGTGTTGACGAGGTCCTGCACCAGGGCGAAGCTCCCCGGCGCCTGCCGCACGCTGTACCGCTCCGTCGCCATCCAAGACATAACCCAACTGTACTTGACTCTGTCGATCGCAGCGAGCATCCTGACGCCAGGGGGACATAATCAAATCGTTTTCACTTATGTCGCGGCATTGGCCGGGCAGAGATGGGGAGAGCGGCATGACCACGATCGACAAGTCGGTGGCCCTGGTCACCGGAGGGCAGCGGGGACTCGGCAGGGCGCTCGCCCGGGAGCTGCTCGAGCGCGGCGCGGCAAAGGTGTACGTGACGGCGCGCAAGCCGGCACCCGAGGAGGACCCGCGGATCGTCCCGCTGGCCCTGGAGGTCTCCGACCCCGACTCGGTGGCGGCGGTCGCGCAGGCGGCGGGCGACGTGGCGATCGTCGTGAACAACGCGGGCGCGCCGGGCAGCGGGCAGGTCGTCGCCGCGGATCTGGCCGACGTCAGGGCCCTCTTCGAGGTCAACGTGTTCGGCGCGCTGCGCGTGGCGCAGGCGTTCGCGCCGGTGCTTGCGCGCAACGGCGGCGGGGCCCTCGTGGACATCCACTCCGTGCTGTCGTGGCTCCCAGGCCACGGCGCCTACAGCGCGTCCAAGGCGGCGTTCTGGTCCCTGACGAACTCGCTGCGGCTCGAACTCGCCCCGGCGGGCACCCAGGTGGTGGGCGTGCACCTCGGCTACATCGACACGGACATGGTCAGGGATCTCGACGTGCCGAAAAGCGACCCGGCGGCGGTGGCTGCCGCGGTGGCGGACGCCCTGGAGGACGGGGAGAGCGAAGTCCTTGCCGACGACGTGAGCAGGAGGGTCAAGGCGGCGCTCTCGGGCCCGGTGGAGGCGCTGGCGTTCGGCCGCTGACGGTGTCTGCTGACGACTGACCGCTGACTGCCGATGGTGACTTGCCGTGTGAGCGGCCACCGGGGGCTCGGCGCGGGTGCGGGGGCGGGCGCGTCGGCGCCCGCCCCCGGCGCTCAGTCGGCCACCGCGGCGTACGCCGTGACCTTGTCGAGGCGCAGCCGCACGACGAGTTCGCCCGGCACCGCGTTGCGCTCACCGAACGCCTTCGCCTGTTCGGCGCCCATGTACCGCCCGGCGACCCTGGTCGCGACGGACAGCAGGTCGTCCGGGTCCTCGCTGATCGCCACCGGGCCCCGCACCAGCACGAAGGCGAAGGGCGGGCGCTCGTCGTCCACGCAGAGGGCCGCCCGTTCCTCGCGCAGCAGATTGCGGCCCTTCACGGTCTCTTTCCCCGTGTTGAACACCAGGTCGTCGCCGTCCACCAGGAACCAGATGGGCGCCAGGTCCGGGGCGCCGTCCGCCCCGACGGTCGCCAGCTTCCCGGTGCGCGTGCCCTCGGAGAGGAAGGCCCGCCACTCGTCCTCGTTCATTCGATCGCTCATGCCCGCCATCATCGGCCGCCGCGCCCTCCCTGTGGGTGCGACTCCCCGGTGGCGGGGCACTCCTTGCCCAGGGGTGGAGGGTGCGCCACGCTTACGAGCACGGTCGGCGGCACACTCCGAGCGGCGGGACACGAAGGGGCGGGAATGGCGGCGGACAAGGGACTCGACTGGCTGCTCGACGATCTGACGGAGCGGGTCGACCACATACGGCACGCGCTGGTGCTCTCCAACGACGGTCTGGTGACAGGGGCGAGCTCGGGCCTGCTGCGAGAGGACGCCGAGCATCTGGCCGCGGTCTCCTCCGGCCTGCAGAGCCTCGCGCGCGGCTCCGGGCGCCACTTCAGAGCCGGCGAGGCGCGGCAGACCATGGTCGAGTTCGACGAGGCGCTGCTGTTCGTCACCGCGGCGGGGGACGGCAGCTGCCTGTGCGTGCTCAGCACGGCGGAGGCGGACGTCGGGCAGATCGCGTACGAGATGACGCTGCTGGTGAACCAGGTCGGCGAACACCTCGGTGTCTCTGCCCGCGAGCGCGGTACCTCCCTTGATGGCAGGTGACGGCAGGTGACGGCCCGTCGGCTCCCTCGCCCGTGGCCCCTCCGCCGCCCCCTCGGCGGGTTGTCCACAGGGAGTTGTCCACAGGCGTCGCGGAGAGTCGCGGGATCCGGCTACGGTGACCACCGAGCGTAGTCGCGGTGGCCGCAGCGGGCCGCCTGTCACGGGGGAGTGCGGATATGACGGAGCGCGGACCGCGTACGCGGGATGGCGGCGCTGACGGTGCGGGACCGCTCGGCGCGGACCGCGCCGCTCGGGAACTGGGGCTGAGGCGCGGTGAGTTCGAGCTCGCCGTGGACCTCGGGCACGTAAGGGCGGTGGCCCGGGGGCCGCTCGGCGCCCGCAGGGTCGAGCGGAGCGAGATCGGCAGGCTCCGGGCGGCCGAGGGCTTCCCCGGCGCCCTGCGCGAGCGCGTGCGGACGGTGGACACGGCGCGGGGCGCGGAGCTGATGGGCATCAGCCCCGGCCGGTTCCTGCGGCTGGCGCGGGCGGGCGCGCTGGTGCCGGTGCGCTTCTGTCTGAACCGCTATCGGGCGGTCGTGTGGCTGTATCTCGTGGAGGAACTGCTCGCGTTCGCGGCGGCGGAGCCGCTCCTGCTCAGGGGGCGGCTGCCGCTCCCGCTGCGCCTGGGCGCGGAGAGCGAGGACCGCCGCCCGCCCGGCTGGCGTGCGCGCAGGACGGCCACCCTGCTGCGGCGGTCGACGGGGGTCTGGGAGCGCGCGGCCGCGGCCGCGGCCGTCCTCGCGGACGGGGAGTTGGAGCGGCTGCTTCCGGACGGGGCGGAGAGATCCAGGCTGCTGGCCCTGCGCCCGCGCATGGCCGGTGGGGGGCCGCAGACGGAGCGGGCGCGCGAGGTGCAGGAGGCCGTGACCACGGCCCGGGACCCGGAGGAGGTCCTCTGGTACGGGACACGCGCCCAGGCGCTGGTGAGACTGGCGAGGGTGCTGGAGCCCGAGGCGCCGGTCTCCGCGGCGGTCCCGCCCGCGACCGGGGGCGGCCGGGCCCCGCGCGGAGGCCCCGCCGTCGCGCACGCGACGGCGGGGCGTGACGGCGGGGTCGCCGACGTGACGACCGGCTCGCCCTCCGACGCCGGGGCACCGCCGCTGCCCGGTCAGGAACCCGCGCGCGCGGGTGCCGAGGGCAGTGCGCGGCCGGGCCCGGCCGCGGGGACGGCGCGCAGGCGCACCGCCGTCGGGAAAGGGCGGGGCGAGTCCGTCAGGGGCCGTCCGGGCCGCCGACCGGCACGCGCGGGGACGGACCACGGGCGCCCGCCCCGCGGTGGCACACACCCCGAGGGCGGCAGGTCCGGTCCGCGGCCGGTGGCGGCACCGGTGCGCGGAGCGTGACCTGAAGGCGGAGCATGACCTGAAGCGGCTGGTTCAGTCCCTGACGTGCAGGACGGTCTTGCCGCGGGTCCTGCCCTGCTCGCCCCGTCGGTGGGCCTCGGCTGCGCTGTCCAGCGGCAGGACGTCCGCGACCTCGACCCGGATCGCGCCCAGGTCGATCAGCTCGGCGATCCTGGCCAGCGCGGGGCCGTCAGGCTCGACGAGGAAGGCGCTCGCGCGCACCCCGCGCGCCGCAGCGCGCTCGGCGAGGTCGGGCGAAGCGCCGGACGGCACCGCCACGAGGATGCCGCCCCTGCGCAGGGTGACAAGCGACCGGGTGCTCGTCGCGTCGGTCTCGTCGCCGACGAGGTCGACCACGACGTCCACGTCGCTGACGACGTCCTCGAAACGCACCGAGGTGTAGTCGACCACCTCGTCGGCGCCGAGCGAGCGGAGCCAGTCGTGCTTGGCGGCGCTCGCCGTGCCGATGACGTGCGCGCCCAGATGTTTGGCGATCTGCACGGCGAAGTGCCCGACGCCGCCGGCGGCGGCGTGGACGAGGACGCGCCGGCCCTTCTCGACGTGTGCCGTGTCGACGAGGACCTGCCACGCGGTGAGCGCGGCCAGCGGCACGGCGGCCGCCCGGTCGTGGTCGATGCTCCGCGGCTTGAGGGCGAAGTGCCGGGAGGGCGCCGTCACGTACTCGGCGTACGCACCGGCCGGGCGGGGGAACCACGGCATGCCGTAGACCTCGTCGCCGACCTTCAGGGTGTGCACGCCGAAGCCGACCTCGCTGACGACGCCCGAGACGTCCCAGCCCAGGACGAACGGCGGTTCACCGAGCAGACCGGCGATGCCGCCGCCGGCCCGCGACTTCCAGTCGACGGGGTTCACCCCGGCCGCGTGCACCTCGACCTGGACCTCCGTGGGCAGAGGGTCGGGCCTCGCCACCCGGCCCTGGCGGAGGACCTCGGGGCCGCCGAGGGCGTCCTGGACGACGGCGCGCATGGTTTCTTCGCTGCTCATGACGGTTTCTCCCGGAAAGCACCAACGGATGGAACGGACAGGCGGACCGGAGGGGCGGGCCAAGGAGTCCGCCCGCTCGACCGCGACCTCGACGCTATCTCCGGGGTACTGGTATCCCGCAACGGTGGCTACTATCTGATGGGAAGTAGGTGCCGCTGCGGGCGCCTCCGCGCACGAGAGGACGAGACCATGGCAGTCGCCTGTACGACGGGAAGCCACGCGGACCACGACGTCTACGCGGCCCTTTGCCCGTGCCGGGACGTCCTGACGCTCCTCGCCAACAAGTGGGCCGCGCTCGCCATCGGCGCCCTCGAAGACGGGCCGCAGCGCTTCGGGGCCCTCCAGAAGAGGCTCCAGGGCGTGAGCCCGAAGGTGCTGACGAACACCCTTCGGCGGCTCGAGGACTTCGGCTTCGTGGACCGCACGGTCTACCCGGCGGTGCCGCTCCACGTGGAGTACGCGCTCACCGTGCTGGGCGAGAGCGTCGCGGTGCCGCTCGGCTCCGTGCGTACCTGGGTCGAGGACCACCTCGACGACGTCCGGGGCACGGCCGCGGAGTCCGCCGGGTGTGGAGCGGGGTGAGGCGGGGACACGGTGAGGGCGCGGACGGCGGGCGGGCCCGCGCTGCGGGCGGTTCGTGCACCCGCGGTGCGGGCACCCGCCCGGGCGACACACCGGCCGGGTCGCGGGGCCGCGGAGCGCGCCCTAGGGGCCCACAATGGGCCCCGACCGCACGACCGCGCGGACACGCCTGACGAACTCAGTCGGAAGGAACGGGACCTTGCGTATCGACCTCGCGGGAAAGACCGCCCTCGTGACCGGCTCCACCCGGGGCATCGGGGCCGCCATCGCCACCGGCCTCGCCAGGGCGGGCGCCCGGGTGGCCGTCAACGGCCGCACCGAGGAGTCCGTCGACAAGGCGCTCGACCAGCTGCGCGACGGCACACCGGGCGGGGACTTCGTCGGGGTGCCGGGCGACGTGGCGACCGAGGACGGCACCCGCGCCGTGCTGGACGCGCTGCCGCGCACCGACATCCTCTGCAACAACCTCGGTGTCTTCGGCGCGCAGCCCGCCCTGGAGATCAGCGACGACGAGTGGCGCCGCTACTTCGAGACCAACGTGCTCTCCGGCGTCCGGCTCACCCGCGCCTATCTGCCAGGGATGAAGGAGCGCGGGTTCGGGCGGGTGCAGTACATCGCGAGCGACTCCGCCGTGGCCATTCCCGCCGAGATGATCCACTACGGCGTCTCCAAGACCTCGCTGCTCGCCGTGGCGCGCGGGTTCGCCAAGGCGGCCGCGGGCACGGGCGTCACGGTGAACTCCGTACTGGCCGGGCCGACGCACACCGGCGGGGTCGAGGACTTCGTCTACCAGCTGGTCGACGCCGACCTGCCCTGGGAGGAGGCGCAGCGGGCCTTCATGCGCGAACACCGGCCGCAGTCCCTCCTCCAGCGGCTGATCGAGCCCGAGGAGATCGCCCACATGGTCGTCTACCTCAGCTCGCCGCTCGCCTCCGCGACCACGGGCGCCGCGGTCCGCGTCGACGGCGGCTACATCGACTCGATCGTCCCGTGACCCCGTGACCCCGTGGACGGCGGTGCGTCTCAGCGCAGGCGGCGGGTCGAGCTGCGGACGACGAGTTCGGGCTGGAGGACCACCGCGCGGTGTGCGTGGTCCTCGGCCCCCTGGCCCGTCTCCTCCATCAGCATCTCCGCGGCCGTACGGCCCATGCGCTCCGCGGGCTGGCGCACCGAGGTGAGCGGCACGACGGCCGCCGCTGCGAACTCGATGTCGTCGTAGCCGACGATCGAGACGTCGCCCGGCACGTCGACGCCCGCACCGTACATGGCCTGGAGGACGCCGAGCGCCAGCAGGTCGTTCGCGCAGAACACGGCGGTCGGCCGCTCGGGCAGCCCGAGCAGCCTGGCCCCCGCGTCGATCCCCGACGCCACGTCGAGGCGCCGGGCCTCGACCTGCCGCAGCGCGTCGTCGGGCAGCCCGGCCTCGCGCAGCGCACGCAGCGCGCCCGTGCGCCGGTCGCGGCACTGCGCGAGCTGCATCGGGCCGCTGACGTAGGTCACCGAGCGGTGCCCCGCCGCCAGCAGATGGCGTACCGCGAGGGTCCCTCCCGCCACGTCGTCCACCGAGACCGAGCACCCCTCGGCCCGCGGCACCGCCCGGTCCACGTGCACGTACGGGATACGGCGGCGCGCGAAGTCCCGTATGTTGCGGCCCGTCGGATCGGCGGGGGAGACCAGGACGCCCCGGACCCGCTGCTCGGCGAAGAGGGAGAGGTACTCCGCCTCCTCGGCCGCGCTGCCCGCGCTGTTGCAGAGCATCACCCCGAGCCCCGCCTCGCGGGCCGCGCGCTCGGCGCCCTTGGCCATGGCCACGAAGAACGGGTTCGCCATGTCGAGCACGAGTATGGCCAGGATCCTGCTCGTGCCGACCCGCAGCTGCCGCGCGGTCTCGCTGCGCACGAAGCCGAGCTCGTCGATCACCGCGCGCACCCGCACCCGGGTGCTCTCCGCGACCTTGTCGGGCCGGTTGAGCACGTTGGACACGGTGCCGACCGAGACGCCGGCGAGCCGGGCCACGTCCTTGATGCCCACCGTCTGCGCCACGCCGTCCGCCCTCGCTCGCCCCGTCCCGCCGCCACCCCGTGCCGTCCGCGGACCGGGGTCCGGACTCCGGACCCGGGCCCACCATCATATGCGCGACACGCCGGAGGGGACGGCGCGCACCGACCCACCGGAGGCCCGCCCGCCTGCCGCATCCGCCGCCCGAGAGATCCCGGCACCGCGTCCTCCGCATGCCGCGCGAACCCGTGCGCCGCGCCTTCCGCGTGCCGCGAGACCCCGGGCAGCGCGCCTGCCGCATACCGCGGAATCCCCGAGGAGCTGCCCCGCGGAAGGGCCGCGCCCTCCGCGTCGCGCAGCCCCCGCAGCAGGCGCACCCGCCCCGTGCCGCGGGAGGCGTCAGGCGCCCCAGCCCGCCTGCGTACCGCCCACCCGGTCGGCGACGATCTTCTGGCCGTAGCCGGACGCCCGGTAGGCGGCGAGCGGATCGGCGTCCGCGCCGAGCTCGTCGCGCACCTCGGCCACCAGCGGGCGCACGTCGGTGTTGTAGGCGTCCATCAGCACGGCGTTGGCGCCGAGCACGTCGCCCGCGCGCTGTGCCGCCGCCAGCGCCTCGCCGTCGACGAGCAGCGCCTTGGCGGTGGCCTCCTGCACGTTCATCACCGAGCGGATGATCGCGGGGATCTTCTCCTCGATGTTGTGGCACTGGTCGAGCATGAACGCGATGTCCGAGGCGAGGCCCCCGCCGTGCACCACCTCGTACATGATCCGGAACAGCTGGAACGGGTCGGCTGCCCCCACCATCAGGTCGTCGTCCGCGTAGAAGCGTGAGTTGAAGTCGAAGCCACCGAGCTTCCCCTCCCGCAGCAGCATCGCCACGATGAACTCGATGTTCGTGCCCGGCGCGTGATGGCCGGTGTCCACCACCACCTGCGCCTTCGGGCCGAGCCTGAGGCAGTGCGCGTACGCCGTGCCCCAGTCCGGCACGTCGGTGGTGTAGAACGCCGGCTCGAACAGCTTGTACTCGAGCAGCATCCGCTGCCCCTCGCCGAGCCGCTCGTAGACCGCGGACAGCGCCTCGGCGAGCCGGCCCTGACGGGCCGCGATGTCGTCCTGTCCCGGGTAGTTGGTGCCGTCGGAGAACCACAGCTTCAGGTCCCGCGAACCCGTCGCGTCCATGATGTCGACGCACTGCAGCAGGTGCCCGAGCGCCTTGCGGCGCACCGCGGGGTCCGGATGGGTCACGGAGCCGAGCTTGTAGTCGTCGTCCTGGAAGACGTTCGAATTGACGGCGCCGAGCCGCAGCCCGAGGTCGCCCGCGTGGGCGGCCAGCACGGAGTAGTCGTCGACCCGGTCCCACGGGATGTGCAGGGCCACCGTCGGGGCCACCCCGGTGTGCGCGTGCACCCGCGCCGCGTCCGCCAGCTTCTCCTGCGGCGAGCGGGGCACCCCGGGCTGGGCGAACACCTTGAAGCGCGTGCCGGAGTTGCCGAACGCCCACGAGGGCAACTCGATCGCCTGCGACTTCAGCGCGGCCTTGGCCGCGGACACAGCGGACTGACCTGTCATCTCTCGGAGCTCCCGTGGTGGGGACCCGCCGCGCGGGCCGGTGCGGCAACGCAGCCCCATCGGACACGTGAGGCTGAATCGTTTCATTCGGCGTTCAACGTAAAGGACGCCCCACGGGCAGTCAAGACTTCCGCTGCTCCCGGCGGTTCCCGCCCGGAGCAGCATGCTCCGCAGGCATCCCCTGAGCGCGCGCCGGAAAATGTCGGGCACACCCGTTGACGCCGTCGGGCGGCGGCGTCTAGCTTCCCTGGCATCTTCTTTGAAACCTTTCATGGCCAGGAGTCCGGCCACGCCGAGGAGCCTTCGATGAACCAGCACGACACGGGCGGAGCCCCCGTTCTCGCACTGAGGGACGTGAGCAAGTCCTTCGGCGCGGTGCGGGCCCTGGAGGGCGTGTCCCTCCAGCTGTTCCCCGGTGAGGTGCACGCGCTCGCCGGGGAGAACGGCGCGGGCAAGTCCACCCTGATCAAGACGCTCGCCGGCGTGCACCGGCCGGACACCGGGCAGGTGCTGCTCGACGGACGGCCCGTCACCTTCGGCGGCCCCGCGGCCGCCCGCGACGCCGGAATCGCCGTCATCTACCAGGAGCCGACGCTCTTTCCCGACCTCTCCGTCGCCGAGAACATCTTCATGGGCCGCCAGCCGCGCCGCGCACTCGGCAGGATCGACCGCGCCGCCGTGCGCGCCACCACCGAGGCGCTGCTGAAACGGCTCGGCGTGCCGCTCGACCCCGAACGCCCCGCGCGTGGCCTGTCCATCGCCGACCAGCAGATCGTGGAGATCGCCAAGGCGCTCTCCTTCGACGCACGCGTGCTCGTCATGGACGAGCCGACCGCCGCGCTCACCGGCAGCGAGACCGCCCGCCTCTTCGCCGTCGTACGGGCCCTCGAAGCCGAGGGCGCCGCCGTCCTGTTCATCTCCCACCGCATCGAGGAGATCTTCAGGCTCTGCTCGCGCGTCACCACCCTGCGCGACGGCCGGCTCATATCCTCCGAGCCGCTCGACGGGCTCACCGAGGACGACCTGGTGCGCCGCATGGTCGGCAGGGACCTCGGCGAGCTCTACCCCAAGCAGCGCGCGGAGCTCGGCGAGAAGGCCCTGACGGTCCGCAGGCTGACCAGGGAGGGCGTCTTCCACGACGTCTCCTTCGAGGTGCGGCGCGGCGAGATCGTCGCGCTCGCGGGACTCGTCGGCGCGGGCCGCAGCGAGGTCGCGCAGGCCGTCTTCGGCGTGGACCGCGCGGACGCGGGCGAGGTCGAGGTGGCGGGCCGCGTCCTGCCGAAGGGCTCGCCGACCGCCGCCATGGCAGCGGGGCTCGCCCTCGTCCCCGAGGACCGCAGGCAGCGCGGCCTGGTGATGGAGATGTCCATCGAACGCAACATCGGCCTCACCGGGCTCGGCGCGCTCGGCCGGGCAGGGCTCGTGCGCCGCGTCCTCGAACACGGCCGCGCCGCCGACTGGGCCGTACGGCTCCAGCTCAAGTACAACCGGCTCGGCGACCCCGTCGGCGTCCTGTCGGGCGGCAACCAGCAGAAGGTCGTCCTCGCCAAGTGGCTCGCCACCGAGCCCGCCGTCCTCATCGTCGACGAACCGACCCGCGGCATCGACGTCGGCACCAAGGCCGAGGTGCACCGCCTGCTGTCCTCGCTCGCCGCTGACGGCCTCGCCGTCCTGATGATCTCCTCCGACCTGCCGGAGGTGATCGGCATGGCCGACCGGATCCTCGTCATGCACGAGGGCCGCGTGGCGGCCGAGATACCCCGCGCCCGGGCCACCGAGGAGTCCGTGATGGCCGCGGCGACCGGGCGCGAGAGGGCGGCGGCATGACGACCCTGACCGACGAGCCCGCGGCGACTGCCGAGGCGCCACGCTCCGCGCGCTCCCTCGTCGACACCGTCTTCCGGGCCCGCGAGATCAGCATCGCCGGCGCCCTCGTCCTGCTGATCCTCGGCACCTGGATCGCCAACCCGCGTTTCCTCGACAGCCAGGGTGTCAAGGACCTGCTGCTCAACGCGTCCATCCTGGTGCTGCTCGCGATCGGCCAGTCGGTGGTCGTCATCACCCGCAACATCGACCTGTCCGTCGGGTCCGTCACCGGCCTTGCCGCCTTCGCCTGCGGCAAGTTCACCGCGGACAGCCACCACGGCGTGCTGGTCACCCTGCTGCTCGGCGTCCTCATCGGGCTCGCCTGCGGGCTCGTCAGCGGATGCCTCGTCAGCTTCGGCCGCGTCCCCGCGCTCGTGGTGACCCTCGGCATGCTCTACGTCATCCAGGGCCTCGACTACTGGTGGGCGCACGGCGACCAGATCAACGCCGCCCAGGTGCCGGGCCCGCTGCTGCGCCTCGGCAGCGGAAGCGTGCTCGGCGTCCCCTACCTGCCGCTGATCGCCGTCGTGCTGCTCGCGCTCACCACGTACTTCCTGCGCGGCTACCGCGCAGGGCGCGAGCTGTACGCGATCGGCTCCAACCCCCAGGCGGCGCGCCTCGCCGGCATCCCGATGCGCCGCAGGGTCCTGGGCGCCTACCTGTTCTCCGGCGCCGTCGCCGGCTTCGCCGGAGCGCTGTGGCTCGCCAGGTTCGGCACCGTCGTCGCCGACAACGCGCACGGCTACGAGCTGACCGTCGTCAGCGCCGTCGTCGTCGGCGGGGTCGCCATCACCGGTGGCACCGGCACCGCCTGGGGCGCGGCGCTCGGCGCCCTACTGGTGACCACCATCGGCAGCGCCCTCGTGGTGCTGAGGGTCAGCTCGTTCTGGCAGGGCGCCATCACCGGCGCCCTGCTCCTCGCCGCCATCAGCGTCGACCGCGTCGTCAACCTGCGGATGACCGCAGCACTGAGGAAGAGGAGCGCCCGCCATGGGGCCTGACACCCGCAGCCCCGCGACCGGCGCGGCACCGGCGACGGAGCCCCGGCCCGCCGCGGCGGCCCGGCTGCGCGCGCTCGGCCTGCGCTGGGACACGGCCGTCGTCGTGCTGCTGATCGCCGTCTTCCTCGTCGGCCTCGGCACCACGAGTGGCTTCACCGGCGGCGGCAACCTCGCCTTCGCCTTCAACGACATCTCCGAGGTCGCGCTGATCGCGCTGCCGATGACGCTGCTGGTGGTCGCGGGCGAGATCGACCTGTCCGTGGGCTCCATGCTCGGCTTCAGCAGCGCGCTGGCCGGGGCGCTGTGGAACGCGGGCTGGGCCTTCGAGGCCATCGTGCCGCTCGTCCTCGTCGTCGGCGTGCTCGGCGGCCTGCTCAACGGATGGCTCGTCACCCGGGTCGGACTGCCCTCGCTCGCCGTCACCATCGGCACCCTCGCCCTCTACCGCGGGCTCGCCTCCGTGGTGCTCGGCAGCGACGCCGTCACCGACTTCCCGCAGAAGTACGCCGACTGGACCGCCAACACCACGACCGTGCCCGGCACCTTCCTGACCTACCCGGTGGTGCTTTTCGTGGTGCTCGCCGCCGTCACGGCCTTCGTGCTGCACACCACGTCCTTCGGCCGTGCCCTGTTCGCGATCGGGGCCCAGGAGGAGGCCGCCTTCTTCGCCGGCATCCGCGTCAAGCGCTACAAGCTGCTGCTGTTCGTCCTCACCGGCCTGCTCTCCGCCTTCGCCGGCATCGTCTTCACCCTGCGCTACGGCAGCGCGCGCGCCGACAACGGCACCGGATACGAACTCCTCGTCATCAGCGCCATCCTGCTCGGCGGCATCGACTTCGACGGCGGCAAGGGCACCCTCGCCGGCGCCGTCGCCGGCATCCTCCTCGTCGGTGTGCTGCGCAACCTGCTCACCCTCAACGACGTGCCCAACGAGGTGCAGACCGTCGTCACCGGCCTGCTCCTCGTCGCCTCCGTCCTCACCCCGCGCGTCATCGGCGCCGTCATCGAGCGGCGGCAGCGACGCGCCGCCGCCCCGCGCGCCGCCGCCACCTGACGGGCCTGCCGCACCGCCCCGCCACCCGGGGCCGGCCGCCCGGCCGGTCCCGCGCGCCCCGCCCTCCCGAGCGACCCTTCCGAAAGGCCACGACCCATGACGATCCGTACCACTGCCCGCGGACGCTCCGCCGCAGCCGCCGCCGTCTGCGCCCTGGCCGTCTCGCTCGCCGCCTGCTCGGGCACGACCAAGAGCGACGCCCAGAGCGACTCGGCGGGGGCCGCGGCGAGTTCCGCCAAGGCCGACCCGGACGCCCCGCTCAAGAAGGACCTCAAGCTGGCGTTCCTGCCGAAGCAGATCAACAATCCGTACGAGAAGATCGTCGACGACGCGGGCATCGCGGCGGCCAAGGGCTTCCAGGGCACAGCGAAGGAGGTCGGGCCCTCCGACGCCAGCGCCTCCTCCCAGGTCTCCTACATCAACACGCTGATCCAGCAGCGGCAGAGCGCGATCCTGATCGCCGCCAACGACCCCAACGCGGTCTGCGGCCCCCTGAAGCAGGCCATGAAGCAGGGCATCAAGGTCGTCTCGTACGACTCCGACACCGCCAAGGACTGCCGGCAGGTCTTCATCAACCAGGCGAGCTCCGAGGACATCGGACGCAGCCTCGTCCAGCACATGGGCAAGCAGATCGGCTACAAGGGCAAGATCGCGATCCTCTCCGCGACCCAGAACGCCACCAACCAGAACACCTGGATCGACTACATGAAGCAGGAGCTGAAGGACCCCAAGTACAAGGACATGCGGCTGGTCAAGGTCGCCTACGGGGACGACGACGACCAGAAGTCCTTCCAGCAGACACAGGGCCTGCTCCAGGCCTACCCCGACCTCAAGGGCATCATCTCGCCCACCACCGTCGGCATCGCCGCCGCCGCACGCTACCTCGACGACTCCTCGTACAAGGGCAAGGTCGTCCTCGGCGGTCTCGGCACGCCCGACCAGATGCGCAAGTACGTCAAGGACGGCACGGTCGCCGAGTTCTCCCTCTGGAATCCGGAGAACCTCGGTTACCTCGGCTCGTACGCGGCCGCCGCGCTCGCCTCGGGCCAGATCACCGGAGCGCAGGGCGACACCTTCACCGCGGGCAAGCTCGGCAAGTACACCGTCGGCAAGGACGGCGAGGTCGTCCTCGGCGCGCCCACCGTCTTCACCAAGTCCAACATCGACCAGTTCCACTTCTGAGCGGACGGCGGCCGGGCGGCGCGGCCGCTGCGGCCCGCAGGCCCGGCGCGGGGACGGGTGACCGCGTGCGCCACGCCGGGACCCGGCCCAGGACGCTCCGGGGCCGGGGCGGGGCCGGCTGGCACAATGACGCGCCCTCCCCGCGGGGACAAACCGCCCGGCGGACAGGACCAGGCGGCGCTCCCGCCCGCCGGGGCCCGCCGCACCGGCCGCGGGACCGCGGCGTGTCGCATGCCGTCCCGTCGCGACACGCCGCCCCCACCTGCCCGCCCCCACCGATGGAGCCGCCATGAACGCCCGTACCCCAGCCGTCGCACGTACGCCCCGCGTCGGGCTCGTCGCCGGAGGCCTCGGCGCCTACTGGCCGCAGTTCCCCGACCTGTTGCCCCAGCTGCGGAGGTCCGCCGCGCGCGTCAGCGAGCGCATGGGCGCCTTCGACGCCGAGGTCGTGGACGCCGGGTTCGTCTCCGACGCGCAGGAGGGCGCGGCCGCGGCGGAGAAGCTGCGGGCCGCCGACTGCGACCTCATCGTCGGCTTCCTGACGACGTACATGACCGCGAGCATGCTGGTGCCGGTCGCGCAGCGCAGCGGCGCGCCCGTCCTGCTGATCAACCTCCAGCCCACCGCGTCGATGGACCATGCCGCCTTCGACACCGGGCAGTGGCTCGCCTACTGCGGGGCCTGCCCGCTGCCGGAGATGGCCAACGCCTTCGAGCGGGTCGGCGTCCCCTTCCGCTCCGTCTCCGGGCACCTGGAGGACGAGCGCGCCTGGGACCGCATCGGCCGCTGGATCAGGGCGGCGGGCGTGCGCTCCGTGCTGCGCCACGGCCGGCACGGCCTGATGGGCCATCTGTACCCCGGCATGTACGACGTGTCGACGGACCTCACCATGGTCACAGGGAACCTCGGCGGCCACCTGGAGGTCCTGGAGTTCGACGACCTCAGGGTCCGGGTGGAGAAGGTCTCCGACGCGGAGACCGACGCCAAGCTCGCCGAGGCGCGGGACGTCTTCGACCTCGCCGACTCGGTCGTCGACGACGACCTGCGCTGGGCCGCCCGGGTCGCCGTCGGCCTCGACGGGCTCGTCGCCGACTTCGACCTCGACTCCCTCGCGTACTACCACCGCGGCCTCGAAGGCGAGACGCACGAGCGGCTCGGCGCCGGCATGATCCTCGGCGCCTCCCTGCTCACCGCGCGCGGCGTGCCCGCCTGCGGCGAGTACGAGCTGCGCACGTCCCTCGCGATGCTGATCGCCGACCGGCTCGGCGCCGGCGGCTCCTTCACCGAGCTCCAGGCCCTGGACTTCACCGCCGGCGTCGTCGAGATGGGCCACGACGGCCCAGGCCACCTCGCCATCAGCGAGCGCAAGCCGCTGCTGCGGGGGCTCGGCGTCTACCACGGCAAGCGCGGCTGGGGCGTGTCCGTCGAGTTCGACGTGCGGCACGGACCCGTCACCCTCGTCGGGCTCGGCCAGCGCCGTGACGGCCGGTACCGGCTGATCGCGGCCGAGGGCGAGGTCGTCGGCGGGCCGCTGCTGCGGATCGGCAACACCACGTCGCGGGTCGACTTCGGCCGCGACCCGGGGGAGTGGACCGACGCGTGGAGCGCGAGCGGCGTCGGCCACCACTGGGCCCTCGCCACCGGCAGCCTCCTGCCCGACCTGCGCGCGCTCGCCGACCTCACGGGACTGGACCTGGTGGAGGTCGGCGCCTGATGGACCGGGCCCGGCCGGCGGGGATCAAGGACGTCGCGGACGCGGCCGGCGTGTCGGTCGGCACCGTGTCCAACGTCATCAACCGCCCCGACTCCGTCACGGACGGCATCCGCCGCCGGGTCCTCGCCGCCATCGACCGCCTCGGCTACGTCCGCAGCGAGTCGGCGCGCCAGCTGCGCGCGGGCAGCAGCCGCATGCTCGGACTGCTCGTCCTCGACATGGCCAACCCCTTCTTCGTCGCCGTCGCCGCGGGGGCCGAGCGCTCCGCGCGGGCCGCAGGGCTCGGCGTCATGGTGTCCGACAGCGCGGAGAGCGCCGAGGAGGAGGGCGCCTATCTGACGATCTTCTCGGAGCAGCGGGTGCGCGGCGTCCTCGTCACCCCCGCCGACCGCACCGGCACCGCCCTCGGCATCCTGCGCCACCACGGCATCCCGTACGTGTGCGTCGACCGCGTGGTGCCGAGCGGGGAGGGCTGCTCGGTCTCCGTCGACGACCTGGCAGGCGGCGCTCTCGCCGTGCGCCACCTGCTCCTCGGCGGCCACCGCTCCCTCGCCTACGTCAGCGGCCCCCTGCACCTGACGCAGTGCCAGGAGCGGTACGAGGGCGCCCTCGCCGCGCTCGCCGAGGGCGGCCTGCCGCCGTCGGCGCTGCGCCGCATAGGCACCGCGCGCCTCGACGTCGCCTCAGGCCGCGACGCGGGCGCACGCCTCCTCGGCGCCCTGCCGCTGCCCACCGCCGTGTTCTGCGCGAACGACCTCCTCGCACTCGGCGTGCTCCAGGCGCTGTACGAGGCGGGCGTGCGCGTCCCGCAGGACGTGGCGCTCGTCGGCTACGACGACATGGAGTTCGCCGCCGCTGCCGCCGTGCCGCTCACCTCGGTGCGCCAGCCCGCACGCCGGATGGGGGAGCTCGCCGCCGGCCTGCTGATCGAGGAGACGGGCGAGCGCGCGGGAGCCCACCGACACCGCAGGATCGTGCTGGAGCCCGAACTGGTCGTACGGGCCTCGACCCTGCGGCCGCGCCGCACCGCCTGACGGCGCGTCGGGCGCCCCGCACCCTGCACCGCCATGCGGACCGTCACACCACTGCCGCAGCAACCGTTGCCCCGCGCTCTCGTTGGGGATGCGGGACGCCGTATCGGTGTCCCGTACACCGACGAGCGGAGGACTGCATGGAGGACGCGGCACAGCACGGCGGACGGACCCGGCGCACCCTGCTGCGCACCGTGTTCGGCCTCGGCATGGCGGGCGGCACGGCCGCCGCCCTCGCCCCCCTGGCGCGGGCCGGACGCACCCCGGACCCCGGCGCGTACGCCGCACCGGCCCCCGGCCCCGCGGCGCAGGCGTCGCCCGGCCGGGTCACGGAGGAGACGTACCGGGGCCGGCACATCCAGGTGCGGCACGCGCCCAAGGAGGCGCCGGTCGAGGCTGCGGCGCTGCCCTCGGGCGCGTACCTGGCCACGCCGACGCACGACGTGCTGATCGACGGCAGGCCGCTGCCGGTGATGCGGCGGGCCGACGGCAGCTATATGACCGCCGTCAACCACTACGAGTCGTTCCCCACGCTCACGGCGGCGGCGCGCGCCGCCGTCGACGACCTGCGCGGGGCGCAGCTCGCGCTCGACGACCCGATGCTCCACCACGCCTGACCCTCCGGGAGGACAGCCACCGCATGTACACGAGGAAGAACCAGCGCGACCTCACGGCCGCGGAGAAGCGGGCCTTCGTCTCCGCCGTGCTCGAACTGAAGCGGCGCGGCGACTACGACGGCTTCGTCCGTACCCATGTCGAGTTCTACACGCCGGACGGCGAGACGGGGCTGCGCTCAGGCCACATGGCCCCGACCTTCTTCCCCTGGCACCGCAGGTTCCTGCTGGAGTTCGAGCAGGCGCTCCAGTCCATCGACCCGAAGGTGTCGGTGCCCTACTGGGACTGGACGGTCGACAACACCCCGGCGGCCGCCCTGTGGCGTGACGACTTCCTCGGCGGCACGGGCCGGGAGCGCGACCAGCAGGTGATGACGGGGCCCTTCGCCTACTCGGCGGGCGACTGGACCATCCGCGGCAACGTCACCGACGACCCCTTCCTCACCCGCAACCTCGGCCGCCCCGGGCGCGACCCCATCGCCCTGCCCTCGAAGCAGGAGCTGGAGCGCGCCATGAGCGAGAGCGTCTACGACGTGGCGCCGTGGAACTCGACCTCGGCCACGGGGTTCCGCAACGGCGTCGAGGGCTGGGTGAAGCCGACTGTCGACCAGCCGTGGCGCAACCACAACCGGGTCCACCGCTGGGTGGGCGGCGAGATGCTGGGCGCCGCCTCGCCGAACGACCCGGTGTTCTGGCTGCACCACGCCTTCGTGGACCTGGTCTGGGACCGCTGGCAGGCGCGCCACCCCAAGTCCGGGTACCTGCCGGCGCGGAAGCTGCCTGCGAGCGACGAGCAGGCGGGACGGGTGATCAGCCTGGACGAGCCGATGCCGCCGTGGAACGTCAAGCCGTCGGCGATGCTCAGCCACGCGGGGACCTATCGCTACGCCTGACGAGCCGCGACACAGACGATGCCTCCCGCGCACTGCGCGGGAGGCATCGTCCACGAGGGGGAAAACGGGTGGGCGCCCGCCGGACGCCCACCCGGGGTGCGGGCCGGTGACGACCCGCGCGGGGTGTCAGCCGCCGTAGCCGCCGCCGTAGCCACCGTCGTCGTGGCCGTGGTCCTGGTGGCCGTCGACGTTGGCGCAGGTGTTGCCGAAGGTCGGGTTCAGCAGGCCCACCACGTCGATGGTGTTGCCGCAGAGGTTGACCGGGACGTGCACCGGGACCTGGAGGATGTTGCCGGACAGGACACCCGGCGAACCGACCGCGGCAGCACCCGCGCCGGCGTCGGCGGAGGCCATACCGGCACCGGCGGCCAGAACGGCACCGGCGCCGGCCAGAACGGCGGTGGCCTTCGTGATACGCGACATCGAGAATCTCCTTGAACGTTTGTTGCACAGCCGCACGATGTGCGGCCTCACGCACCTTCAACGCCGCAACTCACTGCGGGTAACGGATGCACCGCAGATGGTTGCCGAATGTGTATCGAATGGGTGCACCCCCGTGGAACCCGCGGATCGTTCGGGCGTTCTGTACGTGTTCGTCCCCCGGGCCTTGAGCGGCGGGCGGGCCCCCTGGCGGGCCCAGGTGCGGGTCTACGCTGAGCGCACGTTCCGGCCCTGTGCCAGGTGCCGCATCTCGTACGCCGAGAGGGAGATCCGATGAAATTTGATGCGGTCGACCGTGCGCTGCTGCGCGCATTGCAGGAGGACGCCCGGCAGACCAACCGCGATCTCGCCGCCAAGACGGGCGTCTCGCCGTCCACCTCGCTCGAGCGCGTCAGGCTGCTGCGCGAGCGCGGCGCGATCACCGGGTACCACGCGGCCGTGGACCTGGACGCCGTCGGCCGCCCCGTGCAGGCGCTCATCTCGGTGCGCATCCGGCCGCCCGCCCGGCCTGCCATCGAGGGCTTCCGCAACTGGGCGGCGCGGTTGCCCGAGGTCATCGGCCTCTTCGTGACCTCGGGCAGCCACGACTTCCTGCTGCACGTCGCGGTGCCCGACGTGAACGGCGTCTACGCCTTCGTCATCGACCGGCTGACCGAGCGCCGCGAGGTCGCCGACGTCCAGACGACCCTGGCCTACGAGCACGTCAGGACCGCCAGGATCGACCCGGTGCAGGGGGAGGGCGAGCCGCGCGGGAATAAGTGAGAGCCTTACTTTCATTTAACTCGGCAGTGGCCCCGCGGCGGCCGGGAGACCGGCCCCGGGGGCGGACCGGCGCGGCGCCGGACAGCCAGGCGCCGCGCACACCGCGGAGAGAAAGTACGGACATGACACAGACGTGGCTCATCACCGGCAGCTCGCGTGGCTTCGGCCGGGAGCTGGCCGTCGCTGCGCTGGAGGCGGGCGACCGCGTCGTCGCCACGGCGCGCCGCCCCGAGGACCTCGACGGCCTGGCGCGCACCTACGGCGACCGCGTCCGCGCGGTCGCCCTCGATGTGACCGACGCGGCGGCCGCGCGCGCCGCGGTCAAGACCGCGGTCGACGCCTTCGGCCGCCTCGACGTCGTCGTCAACAACGCCGGCTACGCGAACTCGGCGCCCGTCGAGGAGATCGACGAGGCGGACTTCCGCGCCCAGTTCGAGGCCAACCTGTTCGGCGTGTTCCATGTGACGCGCGCCGCCCTGCCGGTGCTCAGGGCCCGGCGCTCCGGCATCTTCGTGCAGTTCTCCTCGGTCGGCGGCCGGGTCGGCGGCTCGCCGGGCCTGAGCGCGTACCAGAGCGCCAAGTTCGCCGTCGAGGGCTTCTCCGAGGTGCTGAAGAACGAGGTCGCCCCGTTCGGCGTGCGGGTCCTCATCGTGGAGCCCGGCGCCTTCCGCACCGACTGGCAGGGCTCCTCCATGCGGCGGGACGCCGTCGGCGGCGACTACGAGGAGAGCGTCGGCGCCATGCACCGCCTGCGGGAGCGGACCGGGGGCGCCGAGCCCGGCGACCCGAGGCGCGCGGCGCGCGTCATCCTCGACGTCGTACGCCATCCGCAGCCGCCCACCCGGCTGCTGCTCGGCGCCGGCGCGGTCGCGCTCGCCGAGCGCGCGGACGCAGAACGTGCCGCAGAGACCCGCGCCTGGGCCGAGGTGAGCAGGTCGGCCGACTTCCCCGAGGGCGGGCGCGAGTAGGGTCCTGGCTCACCGGACGAGGGGCAGGGGCGATGGGCAAGGGACTGCGGCGCGACGCGGCCGACAACCGCGCGCGGATCGTCGAGGCGGCGGCCGCCGCCTTCGCGGAGCGGGGGCGCGCCGTGCCGATGGAGGACATCGCGCGCCGCGCCGGCGTCGCGCCCGCGACGCTGTACCGCCGTTTCCCCACGAAGGAGGCTCTCCTCGCGGAGCTGGTCGCAGGCTTCTACGCGGAACTCGTCGCCCTCGCCGAGGAGGCGCTGCGGCTGCCGCCCGCAGAGGGCCTCGACCGGCTGCTGCGCACGGTCGGCCACCGCATCGCCGCGGCACGCGGCTACCTGCCCCTCGCCTGGGGCGAGCTCGCGGCCCCCGAGCAGGTCGGCCACCTGCGCGGCCTCACCGCCGCCGTCCTGGAGCGCGCCGGCGCGGCGGGGGCGGTGGACCCGCGGGTCACCGTCTCCGACGTGGCCACCGTCGTCTGGGCGCTGCGCGGCGTCATCGAGACGGCGGGCGACATCGCGCCCGCCGCGTGGGAGCGTCACCTCGACTTCGTCGCCGCCGGCCTGCGCCGGGGCCCGGAACGGCTCTCCGCGCCGGCGCTCGCCCTCGGCGACGTGGACCGCATCACCGGGCCCTGACCGCCGGGACCGCCCTCCGGCGCGCAGCGGGTGCGGCGCGGCGCCAGGACGCGCCCCGCGGGGGCGGGCGCCGGGAAGTGCGCGGGCCCGGATGGTGAGATGGTGGCTGCATGGCCGATGGGGGAGCGCCCGGCGGTCTCCCGCCCGGGGCGCACAGCGCGACCGCCCGTCCGACCCAGGCGCACGTGCCGGGCCGCATGGGCAGTTTCGACTGGGACCTGCGCGCCGGACGGCTCGACCTCGACCCCGCGGCGCTCGCCGTCCTCGGCCTCAGCCCCGACGCGTACGACGGCAGGGCGACCACGGCGACCGGCATGATCCCGCCCGAGGAGGCCGCGCGGCTGCGCGCCAGGGCCCGGCTGGTGCTCCGGCAGGGCGTCGACGGCTTCGGCGCGTACTACCGCGCCCGCGGGCACGACGGCGTCCTGCGGACCCTGCACGCGCAGGCGCAGATACGCTACGACAGCAGGGGCCGCCCCGACCGGCTCGTCGGCGTGGTGCGCGAGGCGGACAGCGCGGGCACCGCCGCGGGCGAGAGCGCGGGCCGCAGCGGGCTCGTCGAGCGGCTCAGCTTCCTGATGGCGCAGGCCGTGTCCCTCGACGACGTCACCGCCGCGCTCAACGACCCCGAGGTGCTGGGCGGCCTCGGCGCACTCGGCATGATCCTCGGCGTGGTCGAGGGGGGCAGGCTGCACGTGCTCGCCCATCCCGAGATCGGTGTGGACCTGCCGATCCTGGAGCGTCCGCGGCTCGACGAGCCGCTGCCCATGGCGCGGGTCGTCGCGGCCCGCAGGTCCCTGTTCGTCCGCTCCCCGAAGGAGTACCGCACCGGCTATCCGACGATGTGGCCGCAGATCGAGCCGTTCCCGCTGGGCGCGGGCGCCTATCTGCCGCTGATCGCCGAGGGCCGGCTCCTCGGTGTGCTGGGGGTCCTCTTCCCCGAGCCGCACTCCTTCCACGAGGGCGAGCGCAACCTCCTGCTCACCCTGGCGAGCGGTATCGCGCAGAGCCTCCAGGGCGCCCTCCTGCACGGCCAGGAGCACGACCTCGCGGAGAACCTCCAGCAGGCGATGCTGCCGCGGGTCGTCCCCGCCGTGCCCGGCGCCGCCGTCGCCGTGCGCTACCGCTCGGCGCGGCTCGGCAGGAGCGTCGGCGGCGACTGGTACGACGTGATCCCGCTGGCCGACGGCGGCGTGGGCCTCGCCATCGGCGACGTACAGGGCCACGACACCGACGCGGCCGTCGTGATGGGCCAGGTGCGCATGGTGCTCTCCGCGTACGTGGCGGAGGGACATCCGCCGGCCACCGCGCTGGCGAGGACGTCCGTGTTCCTGCGCGAACTCGACACCGACAGGTTCGCCACCTGCACCTATGTGCAGGCCGACCTCGCCACGGGCCTGCTGCGCATCGTCCGTGCAGGACACCTCGACGTCCTCGTGCGGCGGCGCGACGGGACCTGCCAGTGGATCCCGTCGGCAGGCGGGCTGCCGCTCGGCCTCTCCGCCGAGTTCGCGGGCTCGGGAGCGATCGACTACCCGGTGACCCGGGCGCTGCTCGGCCCCGGCGAGACGCTGCTGCTGTGCACGGACGGCCTGGTGGAGGTGCCGGGCACCGACCTGGGCACCCGGATGCGCCTGCTCGCCGACACCGTCGCCGAGGGGCCCGAAGGTGTCGAGGACCCTGAGGACATCGACGCGCTCGCCGCCCGGCTGCTCGACAAGGCCGACGACGTCCACGGCGGCGACGACATGGCCGTGCTCCTGCTGCACCGCGACGACCTGCCGCACCCGGCCGCCCGCTGACGACGGGCGGAGGCCCCGCGCGGTGACGCGTCGTCACCTGCCCGCCGGGCGTCGGCCGGTACGGTCGGAACGCGTCACGGCCTGTTCTTCCCGATGTTCCCCCTGATGTCTGGTTCATTGGCGTGTGCACGGCAATGCTGGCGTGCGACCCCGCCCGACCGGAGGCGGGGCGCCACTCGCAGGAGGACGCGTGGGACCACGAACCGCAGGCCGGTGTGCCGTCGTCTTCGCCGCCGTGGCCGCGCTCGCCGCGGGCACGGCCGCACCCGCGCTCGCCGGCACCGGGGACGATCCGCGCCCCCGCAGCACCGCCGAGGCGCTCAGACCCGTCGCGCCGCCGCCCGCGAGCGCGCTCGCCCCCGGCCGCGCGGGACCCGGCGCCGCAGGGGCAGGCATCCTCACCGGCTCCGAGTCCCACCCGGTCGCGCCCGGCGTCGAACTCACCTCGTACGACCGGCTCGAAGCCGACAAGTGGCTGCGGGTCTCCGCCCTCGACGTCGACCTCGACGGCACCGGCGCACGCGCCGACTACCTCTCCTCCGGCACCGTCACGGGACGTGACACCGTGTCGGACATGGCGGCCAGGCACGACGCGGGTCCTGGCCGCCGCACCGTCGCCGCGATCAACGCGGACTTCTTCGACATCGACGAGACCGGCGCCCCCGAGGGCGAGGGCGTCAGCGGCGGCTCCGTCGTGCAGTCCGCGAGCGCGGGCTCCTCACCGGCCCTCGCCTTCGGCGCGGACGGCGCGGGACGCATCCGCCGGCTGTACTTCGACGGCACCCTCACCCTCCCCGCGGGGAAGCGGCCGCTCGCCGCCTACAACGCCGCCGACGTGCCCGCCGACTCCATCGGCGTCTACACGCCCGCCTGGGGCAGCGCGGACCGCGCGCTCACCGTCGACGCCTCCACGGGACCGCTCGCCGAGGCGGCCGTGCGCGGCGGCCGGGTCGTCTCCGTCAGCGGCACGCCGGGCAGCGGGCCCATCCCCGAGGGCACCACAGAACTCGTCGGCCGCGAGGCGGGTGCCACCGCGCTCGCCGCGCTGCGCCCCGGCGACCCCGTCTCCCTCACCTACCGGCCCCGCACCGCGGGGGGTTCCGTGCCCCGCACCGCGGTCTCGGGCCGCGAACCCCTCGTCGTCGACGGCGTCCCGCAGAACCACGACGGCGAGGGCAACAACACGGCGGCCCCGCGCACCGCGGTCGGCTTCTCCCGCGACGGCAGCCGCATGCAGGTCCTCACCGTCGACGGGCGCCAGGCCGACAGCGCGGGCGTCACCCTCACCGAACTCGGCGCCATGATGAAGAAGGCCGGCTCGTACAGCGCCCTCAACCTCGACGGCGGCGGCTCCACCACCCTCGTCTCCCGCGACCCCGGCAGCGACGCCCTGCACGTCGACAACACCCCGTCGGACGGCAGCGAGCGCGCCGTCGCCAACGGCCTCGCGCTGACCGCCCCCGACGGCAGCGGACGGCTCAGGGGCTTCCGGGTCGCCACCCGCACGCCCGCCGAGGACGCGCCCACCGCCGACCCCGTCGCCGGCGGCCACCCCGACCGGGTCTTCCCCGGCCTCACCCGCCGACTGACCGCCGCCGGCTACGACGAGACGTACGGCCCCGCCGCCGGCACACCCGCCTGGCACACCTCGCGGCCCGCGGTCGGCGGCGTCGACCGGCACGGCCTGTTCACCGCGCGCTCAGGCGGCACCGTGCGCGTACGGGCCGCACGCGGCGCAGCGCACGGCGAGACCACTCTCCACGTCCTCGACCGGCTCGCCACCCTGCGCCCCACCACGCCCCGGATCGGCCTCGCCGACGCCGCGGCCACCGGCGCGTTCGGACTCGTCGGCCTCGACGCGCACGGCGACAGTGCGCCCGTCGAGCCGCGCGACGTCCGCCTCGACTACGACCACGCGCTGTTCTCCGTCGCCGACGACGGCACGGGCTCCTTCACCGTGCGCGCACGCTCCGGCGGGGGCGCGGGACGCATCACCGCAACCGCCGCGGGCGTGCGGACCGTGCTCGCCGTCACCGTCGGGCTCGAACAGCGGCAGGTCGCCTCCTTCGACGACGCCGCCTCCTGGACGTTCAGCCGGGCGCGGGCCGCGGGGTCGGTCGCCGCCGCGCCCGACGGCCGCACCGGGACCGCCCTCGCCCTCAGCTACGACTTCACCCGCTCCACGGCCACCCGCGCCGCCTACGCGGCGCCGCCCGCGCCCGTCCCGGTGCCGGGGCAGCCGCAGTCCTTCACCCTGTGGATCAAGGGCGACGGGCACGGCGCCTGGCCCACCCTGCACCTCAAGGACGCGACGGGCACGGACCAGCTGCTGCGCGGGCCCTTCGTCACGTGGACCGGCTGGAGACAGGTGGCCTTCACGGTGCCGCCCGGCGTGGCGACACCGGTGAGCGTGTACCGCTTCTACCTCGCGGAGACGGACGCCACCAAGGCGTACACCGGCCGGATCGAGATCGACGACCTCGCGGCCCAGGTGCCACCCGCCGTCGACCTCCCCGCGGCGGCCGCCGCGCCCGACCCGCTGATCAGCACGGCCGCCGACACGAGCGGCAGGACCTGGCGGTTCGCCGTGCTGTCCGACGCGCAGTTCGTCGCCGCGGCGCCGGACAGCGTGATCGTCGCGCAGGCCAGGCGCACCCTGCACCAGATCAGGGCGGCGCGGCCGGACTTCGTGGTGGTCGACGGCGACTTCGTGGACGAGGGGTCGCCCGCCGACCTCGCCTTCGCCCACCAGGTGCTCGACCAGGAGCTCGGCGGCGCCGTCCCCTGGTTCTACGTACCGGGCAACCACGAGGTGATGGGCGGTTCCCTCGCCGACTTCACGGCCGAGTTCGGTCCGGCCCACCGGGTCTTCGACCACCGGGGCACCCGCTTCCTCACCCTCGACACCTCAAGCCTGACCCTGCGCGGCGGCGGCCTCGACCAGGTCGAGCAGCTCCGCGCCCAGCTGGGCGCCGCCGCGGGCGACGACCGCGTACGGTCCGTCGCGGTGATCGAGCACGTGCCGCCGCGCGACCCCACCCCGCAGCAGGGCAGCCAGTTGAGCGACCGCAAGGAGGCGGCCCTGCTCGAACGGTGGCTCGCGGACTTCCAGCAGCGCACGGGCAAGGGCGCGGTGTTCATCGGCGGGCACGTCGGTGTCTTCGACGCCTCCCATGTCGACGGCGTCCCCTACCTGATCAACGGGAACACCGGCAAGGCCCCCGCGGCCCCCGCCGACCGGGGCGGATTCACCGGCTGGTCGCTGGTCGGCGTCGACACCGTGTCGCACGCGGCACAGGCCGCGGCGCGGCGGGCGCCCTGGCGCGGCGGCCCCGACTGGATCTCCGTGCAGACCCGCCCGCACACCGACGCCCTCACCCTCTCGGCGCCCGCCGCCGTCCCCGCGGGCGGCACGGCCACGGTGCGCGCCGTCCTCACCCAGGACGGCAGGGACGTGCCGGTGGCGTTCCCCGTCAGTGCGGACTGGCAGGTCACGGGACCGGCCCGCCTCGACCCGGCCACGGGCACCCTGACGGCGGCCCACCGGCCGGGCACCGTCCGGGTGTCGGTGACGGTGAGCGGCACGACGCGCAGCGCGGTGGTCCGCGTGAGCCGGAACTGAGCGCGGCGGCCGGGAGCCCTGGGCGTGCGGGGCGATGGGGGCCCCGAGGCGGGGCGGGGCGCTCTCAGCCCCCGGCCGCCTCGGGCCCCTCGGTGAGCCGCAGGCCGGAGAAGCGCGTGGTGAACCCCGCGCCGTCGGGCGACGCGCACATCGGACCGGCCTCGGCCGCCGCGTCCGGCGGGAAGTACGCGAGCCGCAGCAGCGTCCCCGGCTCCGCGCCGCCGGTGCCGTACCGCACGGCCACGGTGTCGCCGTCCCGCGCCAGTTCCACGGCCACCGGCCCGGCCACCGGGCCTTCCAGCGGCGCCACGCTCCAGTCGGAGACGCCCCGGGTGACGACGGCGCTGATCTGCCGGCGGCCGTCCACGAACTCGACCCCGGCCTTGATCCACTCCGCCGCACCGGCCCGCAGCAGCAGCCCCGCCTGGTCGTACTGGTCGCGGTAGCCGCCGGCGAAGGTGACGCGCAGCCGGAAGGCGCCCGGCACGGGCCGCAGCAGGGCGTGCCCGGTGTCCCGGACGAAGCCGTAGTGCGTGCGCACCCAGAAGTCGGTGTCGCGGTCCGTCGTGACGGTCAGCCCGCCGCCCGAAGGGGCCGAGTCCGGGGGCTGGTTGAGCCACTGCCAGCCGGACAGCCCGAGCAGCTCGCCCGGGACGGCGGTCCGCGGCGGCGCCTGCGCGTCCTCGGCTCCGCCCGCACCGGCTGTCCCGCAAGGCCCGGCCGCCGCCGCGGGCTCCGCCACCCGGGTGGAGCGGCCCAGATAGGTCAGCGGGCCGGGGTCGGGCACCGCGAGGACGGTGAAGCCGAGCCGGTCGTAGAAGGCGCGCGCCGCCGTGTTGGCCGTGACCATCGCCAGGTGGACGCGTGCCACGCCCCGGGCGCGCAGCGCGCCGAGGAGCGCGTGCAGCAGCGCCCGCCCGTGCCCCCTGCGCTGCCACCCGGGGAGGATGTCGATGTGCAGGTGCGCGGGGTGGCCGGCCAGCTCGGGCAGCACCATCCGCTCGGGTGTGTGCAGCAGCTCCGCCATCTCGTCTGCGGGCGTGGCGGGCGCGGCTGCCGGGCGCGGGTAGCGGTGCGCGACCCGGGGGAGCCAGCGCTCCCTGAAGTCCCGCGCGAAGGCCACGGTGTCGGCAGCGCCCAGCACATAGCCGACGGCACGGCCCGTCCCGTCGTCCAGGACGAAGGCGAGGCCGGGTTCGAGTTCCGCGTAGGGCGCGGCGAAGATCGAGGGCAGCAGCTCCGGGTCCGCGTACAGGTGCCGCGAGTCCCCGCCCTCGTGCCCCGTCCGCACGCAGACGTCGTACAGCGCGTCGCGGTCCCCCGGCCGGTAGGGGCGCACGAAGGCGCCGTCGGGTGCGGGCGCGGCGGCGGGTCCGAGCGGGGAGCCGGGGGTGGACGAGTGCGGCATGGCGACCATTCTGCGTTCCTGAGAGCGCTCTCACAAGGGAGGTGGCCACGCCCCCGCACCCGCTGACCGGCCCCCGGCGGGAGGCCGCGGGGCCGGTCAGCCGCGGCTCAGCTTCGCTCCGAGGCCCCCTCGGGCGCGAGCACCAGGTCGAACTCGATCAGCGGGAACGGCGCCGCGACGCCGAAGCCGGCCGCCCGCTCCGCGTCGTCCACCTCGCGCACCGGCGTGACCAGCTCGCGCTTCACCCCGAACACGGCGTCCGATTCGAGGTACGGGCTGCCCTCGACGAACAGGTGCGTCGTCACGGGCCGGTGGCCCGCTGCCCCGCCGATGAAATGGATGTGCGCGGGGCGGTACGGATGGCGGCCCGTGGCGCGCAGCAGCCCGGCGACCGGCCCGTCCTGCGGTACGGGGTAGTGGCGCGGCACGACGCTGCGGAACCAGTACCGCCCTGCGGCGTCCGTCGTGAACAGCCCGCGCAGGTTCAGCTCCGGCTGCACACCGGGCTGCTGCACGTCGTAGAAGCCGTCCCCGTTGGCCTGCCACACGTCGACGAGCGCGCCGGGCAGCGGCGTGCCGTCCAGGCTCCTGACGGTGCCCGCCACGACGCAGGGGGTGCCGACGTGGTCGAGGGAGATGTCGTCGCCGAGCGAGCGGGGCGGCGAGTCGACCAGGTGGAAGGGGCCGAGCACGGTGGAGTCCGTCGCGCCGCGCGGCTTGCGGTTGTTGATCGCGTCGACCAGCATCGAGACGCCCAGCACGTCCGAGAGCAGGATGAACTCCTGCCGGGTGTCGTCGCACTTCTGGCCCACCTCGGTGAGGAAGCGCAGCGCCTTCTCCCACTCCTCGTGCGTGGGTTCCGTCTCCCGGACGAACGCGTGCAGGTGCGTGACGAGGCCGGTGAGCACCTCCCGCAGCCGCGTGTCCCCGGCCCCCGCCCAGGACGCGTTGACCAGAGCGGCCGAGTTCTCCTCGGTGAAGTCGGGGAGCGCGGGCGGGCCGTCCCGCCCTGCCGGGGGAGCGGTGCGTCCGGACGGTCCTCGCGCTGCGGCGGTGTCAGCCATGCCGGTGCTTCCTTCCTCCGCCCGCGGGCCGGGGCTCAGCCGCGGGGCGGAATCGCTGCCGTGTCCAGGAAGAACGCGTCGATGTCCTGGACGGAGCGGATGAACTCGTCCAGATTCATCGGCTTGGTCACGTACGCGTTCGCGTGCTGGCGGTACGCGTCCTCGATGTCGTCGGGCGCTGCCGAGGTGGTGAGGACCACCACGGGGATGCTGCCGAGATCGCTGTCCTCCTTGAGCACGGCGAGCAACTCGCGCCCGTTCATCCGGGGCATGTTGAGGTCGAGCACGATCAGGTCGGGGCGCCCCTTCTCGGGGTCGCGCAGGTGTTCGAGCGCGGCGAGGCCGTCGGTGACGTGCGCGATCTCCCGCGCCATCCCGCGCTCCACCAGCGCGTCCTCGATCAGCAGCGCGTCCGCCGGGTCGTCCTCCACGAGCAGGAGGCTGTACGTACGGTCGTCGGTGAAGGCGTTCACGGCGGGTCTGCTCCTGCGCGGGAAAGGGGGGAAGGCACGAGGCGGCCGTGCGTGGCCAAGGGCCAAGCTTACGTGGGGTGGTCGCCCGTGCGCCAACACCGTGCGCGCCCGGGGCCGGTGGCCCGCGGCGGCGCCGGGGCGGCCGCCGTACGGGCCACGCCCGCCGCACGCGCGCGTGCCGGCGAGGCCCCGGGGGGAACGGGTAAGGGCGCGGCGCCACGCCGGCAGCACCCCATCCACGAGGAGAGCCATGCCGCACGCACAGGACACCGCGGGCCCGCCCCTCGACCGCGTCGGCACCACCGTCTGCGCCGTGCCCGCCGACGAGCCGGGGGCGGACGGCAACCGCCTCACCGTCGTACTGGTCGAGGCCGCGGCCGCCGGCACCACCGGCCTCGGCCGGACCTACGGCGACCCCGCCGTCGCCGCCCTCGCCGCGGACCTGCTCGCCCCCGCCGTCACCGGACTCGGCGCCCACGGCGTGCCCGCCGCCCACGCCGCGATGGCCCGCGCCCTCGGCGCCACGGGCGGCCTGCCGGGCGCCGCCGCGCTCTCCGCCGTGGACATCGCCATCGGCGAGGCGCGGGGCCGCGCGCCCCAGCGCGACCTGGGCCGTGTGCACGTGGCGCGCGAGATCGTCGGGCCGCGGTGCGAGCGGTACGTGGACGCGGACGGCGGCTACTCCGTCAAGCAGGCCGTACGGATCACGGCGCTGCTCGCCGACGACGGGGTCAGCTGGTTCGAGGAGCCCGTCCCCGCCGGGCACCTCACCGGCCTGCGACAGGCGCGGGACGCCGTCGCAGGCGCCCACGGCCTGGAGATCTCGGGCACGGCGCCCCGAACGCCCAGGCGCACGCGGCCGCCGCCGTGCCCAACATGCGGCACATCGAGTGGCCCCACGACCGGACGGGCGCCGAGAGCCTCCTCTTCGACGGCGTCCTCGACCCGGCGGGCGGCGCCGCCCTGCCGGGCGCGTCCGGAGCACCGGGCCACGGCCTCGTCCTCCGGCCCGACCAGGTCCTGCGCCACCGCGTCGCCTGACGCGCCGTCACCCGTGCGGCCCGCCCCGCACGCGAACGGGTGCACCCGCGGGACCGGCCACCCCGCCGACACCCCCGGGTGACGGACGGCGGCCCCCGTGGGCGCGCGCCCGCGCCGGTGCGCCGCCCGCCGCCCTGGCCGCAGGGGCGCGGCCCCCGCGCGCCGCAGGCGTGCGTCCGCCGCCGCGGCCACCGGCCGGGGAGCGCGGCCCGCACACCCCGGTGGCGCGGGGGTGGCCCACCCCCCGGCGCATCCGGCCCCGTGCGCCGTCGCGCGCCCGCTGAACGGCCGACACGCCACCCCGTCGGACACGCCGTACGACACGCGCCCGACGGCCACTCTCATCGGATTCTCAGGTTGCGGGGCCGCGGACCGCCCCGGAACGTGGGCCGCAGTTCGCCGCCCCCGGCCGATCGGAAGAGGAGTGTGTCGTGGCGACCCTGTGCAGACCAGCCGTCTCGGTGCCCGAGCATGTGATCACCATGGAGGACACCCTCCGCATCGCCCGGACACTCCATCCGGACCATCCCCAACTGCCCCTCGCGCTCAGGCTGATCGAGAACACCGGCGTCGCCGAGCGGCACCTGGTGCGCCCCATCGAGGAGACCCTGGAGCACCCCGGCTTCGAGGCACGCAACGCACGCTACGAGGCCGAGGCGAAGGCCCGCGTCCCGCAGGTCGTCCGGGAGGCCCTGGCCCACGCCGAGCTGCGCGCCGCCGACATCGACATGATCGTCTACGTGTCCTGCACCGGCTTCATGATGCCGTCGCTCACCGCCTGGCTGATCAACACCATGGGCTTCCCCGGCCACACCAGGCAGCTGCCCATCGCCCAGCTCGGCTGCGCCGCGGGCGGTGCGGCGATCAACCGCGCCCACGACTTCTGCGAGGCGTACCCGGACGCCAACGTCCTCATCGTCGCCTGCGAGTTCTGCTCCCTGTGCTATCAGCCCACCGACCTCGGCGTGGGCTCCCTGCTGTCCAACGGCCTGTTCGGCGACGCGGTCGCCGCCACCGTCGTACGCGGCAGCGGCGGCACCGGCATCTCCCTGGAGCGCAACGGCTCCCACCTGGTGCCGGACACCACCGACTGGATCTCCTACAGTGTCCGCGCCACCGGCTTCCACTTCCTGCTGGACAAGCGGGTGCCCACCACCATGGAGCCGCTGGCCCCGGCGCTGCGCGCCATGGCGGCCGAGCACGAATGGGACGCGGGAGAGCTCGACTTCTACATCATCCACGCGGGCGGTCCGCGCATCCTGGACGACCTGAGCCGCTTCCTCCGGGTCCCCGCAGAGGCGTTCCGCTTCAGCCGCGCCACCCTGACCGAGTACGGCAACATCGCGAGCGCCGTGGTCCTCGACGCCATCCGCCGCCTCTTCGACGAGGGCGGGGCGGCCGACGGCGCCCGCGGCATCGTCGCCGGCTTCGGCCCCGGCATCACCGCCGAGATGTGCCTCGGCCGCTGGAGCTGCGCGCCGTCCGGCACGCAGCGCCGCGTCGTCGCCGCCACCGTGCGCGGCAGCGGAACCGACCCCGACATCGCACCGGAACCGGTGGCCTGACATGACGACACACACCCCCGCCCCCGAGGCCGCCGAGCCCGGCGAGGTCCGCTTCTGGGACGTCCCCGACCTGCCGGGACTCGACTTCGACCCGTTCCTCGACGAGCTCCTGCGCGAGGACCCCGTCTCCCGCATCAGGCTGCCCAACGGCGAGGGCTTCGCCTGGCTGGTCACCCGGTACGAGGACGTCAAGCAGGTCACCAACGACCTGCGCTTCAGCAGGCGCGCCGTCGTCGGCAGGTCCGTCACCCGGCTCGCCCCCCACTTCATCCCCCTGGAGGGCGCCGTCGGCTTCGCCGACCCGCCCGACCACACCCGGCTGCGCCGCTCCGTCGCCAAGGCGTTCACCTCGCGCGCGGTGGCCAGGGTCGAGGAGCGGGCCCGCGGGATCATGGAGGGCCTCGTCGACGCCATGCTCGCCGAGGGCCCGCCCGCCGACCTGATGACGCACGTCAACGGCCCCTTCCCGCTGGCGGTCGTCAGTGAGGTGGTCGGTGTCCCCGCAGAGGACGCCCCCCTGATGAAGGGCTGGACCGCCTCCATCCTGTCGGCCGCCCACGGCAAGGAGCACAGCGACCGCGCCAAGGAGGAGATCGGTGCGTACTTCACCGACCTGCTGTGCCGTGCGCACCCCGGCGAGGACACCCTCGCCGCCCTGCTGTCCCGGGCCGTCGCCGACGACGAGCTGACCCTGCCCGAGGCGGTCGCCCTCGCCGTCCTCATCCAGGTCAGCGGCGCCCACGCGGTCACCAACAACAGCGCCAACATGCTGTACGCCCTGCTCACCCACCCCGACCACCTGCGGCGGCTGCGCGACGAGCCCGCGCTGATGCCCGCGGCCGTGGAGGAGCTCCTGCGGTTCATCCCGCACCGCAACGGCGTCGGCCTCTCCAGGATCGCCCTGGAGGACGTCACCGTCGGCGGTGTGACCATCAGGGCGGGCGACGCCGTCTACGCGTCGTACCTCACCGCCAACCGCGACCCCGACGTCTTCGCCGACCCGCACACCCTCGACTTCGACCGGGAGCAGCCGCCGCACCTGGCCTTCGGCCACGGCCCGCACTACTGCGTCGGGCCGATGCTCGCCAGGCTGGAGTCGCGCATCACCCTCGACACCCTGCTGCGCAGACTGCCGGGCCTGCGCCTCGCGGTCCCGGCGAGCGAGGTCAGCTGGCGGCGCGGCGCCCTCATCAGGGGCCCGGAGAACCTGCCCGTGACCTGGGACGCCGTATGACCGTTTCCCCCGGGGAACCCGAGAGGAGAAGCACCCGGTGACCGAGCTGACCGTGCCCGCGGAGGACCGCGGCGCCACCCCCGCGGAGGGCCTCGTCGTGCCGCCGGGCGGTGGCAGGACCGTACGCACCGCAGCCCAGGAGGTGACCTACAAGGTCACCGGCGCGCACTCCCGCGTCTCGTCCAGCTTCGAGGTGGTCGTGCCGCCGGGCTTCGACGTCGGAGCCCACCGGCACGCGCACAGCGAGGAGCTGTTCTACGTGCTGGAGGGCGAGCTGGACGTCATGGCCTTCGAACCGCGCGTGCTGACCGGCGACTGGCGGCACTGGGAGTCGGAGTCCGGCCTCACCGCCGTACGGGCGCGGCCCGGCACCGTCATCGTCGTGCCGCCCGGCTGCCCCCACGCCTTCGCCAACCGCGGCGCCGCGCCCGCGAAGATGTTCTTCCAGGCGTCCCCGCCGTCCGACCACGAGCGCTACTTCGACGAGCTGCTCGACATCCTCACGCAGGACGGCCCGCCCGACCCTGCGGCCATCGACGCGCTGCGGGTGCGCTACGACATCGAGCAGCTCACCCCGCTGCGGCACGACGCCTGACCCGCACGCCGCGGCCGCGCCCCACCGGCGCGGCCGCGGGGCCCGGGGACTTACCCGGCGGGGCAGACCGCGGGTCCCGCCCGCCGCTAGGCTGGGGTGATCACGGCGGCGACGCCGTGCCGAGCCCCGAGGAGGGACCCCGCATGGCGGCCACGACCGCAGACCGTCCGCAGCCACGGGCGCAAGGCCTGCGCAGCCTGCTCGCCTCCGGCCGGCCCTCGTTCTCCTTCGAGTTCTTCCCACCGAAGACAGAGGCGGGCGAGCGCACCCTCTGGAAGGCGATCCGCCGCATCGAGCCCCTCGCGCCGTCCTTCGTCTCGGTGACCTACGGCGCCGGCGGCTCCTCCCGCGACCGGACCGTCGAGGTCACCAAGCGCATCGCGGCCGAGACCACGCTGCGCCCCGTCGCCCACCTGACGGCCGTCGGCCACTCCGTGGCCGAACTGCGCCACATCATCGGCCAGTACGCCGACGCCGGCATCCGCGACGTGCTCGCGCTGCGCGGCGACCCGCCGGGCGACCCCAAGGGGGAGTGGGTCGCCCACCCCGAGGGATTCACCCAGGCCCACGAGCTGGTCACCCTGATCAAGGAACTCGGGGACTTCAGCGTCGGCGTCGCCGCCTTCCCCGAGCGCCACCCGCGCTCGGCCGACTGGGACAGCGACATCCGCCACTTCACGGCCAAGTGCCGGGCGGGCGCCGACTACGCCATCACCCAGATGTTCTTCGACGTGGCGGACTACCTCAGGCTGCGCGACCGGCTCGCCGCCGCGGGCTGCGCCACCCCGATCATCCCGGAGATCATGCCCGCCACCGACGTGCGGCAGATCCGCAGGTTCGCCGAGCTCAGCGACGCGCGGTTCCCCGAAGGCCTCGCCCGCCGCCTCGACGCCGCACGCGACGACCCGGCAGAAGGACACCGCATCGGGGTCGAGCACGCCACCGCGATGGCCGAGCGGCTGCTCGCCGAGGGCGCGCCGGGACTGCACTACATCACCCTCAACCGCTCGACGGCGACGCTGGAGATCCATCAGAACCTCGGCATCGGGGACGGCGCCGCGGGGCGGCTCGCCACCCTGCCCCGCTGACCGCGGGCCCGGCACGGCGGCACCCGCCGAAGCCCCCGGCGGGGAGCGCGGCCCGGCCACGTAGCATGCACCTCATGGAACAGCGTGTATTGGGCAGGACGGGCCGCGAGGTGTCCGTGGTCGGACTCGGGACCTGGCAGCTGGGCGCCGACTGGGGCGACGTGGCGGAAGGCGACGCGGCCGCCGTACTCGACGCAGCTGTCGAGTCGGGCGTGACCTTCTTCGACACCGCCGACGTCTACGGCGACGGCCGCAGCGAGCAGCTGATCGGCCGCTACCTCAAGGGCCGCCCGGGCGCCGGCGTGTTCGTCGCGACCAAGATGGGCCGCCGGGCCGAGCAGGTGCCGGAGAACTACGTGCTGCCCCACTTCCTCGCCTGGAACGACCGGTCGCGCGCCAACCTCGGCGTCGACACCCTCGACCTGGTCCAGCTGCACTGCCCGCCCACCGAGGTCTTCGCCTCCGACGAGGTCTTCGACGCCCTCGACACCCTCGTCGAGCAGCAGCGGATCGCCGCGTACGGGGTGAGCGTGGAGACCTGCGCCCAGGCCCTCATCGCGATCGCGCGGCCCGGCGTCGCCAGCGTGCAGATCATCCTCAATCCGTTCAGGCTCAAGCCGCTCGACGAGGTGCTGCCCGCCGCGCGCGCCGCGGGGGTCGGCGTCATCGCGCGCGTCCCCCTCGCCTCCGGCCTGCTGACCGGCAAGTACACCAAGGACACCGTGTTCGCCGCCGACGACCACCGCTCGTTCAACCGGCACGGCGAGGCGTTCGACCAGGGCGAGACGTTCTCCGGGATCGACTACGAGGAGGGGCTCGCCGCCGCCGCCGAGTTCGCCGGGCTCGCGCCCGCCGGCGCCACCCCCGCGCAGACGGCGCTGCGCTGGATCGTGCAGCAGGACGGTGTCACCAGTGTGATCCCCGGCGCCCGCTCGGTGGCCCAGGCCGAGGACAACGCGGCCGCGGCCGCCCTGCCCCCGCTGGGGCCCGAGGCGCTCGACGCCGTGCGCGACCTGTACGACCGCAGGATCCGCGCCTCCGTGCACGGCCGCTGGTAGCGCCCGCTGGGCCACGGGAGTGAACTCCCGGGCGCGGTGTGCGACACGGGGTGCGCCACACGCACCGGCTTCCGTGGCTGCACCGCGCCCGGCGATGTAGCGTCGCCCACAGCTGTCGTGGTTCCGAAGTACCGCTCGCCCGTGACGCTTCGTTACGGGCGTTTCTGCTGTTCAGCGTGGACAGGACCAAGGCGATCACCTCCGGGCTGTCGCGCCCCGCGGCGGCCCTCGCTTCCCGGAACAACGGAGAATCCGCATGGCCAGTGGCACCGTCAAGTGGTTCAACTCGGAAAAGGGTTTCGGCTTCATCGCGCAGGACAGCGGCGGTCCTGACGTCTTCGCGCACTACTCCAACATCGCGATGAACGGCTACCGCGAGCTGATGGAGGGGCAGAAGGTCACCTTCGAGGTGACCCAGGGCAACAAGGGCCCGCAGGCGGAGAACATCCTCCCCTCCTGACCGGCACCGGGTCGGCCCCCCGGCGGACCCCGCGCGACGGACCGGGGCGTGGCCCCGGCGGCACCGGCCGCCGGGGCCACGCCCCGTCGTGCCGGGGGCCCCGCGTCCCCCTTCTGCGCCACTCCGATGGCGGCATATGCCCAGGCGGGCTCTCATGGAGCGAAGAGGGCGCCGTAGCGGCGTCCGGTGACCAACACGGTGTGTGCCCCACCGTTGTTGCTGTTCGGCAAAGGGAGCCGCGCCCATGTCACGAGATCCGCAGACCGTACGACAGGACGATCCGCGTCCCGACGAGGAGGAGACCCAGGAGCCCATACGCACGCTCCTCTGGACAGCGGCCACGATCCGGCCGCTGGACGAGGTCGCCGCGCTGGTGAGCCTGCTGCGCAGGACAGGCGAGGTCCCAAGCCCCGCCGACGAGGCGCTCAAGGCGGCGGCCGTCGCCCGCCCGCTCGACGAGGTGCGGCAGCTGGTCCTCATGCTCAACGAGCCGCCCGAGCAGCTCGAAGAGGCCGACGCCACCCTGCGCGCCGCCGCCGTGGGCCGTCCGATCGAGGACGTCGCCGAACTGGTGAACATCCTCGGCACCGAGGAGGGCCAGGAGGCCCCCGCACCGGCGGCGCAGAAGCCGGCGGCCGTGCGGCCCTCGGCACCCGAACCCGTCAGGGCGGTGGCGCAGGAGAAGCCCGCGCCCGCGCCGCAGGCGCCGGTGGAGACACCCGCCGCCGCGCAGGCTCCGGTCCAGGTGCCGGCCGCCCCCGCTCCGGCAGCGGCCCCGGCCGCGGCGGCGCACCGGCAGGAGGCCGAGCGGTCCGAGCAGGCGGAGCCGCGCACGGACACCTTCCGCTTCGTGCCGCCCACCGTCCAGCGCCACCACGCGGCGCCCGCGCACAGCGCGCCGCGCACCGCGCGGCCGGAGTCCGCGCGCCGGGCGCCCGCGGGCACCGGCGGCCTCCAGGCCCTGCACTCCGTGCTGCGCTGGCCGGCCGGCGCAGCGCTGATCGCCATCGGCCTCGTCCACCTGCCGAAGGACCTCACGGAGCTGCGCTCCGGCGGCTACGCCGACGCGGTCTCCCTGGTCGTCACGGTGCTGTGCCTGTTCGTCGCGGTCTGGCTGATGGTGCAGGACATGGTGTGGACGTGGGCAGCGGGGGCGGTGGCGTCCGCCGCCGTGCTCGTCATCCACTCGATGGTCGGCTTCGGCAGCATCGACCTGCCGGAGAGCAGCCTCGGCGGCTCCTACGCCTGGGCCCGCGCCGTCGCGCTGGTGTGCGCGATCGCGGCGCTCGCGCTGAGCGGTTCCGCGCTGATGCGGCGCAGGGCCGCCGTGGGCGCGAGGGGCGTGCGCTCCTGAGGCGCGCCCGCAGCGTACGCATGTCGGCGCCCCCGGCCAGCAGGCCGGGGGCGCCGACATGCGCGTCGGACGGCCGGGGCGCTCAGGTGGCGGGCGCGCCCGTGCCGCCGCCCCCGGCGCCGCGCGCCGACAGGGGAGTGGCGATGTCCTCCAGCGACTTGCGCTCGGCCGCGACCGCGAGGAACACCGCGACGAGGCCCGCCGCCACCATCAGGGACGCGCCGACGCAGAAGGCCACGACCGCGTCGCCGACGTGCCCGCTGCTGGTCAGCGAGGAGAAGACCAGCGGGCCCGAGATACCGCCGGCCGCGGTGCCGATCGAGTAGAACAGCGCGATCGCCAGCGCGCGCGTCTCCATCGGGAAGACCTCGCTCACCGTGAGGTAGGCGGAGCTGGCGCCCGCGGAGGCGAAGAACAGCACGACGCCCCAGCACACCGTCATCGTCGTGGCGTTGAGCCAGCCCTCGTTGAACACCCAGGCGGTGGCGAAGAGCAGGAGCCCGGAGAGGATGTACGTACCGGAGATCATCTTCCGGCGGCCCACGGTGTCGAACAACTTGCCGAGCAGGAGCGGGCCGAGGAAGTTGCCCACCGCGATCGCGGCGAAGAAGTAGCCCGTCGAGCCGCTGGAGACGTCGAAGAAGTTGACCAGGATCGACCCGAAGCCGAAGGTGATGGCGTTGTAGAGGAACGCCTGCCCGACGAAGAGGGAGAAGCCGAGCACCGCGCGCTTCGGATACCCCGCAAGCAGCGTCTTCGCGATCTTCCAGAGGCTGATCGTGCGGTGCTGCTCCACCGTGATGGAGCCGGTCGCCTCGGGCAGGCGCGTCCCCTTCTCCTCCTCGACCTCGCGCTCCACCCCGGACACCAGGTCCTCGGCCTGCCGCTCGTGGCCGTGGATGAACATCCACCGGGGGCTCTCCGGCACGTGCCTGCGCACCAGCAGGATCACCAGGCCGAGCACGACGCCGAGCGCGAACGTGAGGCGCCAGCCGAGGTCCTTGGGGAAGATGCCGGTGTTGAGCGCCACCACGGAAAGGAGCGCGCCGCCCACCGCGCCGAGCCAGTAGCTGCCGTTGATGATCAGGTCGACGCGGCCGCGGAACTTGCTGGGGATCAGTTCGTCGATGGCCGAGTTGATCGCCGCGTACTCGCCGCCGATGCCGAATCCGGTGAGGAAGCGGAAGAGGAAGAACCACCAGGCGGCGAAGGACAGCGCGGTGGCCGCGGTCGCCGCGAGGTAGACCGCAAGGGTCACCATGAACAGCTTCTTGCGGCCGAACCTGTCGGTGGCCCAGCCGAACACCAGCGCACCCGCGCACGCCCCCGCCACATAGAGCGCCGCGCCGACCCCGGTGACCTGGCTGTCCGTGATGGGCAGGCCGCTGCCGCTCTCGGAGAGGCGGCTCGCGATGTTGCCGACGACGGTCACCTCGAGGCCGTCGAGGATCCACACCGTGCCGAGGCCGATCACGATCATCCAGTGCCACCGGGACCAGGGCAGCCGGTCCAGTCTCGCCGGGACCCTGGTGGTGACCGTTCCGATCTCTGGTTCCGCGGTGTGACTCATGGACCCCAACTCCTGCCCGGCGGCGCCTGTTGTTGTGCGTCGGAGCCGGTGCGCGGGGTGCGCGCCGGTGACGGTTGGCTGCGGTTACCCGATGATCAAAGTGGATAAACCGCCGGAACGCGCGCCTTGTTGGGGCGCGTCGCGGTGTGCGCGACGCGGTGCGGGGCCGATCGGGTGACGCGGCGCGGGGCCGCGGGCCGGGGTCAGGCGTCCGAGGCCTCCCGGGCGCGCAGCTCGGCGCGCAGTACGCTCTTGGGGATCTGGAGGTTCCAGGCGGTGATCACCGGCCTGTCGTGCTCGCTGCCGAGCCGTGAGACCGTGCCGGTCTCCAGCTTGAACAGGCGCCCGTCGGCGGGCGCGAGACCCAGGTGACGCGCGGTCAGCACCCGTAGGAAGTGCCCGTGCGACACCAGGACCACGTCGTCGTCCGTCTCCGCCTGGGCCTTGCGCACCTGGGCGAGCACCCGGTCGGCGCGCGCGCCGACCTGCTCGGGGCTCTCGCCGGGGTGGGCCGCGTCACCGGGGACCACCCCGTCCGTCCACAGGTACCAGTCGGGCCGCTCGCGGTGGATCTCGTCGGTCGTGACGCCCTCGTACCCGCCGTAGTCCCACTCGTGCAGGTCCGTCGTCACCCGGTAGTCGGTGAGACCGGCCAGCTGCGCCGTGCGCTCCGTACGCCCCAGGGGACTCACCAGCACCAGGCCCACCGCCCGGTCGGCGAGCAGCGGCGCCACGGCACGGGCCTGGTCCTCGCCGCGCGCCGTCAGGGGGATGTCGGTGTTCCCGGTGTGCTGTCCGGACAGGGTCCACTCGGTCTCCCCGTGCCGTACCAGGATCAACTCACCCATGGGTCGTGCCACCCGCTTCCGCTCTCGTCTTCCCGTGACCGGGCCGTTTCCGGGAGCGACAACCCGGCGGGCCGCCGCGGCATTCCGGTCCGCCGCGGGCCGCCCGCCTCACGGGCAGGGGCCCGCCGCGCCCTCCCAGTGTCCCCCGCCCCGGAGCGCGGCACAGGGCGGGAATGTCCCGCGCAGGGGCCGCGTTACACCGGGCGACACCACTTGGTGAACATGACATCCATACCGGACCGGCTCGCGGGTCACACCGCGGCAGGCTCCGGCAAGGACCCGCACAGGCCGTCTGGAGCACGCATGGCACGCAGCGAGACACGCCCCGTCATCACCCTCAGGTCCACCGCGGGGACCGGCCACACCTACGTGACGCGCAAGAACCGCAGGAACCACCCCGACCGCCTCGAACTGCGGAAGTTCGACCCCGCGGCCGGAGCGCACGTGCTGTACCGCGAGTCGCGCTGACCCGCGGGGGTACCCGCTCACATCCGGCCGCGGCACCGCACCCGTCCGCACACCGATGGAAGGAACACGCCATGAAGTCCGGCATCCACCCCGAGACCCGTCCGGTCGTCTTCCGGGACACCGCCACGGGCGACGCCTTCCTCACCCACTCGACGCTCGACTCCGACCAGCGCATCGAGTGGGAGGACGGCGCCACCTACCCGCTCATCGACGTGGAGATCTCCTCGGCGAGCCACCCCTTCTACACCGGCAAGGGCCGGGTCGTGGACACGGAGGGCCGCGTGGAGCGGTTCGAGCGCAAGTACGGCTCGTACCGGGGGAGCGGCCGCGGCGAGAACGCCTGAGCCCGCCGGGCCCCCGGGCCTCGCCCGCCCGTGGCACGGCTCACAGCCGCCGCGGCGCGGGCGGCGGAACACGCCCGAGTGGTTGAGCGTTCACCTGTACGTGGATACGGAGGGGACAGTGTCCCCGGGCCTCACCCTCCGCCCATGGGGAAGATCGTCCGGCTGAAGCCCCATGGTGCCTTTCGCCGCGAGGCGACCGCCTTCCGTAACCACCCCCGATCGGCCCCGGCCGGCCACCCCCGAACCAGCCGGGGCTTCCCCGTGCCCGCACGGACACGGCGCCCCGCGCCGCACCGCCGCGCCCGGTGAGGCGGGCGTATGCCGGGCATACTGCCCGTCATGACGCAGCCGACCGGTCCCCGTGTGTCCCCCCTCTTCCCCGCGCTCGCCGCGCCCGACGGGCGTCCTGCCCTCCGCTTCGGCGAGCGCACGATCGGGTACGCGGAACTCGCCGCGACGGCGACCGCCCTCGCGGCGCGCATCGACGGCGCCCGGCGCATCGCCGTCTGGGCCACCCCGAGCGCGGACACGGCGCTCGGCGTCGTCGCCGCCCTGCTGGCCGGCGTGCCCGCCGTGCCGCTCAACCCCAAGGCGGGGGAGCGGGAACTGGCCCATGTGATCGGGGACAGCGAACCCGAACTCGTCGTCGCGGAGCCTGACGCCACCCTGCCGGCGGCGCTCGACGGCGTCGAGCGCGCCGAGGTCCCCGTCGTACCGGAGAGCGGCGGTCCCGCCGCGCCGCTGCCCCGCGAACCCGACCCAGAGAGCCCCGCGCTGATCATCTACACCTCCGGCACCACGGGCCCGCCGAAGGGGGCGATCCTGCCCCGCAGGGCGCTGGCCGCGAACCTGGACGGCCTGGCCGACGCCTGGCAGTGGACGGCGGACGACGTCGTCGTGCACGCGCTGCCCCTCTTCCACGTCCACGGCCTGGTGCTCGGCGTGCTGGGGCCGCTGCGGCGCGGGGGCTCGATGCGCCACCTGGGCCGCTTCGAGACCGCCGCCGTGGCGCGCGAACTGTCGGACGGCGGCACCGTGCTGTTCGGCGTGCCGACGATGTACCACCGGATCGCGCAGGCGCTGCCGGGCGACGCCGCACTCGCCTCCGCGCTCTCCGGCGCCCGGCTGCTGGTGTCGGGGTCCGCGCCCCTCCCGCTGCCGGACCACCGCAGGATCACCGAGGCGACCGGCCGGCACGTCGTCGAGCGGTACGGGATGACCGAGACGCTCATGAACACCAGCGTCCGCGTGGACGGCGAGCCGCGGCCGGGGAGCGTCGGCGTGCCGCTGCCCGGGGTCGAACTGCGGCTCGTGGACGACGAGGGTGTCGTCCTCGAAGCGGACGACGGCGAGACGATCGGGGAGATCCAGGTGCGCGGACAGCACGTGTTCACCGGCTACCTCAACCGCCAGGACGCCACCGAGGCCGCGTTCTCCGCGAGCTGGTTCAGGACCGGGGACATGGCGACCCGCGACGCCGACGGCTGCGTCCGCATCGTCGGCCGCCGCGCCACCGACCTGATCAAGAGCGGCGGCTACAAGATCGGTGCGGGCGAGATCGAGAACGCGCTCCTCGACCACCCTGCGGTCGCCGAGGCCGCGGTCACCGGCGAGCCGGACGAGGACCTCGGCGAGCGGATCGTCGCCTGGGTCGTACCCGCCGACCCGGCGCAACCGCCCGCGGCCGAGGAGCTCTGCGACCATGTGGCGGTCCAGCTCGCCCCGCACAAGCGCCCGCGCGACGTGCGCTTCCTCGACGCGCTGCCGCGCAACGCGATGGGGAAGATCACCAAGCGGGCGCTCGGCCGCTGATTCTCATCCCCCTCTCACCAGCCGGTACGACAAGCTGCATAGAGTGGTCGGGTGACCAACTCGACCCCTCCCGGCTGGTATCCCGACCCGGGTCAGCAGACAGGCGACGGCCCTCCGAGGCACCGGTGGTGGGACGGCTCCGCCTGGACCGACCACCTGCGGCCCGCGGCGCCCGAGGCGTGGAACGCGCCCGGTCAGGCGCCGGGGGCGGCGCCGCGCACCGGCCGCGGGCGCAAGGTCGCCGTCTCGGTCACGGCGGGTGTCGTCGTCCTCGCGCTCGCCGGCGGCTTCTACCTGCTCGGCAAGGACGACTCCGGAAACTCGGCGGCCCCGGCCCCTTCTGCCTCCACCCGGCCGGGCCAGGGCGGCGGCTCCCAGGAGGGCCGGAGCGGTGGCGGCCTCGGCGGACTGCCGGGCCAGGACGGCGGCGGCTCGGGCGGCTCGCAGGACGGGGGAGGTACCGGCGGCAGCTCGGGCGGCGGCTCGCAGGACGGCGGCGGTTCCGGCGGACTCCCGCAGACCGAGAAGGGGTTCGCCACCGACGCGGCGAGCGGCATCGACCTGCCGGTGCCCACCGGGTGGAAGGGCCAGTCGGGCCTGGCGGGCGCGGGGGTGACGACCGGCGAGTACCAGTGCCCGGGCGACACCGCCCAGACCTGCGTGCGCGGCGGCGTGTTCTCCGCCCCGGCTGCTGCTCTGAAGGACACCGCCACCACGGCGAAGGCCGCGGCGCAGCAGGACATCGCCGCCAACGCCAAGCAGTCCTACGGCGACGGCGGCGTCTACGGCAGCATCACCTCGCACCGGCAGCTCAAGTCCCAGGCCGTGAAGGTCGCGGGCAAGGACGGCTACCTGGTGCTGTGGAAGGTCGTCACCAGCAAGGGCGACGACGGCTATGTCGAGTCGCTCGCCTTCCCTTCCCCGGCCGCCGACGGGCAGTTGGTGATGGTGCGCGCGGGCTTCGACGTCAGCGCGAAGGCGCCGTCCCTCAGCGTGCTCGACACCATCGTCAAGGGCATCAAAGCCGCCCCCGGCGGCGCCGGTGGCAGCGGCAGCGGCAAGGGAGTCTGACCGCGGGGAAGACCCGGCGCCCGGCCGGCGGCGCGCCGGGAACCGGTGTTGACTTCGAGTGCTCTCCAATTCGTAGCCTGACCGCATGAACACGCCTCAGCACAGCATCAGGACGGGGTTCGGCGCCGACACCACCGCGGCCGAGGTCCTCCGCGGGACCGATCTCACGGGCAAGCTGGCCATTCTGACCGGCGGTTACTCGGGCATCGGCATCGAGGCGGCCAAGGCGCTCACCGCGGCGGGCGCGCGGGTCGTGATCCCCGCGCGCCGCCCCGACCGGGCCAGGGAGGCGCTCGGGGACCTGCGGGGCACCGAGGTCGAGGAGCTCGACCTCGGCGACCTCGACAGCGTGCGCGCCTTCGCCGAGCGCTTCCTCGCCTCCGGCCGGCCCGTCGACATGATCATCACCAACGCGGGCATCATGGCCTGCCCCGAGACGCGCATCGGACCCGGCTGGGAAGCGCAGTTCGCCACCAACCACCTCGGCCACTTCGCCCTCGTCAACCGCCTCTGGCCCGCGGTGGCACCCGGCGCGCGGGTGGTCGCGCTCTCCTCGGGGGCGCACCGCCGCTCGCCGATCCGCTGGGACGACCTGCACTTCGAGCAGGGCTACGACAAGTGGCTGGCGTACGGGCAGGCCAAGACGGCCAACGTGCTGTTCGCCGTCGAACTCGACCGCCTCGCCAAGGCGTCCGGGGCCCGCGCCTTCGCCGTGCACCCCGGCGGCATCCTCACCCCGCTCCAGCGCCACCTTCCCCAGCAGGAGATGGTGGACTTCGGCTGGATCGACGAGGCGGGCAACCTCATCCACCCCTCCTTCAAGACGCCCGAGCAGGGCGCGGCGACCGAGGTCTGGGCGGCCACCTCGCCGCAGCTCGACGGCGCGGGCGGCGTCTACTGCGAGGACTGCGACATCGCCGAGCTCAACGACGACCCGGAGGGCGGCGGGGTCCGTGGCTACGCGGTCGACCCCGAGCAGGCCGCCCGGCTGTGGCGGCTGTCCGCGGAACTGACCGGCGTCAACGCCTTCGCAGCGGCCTCCTGACGACCCGGCAGCTGCCCAGAGCACGGCGCGCTGACGGGGCGCGCCGTGCCCGCGGCCGCCCCGCGCCGGGGGATACGATCCCCGCCCGTACCCCCCGGGAGGGAGCCGGGCCATGGCACCGCCCCCGTCCCCTCTGCGCATGGCGGGACCCGTACTCAGCACGCCGGAACCTGCGCGCCTCGCCGCCTTCTACGCGGGGCTGCTCGGCCGGCTGACGCTGACCGCGGAGGAGGACTGGGTGAAGCTCGGGCCGCCCGAGGGGGAGGGCAGTCCGGCCTTCCAGCGCGGCCCCGGCTTCGTGCCGCCCGAGTGGCCAGGCGCCACGGGGCGGCCCCGGACGACCGCCCATCTCGACATCGGGACCGACGACCTGGACGCGGGCGCCGCCCGCGCGGTGGAACGCGGCGCGCGCGTCGCCCCGCACCAGCCGGCGGACGACGTCCGGGTGTGCCTCGATCCCGCGGGGCACGTCTTCTGCCTGCCGACGCGCACCTGAGCCGGTCCCCGCAGGCCGCGCGGGGAGGCGTCTCCGGCGCCGCGGCTCCGTGCGCCCGCCCTTGACGCGGTCGGGGACCTGCGGCGAGGCTTGGAGGCACTCTGAGAGCGCTCCCAGCGCCGCTCGGCGCGCTGAGAGCGCTCTCAGCGGCCGATCAGGGCCGGCGCCAGCGAACGACGAACCTCCGGAAGGACCTCCGTGGCCACCTCAGCACCCATCACAGGCCAGGCCCCCGACCCCGCACCGGCGATCACCTTTCCGCCGGGCTTCCTCTGGGGGACGGCCACCGCCTCCTACCAGATCGAGGGCGCCGCGCGGGAGGACGGCAGGACACCGTCCATCTGGGACGTCTACTCCCACACCCCGGGCCGGGTGCTGAACGGCGACACCGGCGACGTCGCCGACGACCACTACCACCGGTGGCGCGAGGACCTCGGCATCCTCGCGGACCTCGGGGTCGGCGCGTACCGCTTCTCCGTCGCCTGGCCGCGCGTCCAGCCGACCGGCAGCGGCCCCGCCAACGCCAAGGGGATCGACTTCTACAGCAGGCTCGTCGACGGCCTGCTCGAACGCGGCATCAAGCCCGTCGCCACGCTCTACCACTGGGACCTCCCGCAGGAGCTTGAGGACGCAGGCGGCTGGCCCGTGCGCGAGACCGCCTACCGCTTCGCGGAGTACGCGGGCATCGTCGCGGACGCGCTCGGCGACCGCGTCCCCACCTGGACCACCCTCAACGAGCCCTGGTGCAGCGCCTTCCTCGGCTACGGCTCAGGCGTGCACGCCCCCGGCAGGACCGACGCCGCAGACTCGCTGCGCGCCGCCCACCACCTCAACCTCGCGCACGGCCTCGCCGTCCGCACGCTGCGCGACCGGCTGCCCGCGGGGGCCGAGGTGTCGGTGACGCTCAACGTGCACCAGGTCAGGCCGGTGAGCGACAGCCCCGAGGACCGCGAAGCGGCCCGCCGCATCGACGGCACGGCCAACCGGGTCTTCACCGGACCGATGCTCGACGGCGCCTACCCACAGGACGTGCGGGACGACACCGCTCACCTGACGGACTGGTCCTTCGTCCAGGAAGGTGACACCGCGCTCATCCACCAGCCGCTGGACTTCGTCGGCGTCAACTACTACTCGCCGACCCTCGTCGCACACGACCCCGAGGGTGCGGGGCACGGCTCCGACGGGCACGGGGCGAGCGAGCACAGCCCCTGGCCTGCGGGTGGCGGTGTGGTGTTCCACCAGGCGCCGGGTCCGCGCACCGCGATGGGCTGGGGCATCGACCCCACCGGCCTCTACGACCTGCTCGTCCGCATCGGGCGTGAGCACCCGGACCTGCCGGTGGTCATCACGGAGAACGGCGCGGCCTTCGACGACAGCGTCGGCGACGACGGCCGCGTGGACGACCCCGAGCGCGTGGCGTACCTGCGCGGCCACCTCAGCGAGGTCCACCGGGCCATCGAGTCGGGCGTCGACGTGCGCGGGTACTTCCTGTGGTCGCTGCTCGACAACTTCGAGTGGGGCTACGGCTACAGCAAGCGCTTCGGCGCGGTGTACGTGGACTACGCGACGCAGCGCCGCATCCCGAAGTCGAGCGCGCACTGGTACGGCAGGCTCGCGCGCACGGGCACACTGCCCCAGGACTGATCCGGTGCGCCGGGCCGCCCCGGGCGGCCCGGCGGAATCCGGGGGGTGTGCCGATTACGCGGCTTGTCTGCCTCGTCCGCCCTCGCGGGCGATGTCCCGGTGCGGCCTTCTTCGTCCCCAAATGGCCTTGGCCGCAAGCCCTCTGAGGCGCCGACGGGGGCGCGGTGCTGACCTGCGGATTGACCTGAACATGCGCTTCCTTTGGGATTCCTTTGGTCTACGCGTGTTCCCCCTGAGAACACTTGATCGCCAGAGTGTGTTCTGCGTGTGGCCGGAACGTCCCAGTAGCGCCACACGCGTTCACTCGCAAAGCAGGGGGTTCCATGAGATCCAGCCGACCGCGCCTGCGCACCGGTGTGGCCGTGGCAGCGACACTGTCCATGGTCACCGGCGCCCTCGCACTCGGCGTCCAGGCGGCCGGGGCCGACACCGGCCCGGCCGGGCGTTCCGTGCTGCACGGCACCAAGCCGCTGTGGGCCACCGCCAAGGCGGACAAGGGCAGCACGGCCGCGTCCAACAAGGTCACCGCGCGCGTGTACCTCGCGGGGCGGGACGCGGCGGGCCTCGCCGCGTACGCGAAGGAGGTCTCCGACCCGTCCTCCGCGCACTACGGCGCGTACCTGAGCGCCGGCCGGGCCAAGGCGCGCTTCGGAGCGACGAAGCAGCAGATATCCGAGGTCACCGCGTGGCTGACCGGTGCAGGCCTCAAGGTCACCGGCACCAACGCCCACTACCTCTCGGTCTCCGGTGACGCGCGCGCCGTGAAGAAGGCGTTCTCCACCACGCTGCACAACTACGCCAAGGGCGGCAGGACCTACCACGCGCCCGACACGACGGCCTCCGTGCCCGCCTCGCTGCACGGCGCGGTCCTCACCGTCACGGGCCTTGACAACGCACCCAAGGCCGCGCAGCACGACGACACGCTGCCGCCGCCGGACGCTGCGTTCCTCAACGCCGGGCCGTTCTCCACGTACTACGGCTCGAACGTCAACAAGAAGCTGCCGAACGCCTACGGTTCGAAGGCGCCCTACACGATCAAGGGCTACACCGGGAAGCAGCTCCGCGCCGCCTACGGCGCGAAGAACTTCACCGGCAAGGGCGTCACGGTCGCCATCACGGACGCCTACGCCTCGCCGACGATCGAGAAGGACGCGGCCACCTACGCCAAGCGCAACGGCGACAAGAAGTACCGGCCCGGCCAGCTCTCGCAGGTGCTGCCCGACGACTTCACCGTCGACGGCAACTGCCCCGACCCGGCGGGCTGGTACGGCGAGGAGTCCCTCGACGTCGAGTCGGTGCACGCGGTCGCCCCCGACGCGGACATCACCTACGTCGGCGGCAAGTCCTGCCTGGACGACGACCTGCTCGACGCGCTGAACAAGGTCGTCGACAGCCACCTCGCCGACATCGTCTCCAACTCGTGGGGCGACATCGAGGCCGACCAGACCCCGGCGTCGCAGGCCGCCTACGACCAGGTGTTCCAGATGGGCGCCGTCGAGGGCATCGGCTTCTACTTCTCCACGGGCGACGACGGCGACTTCAAGGCGGCGACCGGCACCAAGCAGGTCGACACCCCCGCCAACTCGGCCTGGGTCACCGCGGTCGGCGGCACCTCGCTCGCCGTCGGCAAGAACGACACGTACAAGTGGGAGACCGGCTGGGGCACGCTCCAGGCGTCCCTGTCGGCGAACGGCAAGGACTGGGCCGGCTTCCCCGGCGCCTTCACCTCGGGCGCCGGCGGCGGCACCAGCACCACCGTGCCGCAGCCCTTCTACCAGAAGGGCGTCGTGCCCGCCTCGCTCTCCGAGGCGAACGGCACGACCTCCCCGATGCGGGCCATGCCCGACATCTCCGCGGTCGCCGACCCCAACACCGGCTTCCTCATCGGCATGACGCAGACCCAGAAGAACGGCAAGCTGAAGTACAGCGAGTACCGCCTCGGCGGCACCTCGCTCGCCTCGCCGGTCATCGCGGGCGTCCAGGCCCTGGCGCAGCAGGCCCGGCACGGTGTGCCGATCGGCTTCGCCAACCCGGGCATCTACCAGCGGTACGGCACCCCGGCGCTCCACGACGTCACGGACCACCCGCTGGGCGCGGGCCAGGACATCGCGGTCGTCCGCAACGACTACACGGACACGCAGGACCCGACCTCCCCGGTCAAGACGTCGATCCGCACCCTCGGCCACGACAGCTCCCTGTCGGCGACCGTCGGCTACGACGACGTGACCGGCGTGGGCAGCCCCGCGGACTCGTACGTGCAGTCGTACAAGACGCGCTGAGCCGGACCACCACCGCGGCACGGCACACCGGCGACGGCCCCCGCACGGTCCGGGGCGGAGTCATCTCCGCCCCGGACCCGCGGGGGCCGTCGCCCGTCGCGCCCGCGTGCGGGCCGGGGCCCGCGGGCCTCAGTGGAACTGGGGAATGATCAGATACAGGCCGTAGGCCACGGCCGCGAGGCAGGCGAGGAAGCAGAGCCCCGCCACGAACAGCGGCAGCGGCGCAGCCCGTACCGCTCCGGCGCCCTGCGGCCCCGCCGCCTCGTCCCCCGCGCCGTCCCCGGCCCTGAACGGCTCGCCGTCGGGCCCGGGACCCGACAACACCCGCACGCCCAGGGCGAAGACGACCACGACGGCCACGGTCGCGCCGATGCTGACCCCCGCCACCTCGCCGAGCGCACTCCAGTCGATGTCCATTGGCTTCTCCCTTCCCGCCGGTTCAGGCCCCGGCCGCCTGCGCCCGCACGGGCACGGTGTGGTCCTCGTTGACATTGCCCGCCGTCACCGGGTTGCGCCGGGACATGTAGACGATGAAGGCGGACGCCGCGGCGGCCGCAAGGGCGATCACGACCGTGCCCGCCGTCCCGCCGTGCACCACGACGCCCGCGGCCACGGCGCCGACCGCGGCGGCCGCCGGGAGCGTGACACACCACGCCACGGCCATCCGGCCGGCCACGCTCCAGCGAACCTCGGCCAGCCTGCGCCCGAGCCCCGCGCCGAGGATGCCGCCCGAGCACACCTGCGTCGTCGACAGGGCGAAACCGAGGTGCGCCGAGGTGAGGATCACCGTCGTGGACGCCGCCTCTGCGGCGAACCCCTGCGGCGACCTGATCTCGGTGAGGCCCTTGCCCATGGTCCTGATGATCCGCCAGCCGCCGATGTACGTACCGAGGCCGATGGCGAGCCCCGCTGAGGCGATGACCCACACCGGCGGGCCCGCGTCGCGGCCGAGGGCGCCCGCCGAGATCAGGGTGAGCGTGATCACGCCCATGGTCTTCTGCGCGTCGTTGGTGCCGTGGGCGAGGGAGACGAGGGAGGCGGAGGCGATCTGCCCGAGCCTGAACCCGCGGTCCGTCGAGGACGTCCGGCCCCGCCGGGTGATCCGGTAGGCCAGGTACGTCGCGAGCAGCGCGGCCAGCCCGGCGACGACCGGGGAGGCGACAGCGGGAATGATGATCTTCTGGACGACCTGGCCGAAGTGGACGCCGTGGGTGCCCGCGCCCACCCACACCGCGCCGATCAGGCCGCCGAACAGGGCGTGCGAGGAGCTCGACGGCAGGCCGAGCAGCCAGGTCGCGAGATTCCAGACGATGGCGCCGATCAGTCCGGCGAAGATCATGCCGGGCGTGACCAGCCGGTCGTCCACGATGCCACCGGAGATCGTGCGCGCGACCTCCGTGGAGACGAAGGCGCCGACGAGGTTGAGTACTCCGCTGACGAGGACCGCGACCTTGGGGCGCAGCGCCCCGGTCGCGATCGATGTCGCCATGGCGTTGGCGGTGTCGTGGAAGCCGTTGGTGAAGTCGAAGGCCAGGGCCGTGACGATCACCGCTGCCACGAGGAAGGTGATGTGGTCCATTCGACCGATCAAAGCGGCCCGGGAAGTACTCGGGGCAACGTCGGCGTGAAGACACCAGGTGCGTCCCTCCACGGAACGGCGACGCACGGGGCGGCCGGCCCGCGGCCACCCGGGCCCCGGGCGCGGCGGCCTGGGCCGCGGACCTGGGCCGTACGCGCACCCGCCCGCCGGTCACGCCCGCCGGGCCCCGGCGGGGCCAACCCCCGTGCCGGGCAAGGGGACAGGGGCCGGGAGGGCGGGGGAGCGGCCCCGAGCGGGCCGGCCGCCCCCGGGCACCGCACCGGAGTACCGTCCCGCCACCGCGCCGTCAGCGGTCCGGTGGCAGGACGGCACACCGGAGGTCCCGGCGGGGGCACCGCTCCGATCAGGCGCGCTCGCGGTAGAGCCCGCGGCCGGCGCGGTCGGCGCGGGAGGTGGCCACCAGGCGGTCGAGTGTGCTGCGCACCGCGTTGATGTCGCCGGGGCTGCCGTCACGGCCGAGGACCTTCGCCACGTCACGCGCCCTGACCGTGCCCCCCTTGGCGTCCGCGAGGATGTCGAGCACCTGCCGGGTCAGGCCGCTCGCCTGCTCCTTGGCGTCGGCCTTGGCCTCCGCCTTGGGTTCTGCCTTCTTCGCGGGGGCGGGCTTTGCGCCGCGCGCCGGCTTCTTCGCCGCACCGCGCTTCTTGGGCGCGGGCTTCTTCGCGCCGGAGCGGCGCGGCGCGGGCACCGAGGCGGCCGGCTCGGCCGTCGGCTCCTCGACGGCCTCGACGGCGGCGGAAACCGCCTCCTCGACCTTTGTGGACTCCGCGAGCACGTGCGGCACACCGGACAGGGCCGTGAGCGCCGTCAGCGCCGAACGCACCGACTCCAGGCGCTCGGTGACCGCTGCGAGTTCCTTCTCCAGGGACTGCTGGTGTGCCTCGAGACGCGGAAGTTCCGCCTGGAGGAGCGTGGTTGTCGCCTCGACACTGCTCGGAGAGGCGGGTGCGGATGTCATTGGTATCCCTTTCCGTCAGGAGCCACCGGCTGTTGTTCCCGTCGGTGGCCTGTGCCAACAAAGCCTAGGCTCTCCACGGCGCCACGTGGGCGGCAGGTGATCTTTCGGCGGCACACGCATGCACAACGACTCGGGCCCGACACCGGTTCCGGCACCCGGTGAACGCATCGGCCACTACCGTACACACCCTCTCTGACGTGCGTGAACGCGCCCTTCGCCGAACGCTTTTCGGGTCCTTTGCCGGGTGCGGCCCGGCGACCGGGCCGGGGCCGGACCCGTGTGTATGGGCAAAGCGTAGATCGCACACGGCAGTTGACGCGCGCTTTCCCGCGTCTCCCAGGCGGTTTTCCGCTTCCCGCCCGCCGCGCGGTGCGCCGGTGTACGGTTCAGGCCGCGCGGGCCAGCACGGTCACGCACCGGGGAGCGCCGTCGGCCCGTCTGCCGAACGACTCGGCGGCCCGCAGCTCCACCGAGAACCCGCAGCCGGCCAACTCGGCCAGCACGTCGGCCAGCCGGAACGTCCGGTAGTACATGACGAACCGCGGCCGCCACACCGCGTTGCGCACCCGCATCGCCGCGTCGAAGCAGGCCGCCGCCCAGTACGCGGGCGCGGCGGCGCGCGGCGGCGCGGGCAGGGGGAACGCGAACAGCCCGCCGGGCCGCAACGCGGCCCGCACACCGGCGAACACCGCGGGCCGCTCGGCCGGGAGGAAGTGCCCGAACGCACCGAAACTCGTCACGATGTCGAACGCACCGTCGAAGGGGAGTGCGCGCGCGTCCGCCCTGACCCACTCCACCGCGGGCGGGTCCGCCGCGTCGGCGAACCGGGAGGCGGCAAGCGCGAGCATGCCCGCGCTGAAGTCCGCGCCGGTCACCCGCTCCCCGCACACGCGCCGCAGCGCACCCACCCCCGCGCCCGTGCCGCAGCACAGGTCGAGGCCCGAGCGGAACGGCCCGAGCGGACCCACCGCTGCCACCACGGCGTCGAGGAACGCGTCGGGGGTACGGAACGGCGTCGCGTCGAACTTCGGCGCCAGCAGGTCGTAGCCGCGTTCCACGGACGACAGCGCCTGCACAGCCAGCTCGGCGAGGGAGGGCCCGCGGTCGGAGAACATCGCCCCCACCCTAGGCCCCGCCGCCCGGCCGCCGTCCCGACCGGCCAGGCCGCGCGCTGTGTGGACGCCCCGTCCCGCCGGACCGCGTGCTGTGTGTCCCGCCGCGTGGGTCCGGACCGTCCGGTCGCCAGGCCGGACCCGCCCCTGAGGCGGACGGCGGACCGGGCGCGGACGGGCGGACGGCAGGAGCCGCCCGCCCGTATCCACGAGCCCGGCGCGCTCCGGCCACAGCCCGACCACCGACGGACCGCGTCTCGGTGCCCCGCAGGACGCCGTGTGTCGCTCCCCAGGCGCCCCGCCGCGCGTCCGCCGAGCCGTGGCCGTGCCCCGGCCCGTCCCCGTCCGTACGGGCACGCGAAGGCCCGACCGTGCGCCTGGGCGCGGCCGCCGCGGCGCGGTGGGCCGTACGGGCGGCCCCGGCGCCGGTGGGGCGCGGGGAGCGGCTATCGTTGGTCGACATGTCCGCCCCTGAGATCGTCCGCATCGTCTCCCGCGACTCGCCGATGGCCCTGGCCCAGGTGGAGCGCGTACGCGCCGAGCTGAGCGCCGCCCACCCCGGCGTCGCCACCGAGGTCGTCCCGGTGAAGACGACCGGCGACAAGTGGCTCGGAGACCTCGCCAAGGTCGAGGGCAAGGGCGCGTTCACCAAGGAGGTCGACGCGGCGCTCCTCGCGGGCGAGGCCGACCTCGCGGTGCACTGCGTGAAGGACATCCCCGCCGACAGGCCGCTGCCCGCAGGCACCACCTTCGCCGCGTTCCTCAAGCGCGACGACGTGCGCGACGCGCTGATCCACCCCGGCGGCCGCACACTCGACCAGCTGCCGGACGGCACCAGGATCGGCACGTCGTCCGTGCGCAGGGTCGCCCAGCTCGCCGCCTCCCACCCGCACCTGGAGTGTGTCCCGCTGCGCGGCAACGCCAACCGCCGCCTCGACAAGCTCGCGGCGGGCGAGGTCGACGCGCTGCTGCTCGCCGCCGCGGGCCTCGCCAGGATCGGCCGCGAGGACGTCGTCACGGAGGTGCTCTCCACGGACACCATGTGCCCGCCGATCGGCGCAGGCGTGCTCGCCCTCCAGTGCCGGGAGGACGACACCGACCTCATCGACGCGATCAGCGTCCTCGGTGACCCGGACACCCACCGCGAGACCACGGCGGAGCGCATGTTCCTGCACGTGCTCCAGGGGCACTGCAACTCGCCCGTCGCGGGCTTCGCCAGGGCGCACGGCAACGGCGACCTGTCGCTGCGCGCCTGCGTGTTCACCCCGGACGGCAAGACGGTGCTCAACGCCCACGAGTGGGCGGGCCCCCTCGACCCCGCGACGCTCGGCACCTCCGTCGCCGTCAGCCTCCTGCGCCAGGGCGCGCGCGAACTCATCGACGGCATCGCCCACTGACCCCCGGGGCCCCACTGACCCCCGGGGGCCCCGCAGGCCCCCGGGCGGCGCCCGCCAGGTCGGCGCCACCCGGGCGTGGCGCGGCCGTTCCCCCGCGGTCACCCGCGGCTGAGATCGTCCACGGATGCTCGCCCTGAACGTGGACCTCGACCCGGGCCGGTGCCGCATCCTCGGGTTCGCCGGGTCCCTCGCGCTGACGGTGGGCGGCCTCACCGCGGGCGCCCTGCCGACGCACGACACCCTCCCGCACTCCTCGGGCCGTGCCGCCCTCGGCGTCCTGTGCGTGTACTTCGGCCTCGTGCTGCTCGTCGCCGCGTGGTGGTGGCTCGGCACCGCGCTGCGCGGCCCCCGCCCGCCGGCCCCGCGCGACCTGGTGCTCACCCTGTGCGTGTGGGCAGCCCCCCTGGTGTGCGGGCCGCCCCTGTTCAGCAGGGACGTCTACAGCTACCTCGCCCAGGGCGCGATGGTCGACGCGGGCACCGACGTCTACCACCACGGCCCCGACGCCCTCGGCGGGCCGCTCGCCGCCGAGGTGGCGCCCGTGTGGGGCCGCACACCGGCGCCGTACGGCCCGGTCTTCCTCACGCTCGCCGCCCGGCTGGTGCGGCTCACCGGCTCCGACGTGGCCGCGGGCGTCCTCGGCATGCGGGCCGCGGCGCTGCTCGGCCTCGCCCTGCTCGCGGCGCTGCTGCCGCACCTCGCGAGGCGCTGCGGCACCGACCCGGCGGCTGCGCTGTGGTTCGGCGCGCTCAACCCGCTGGTCCTGCTCCACCTCGTCTCCGGCGCCCACAACGACGCCCTGATGCTCGGCCTGCTGTGCGCGGGCCTGGTGGCGGCGCTCGCCGGACGGCCCGTCGCCGGCGTGCTGCTCGTCACCCTCGCCGCGCTCGTCAAGGCCCCGGCCGCGCTCGGCCTGCCCGCCGTCGCCGCGGTGTGGGCCGCCACCCTCAAGGGCCGGGCGCGCACCCTCAGGGCCCTCGCGGCGGCCGCGGTGCTCGCCCTCGCGGCCACGGTGGTCGTCACCGCGCTCGCGGGCACCGGATACGGCTGGCTCGGCAGCCTCGGCACCCCCGTATCGGCCGGCAACTGGTCGCTCACCAGCGGCCTCGGCCGGGTCACCGCCACCGCCCTCGGCGGACTCCCGGGCGACCAGCAGCTCGCCGGGCTCGCCGTCCCGCTGTGGCGCAGGCTCGGGCTCCTCGGCACCGCGGCGCTCGTGCTCGCCGCCTGGCTGCGCCGGGCCCGCCTCGGCGCCGTGCACGCCCTCGCGCTGAGCCTCCTCGCGGTCTTCCTGCTCGGCCCCGCGCTGCGCCCCTGGTACGCGCTGTGGGGCCTCGTCCTGCTGGGGGCAGCGGCGCCCGCCGGCCGGCTGCGCACCGGTGCCGCGGCCTGCGCCTGCGCGCTCGCCTTCACCCTGATGCCCGACGGATTCCCGCCCGGCGGGCTCCAGTTGGCCCTCGCCGTGTGCGGCGGGACCCTCGCGGTCCTGGCCCTGTGGTGGATGTTCCTGCTCGCGCCCGCCGCGCCGCAGGTGGCGGCGTCCCGCGCGCGGACCGCCCTGTGAGCGCCGGGCACCACGGCCCCGCGCGCACGGGCAGCCCGGCACACCCGACCGGTGCGCACGCCGGCGGGCCGGGCGCCGGGGCCCGCACACCCGCGGGGCCCGCCCCGTCCGCCGCTGCCCTGCGGGCCGCCCTCGCCGGCACGCCCGCCCGCCGCGCCGCCACCGCGGGGGCGCTGGTCGCCGCCACCGCCGCCTTCCTCGTGTGGGTGCCGCTGTTCCGGCACTTCTTCGACATCGGCGTCTACTACGGCACCGTCGACGCGTGGCTCCACCACGGCGGCCACATCTACGACTACACCAGGCCCGGCACCCACTACGGCTTCACCTACCCGCCGTTCGCCGCCCTCGCCATGGCGCCCATGGCCCTGGTGCCCTGGCCCGCGGCCGTCGCGATCGGCACCGCGCTGTCCGCCGCCGCCTCCTGTCTGCTGGTGCACTGGCTGCTCGGCGGTGTCGTACGGCGCCAGGCGGGGCCCGCCTGGTTCGCGTACACCGTCATCGGCTGCCTGTTCGCGCTGCTCGAACCCGTCAACGACACCTTCAGCTTCGGCCAGGTCAACCTGGTGCTCGTCGCGCTCGTCTACGCGGACCACCGGCTGCTCGCCACGGGGCGGGGGCGCTGGGCGGGCGTCGGCACCGGCCTCGCCGCCGCCGTGAAGCTCACCCCCGCCCTCTTCATCGGCTACCTGCTCGTCACCGGGCGCCGCCGCCAGGCCGCCACCGCCTCGGCCACCGCGGCCGCCGCGACCCTGCTCGCGGCGGCCGCCGCCCCCGGCGCCTCCCGGGAGTTCTGGACCCGGGCCCTCTTCGACACCGGCCGCGTCGGGCGCCTGTCCTACGTGTCCAACCAGTCGGTGCAGGGCACGCTCGCCCGCCTCGCGCCCACCGCGGACACCCGCACCGCCTGGCTGCTGTGCGCCGCCGCCGTCCTCGCGCTCTGGTGGGTGCGGGCACGGGCCGCGGCCGCGGCGGGCGACGACACCGCGGGCTTCGCCCTCACCGGCCTCGCGGCCTGCCTGGTGTCGCCCGTCACCTGGGTGCACCACCTCGTGTGGGCGCTGCCCGCGCTCGCGGTCCTCCTCGACACCGCCCTGCGACGGCGCTCCCGGGCGTCCCTCGCGCTCTGCGCGGTCCTGCACGTCCTGCTCTCCAGCGACCTGGTGTGGCTGTGGAGCGGCGGAGCCGGGGGCCCTGTGGCCTTCGCGGGGTCCAACGCCTTCGTGTGGGTGGCGCTCGGGCTGCTCGCCGGCCTGCCCGCGGGGACCCGCGCACGCGCCGCGGACGGGTGTCTGTCCGGGGCCCCCTTGTCCGCGGGCGACGCCCCTCGTTAGGGTCGTGGGTCGGCCGGTGGCGCCCCGTGGGGCCCCGGCCCACCGGCACAGGGGGCCGCTCCTGCGGCCCTTGGCAACGCATCGAAAGAAGTGGTCGTGCGCTACACGAGGTTGGGCAACACCGGTCTGGAGATCTCGGCCATCACCCTGGGCTGCATGAGCTTCGGGGACCCCGAGCGCGGCACGCACTCCTGGAGCCTCGGCGAGGACGCGAGCAGGGATCTCATCAAGCAGGCCCTGGAAGCGGGCATCACCGCCTTCGACACCGCCAACGTCTACTCCGACGGGTCGAGCGAGGAGATCACCGGCCGCGCGCTGAAGGACTTCGCCCGCCGAGACGACGTCGTCATCGCCACCAAGGTCTACAACCGCATGCGCCCGGGCCCCAACGGCGCCGGGCTCTCCCGCAAGGCGATCCTCTCCGAGATCGACAACAGCCTGCGGCGACTCGGCACCGACTACGTGGACCTGTACCAGATCCACCGCTGGGACGACGCCACGCCCGTCGAGGAGACCCTCGAAGCCCTCCACGACGTCGTCAAGGCGGGCAAGGCCCGCTACATCGGCGCCTCCTCCATGCACGCCTGGCAGTTCGCCAAGGCGCTCTACACCGCGGACCTGCACGGCTGGACCCGGTTCGTGTCCATGCAGAACCACTACAACCTGATCTACCGCGAGGAGGAGCGCGAGATGCTCCCCTTCTGCGCCGACCAGGGCGTGGGCGTCATTCCGTGGAGCCCGCTCGCCCGCGGCCGGCTCACCCGCCCGTGGGACGCGCAGACGGCGCGCTCGGACACCGACGAGTTCGGCAAGACCCTCTACCATCCCGAGGACCGCACGGTCGTCGAGCGGGTCGTCGACCTCGCCGCCAAGCACGGCGTGCCGCCCGCGCAGATCGCCCTTGCCTGGGTGGCGCAGCGGCCCGCGGTGACCTCGCCCATCGTCGGTGTCACTCGCCCCCAGCAGCTCGCCGACGCGGTCGCCGCCGTCGACCTGGAGCTGGGCGAGGACGAGACCGCACTGCTGGAGGAGGCCTACCAGCCGCACGGCGTGGCGGGCTTCTGACCCGCAGGCAGGGGACGCCGCTCCGGACCAGGGGCGGCGTCTGGCAGGCTTGATCCATGCGAACTCCTTCCCTGGCCGCGCTCGTCGACGCCCTCCTCGACGGCGAGCGCCCCGCGCCCGTCGTCGCCGCGGGCGAGCCGGTCCTGCGCAACCCCCTTCCGCCGTACGAGGGGGAGCTCGGCGCCGACCGGCTCGCGCGGCTCGTCGAGGCGATGCGGGAGACCCTGCACGCGGCCCCCGGCGTCGGCCTCGCCGCCCCGCAGATCGGGATCCCGCTGCGGCTCGCCGTCATCGAGGACCCGGCCGAGGTGCCCGCCGAGGTCGCCGCGGCCAGGGGACGGGTGCCGCAGCCCTTCCGCGTGCTCGTCAACCCCCGCTACGAGGCGCTCGGCCCCGGCAGCGCCGCGTTCTTCGAGGGCTGCCTGAGCGTGCCGGGCTGGCAGGCCGTGACCGTACGCCACCGCGCGGTGCGGCTGCGCGCGCAGGACGAGCAAGGGCGGGAGACCGACGAGGAGTTCACCGGCTGGCCGGCCCGGATCGTCCAGCACGAGACGGACCATCTCGACGGCAGGCTCTACCTCGACATCGCCGAGACCCGCTCGCTGTCCAGCACGGCCGCCGTGCTCGGGCACTGGAACCAGCCCACCCCCGAAGCGGCGGCGCGCGCCCTCGGGTTCGACCTGCCGGGCGGCGCCGCCGGTGCGGAAGCATGAGCCCGATCACGGCCGGAACCTGGCTGTCGGGCCGGGCGGCTGGCAGACTCGACGGGGTGAAAGGGTGTCAGGTGGTGATCGCGCGATGAGTGAGATCCGTCCGGGAGGCTCAGGCGGCAGCGCGCCCACGGTCCTGCGCATGGTGATCGGCAAGCGGCTCCTCGCGCTGCGCGAGCGTGCCGGCGTGACCAGGGAGAGCGCGGCCGCGCTGCTCGACGTCACCCCGCTGACCATCCGCAGGATGGAGAACTCCGAGGTCAGCTTCAAACTGCCGTACGTGCGGCTGCTGCTCCAGCTGTACGGTGTCGACAAGGCCGAGGCCGACCAGTTCGTCGAACTGGTCAAGGCGGCCAACCTGCCCGGCTGGTGGCACCGCTACCGCGACGCCGTGCCCGACTGGTTCGGCGCCTACGTCAGCCTGGAGGACGAGGCCAGCCTCATCAGGGCGTACGAACCCCACTACGTGCCCGGCCTGTTGCAGACGGAGGAGTACGCGAGGGGCGTGCTCGGCGCGGGCGCGCCCAAGGACCCGGAGGCGCTCGACCGGCGGGTCGCGCTGCGCGTCAAGCGCCAGCAGCTGCTGGCCAAGGCCGACGCGCCCATGCTCTGGATCCTGATGGAGCAGGCCGTGCTGAGCCGCCCGGTCGGCGGTCCCGGCGTGATGAGCGGGCAGCTCGACCGCCTCATCGAGGCGACGGCGCTGCCCAATGTGACGCTGCAGCTGCTGCCGTTCGCCATCGGACCGCACCTCGGCGCGTTCGGCCCTTTCACCCTGTTCCGCTTCGACGTCGTCGAACTCCCTGACATCGTCTACACGGAGAACCTCACCGGCGCCGTCTACCTCGACCGCAGGCCCGACAGCGCCGCCTACCTCGAAGTCCTCGACAACCTCTCGGCGCGCGCCCTGTCCGTCCGCGAGACCCGCAGGGAACTGCGGAGCATACGCGCGGAACTCGGCTGACCCGCGTCGCGCGGGACCCGGCCCGCCCGCGCAGGAGGGGCAGCCGCGCCGCCTGGCCCCGATGATCGTTCTGATCTATTTTCGAGCGCATGTCCCGACCCCTTCCCCTCGCACTGGTCCAGGCGGCCCCCCACCCGGCGCAGGCCCCCCTCGCCGGCTTCGCCTCGGACACCGAGCGCCTCCTGCGCCGCCTGCCCGGCACGCGCATGGTGGTCCACCCCGAACTCCACCTGTGCGGCGTCGAACCCGGCGCACCCGATGCCGACGAGCGGCTCCACGACGCCGCCGAGCCGCTCGACGGCCCCCGCACCAGGGCGCTCGCCGAGCTCGCAGGCGACCTCAAGGTGTGGCTGCTGCCCGGCACGGTGTGCGAACGCGGCCCCGGCGGCGAACTGTTCAACACCGCGCTCGCCTTCTCCCCGGAGGGCAGGCTGGCCGCCTCCTACCGCAAGGTGTTCCCCTGGCGGCCCTACGAGCCGTACGACCCAGGCGACCGCTTCGTCGTCTTCGACGTGCCGGGCACCGGCAAAATCGGCTTCGCCGTCTGCTATGACGCCTGGTACCCCGAGGTCTCCCGCCACCTGGCGTGGATGGGAGCCGAGGTGATCGTCAACCCGGTGATGACGACGACCGCCGACCGGGCGCAGGAGCTCGTCCTCGCCCGCGCCAACGCCATCGTCAACCAGGTCCATGTGGTCAGCGTGAACACCGCGGGCCCCACGGGCACCGGGCGCAGCGTCGTCGTCGACCCCGAGGGGCGGGTACGGGCGGAGGCGCCGTCCGAGGCGGCCACCGTGCTCACCGACGTGCTCGACCTGGACGACGTCACCCGCGTGAGAACCCATGGCACGGCCGGGGTGACCCGCGTGTGGGACGTGTTCCAGGAGGGCGACGCGCCCCTCGGACTCCCCCTGTACGCAGGGCGCATCGACCCGCGCAGCTGGCATCCCGGCCAGGCGGGGGAGGCGCGGTGATGAGCACGGAACCCACCGGGGACGGCACACCGGCGCCGGGACTCGACAGGACGCTCGGGCTGCGCTCCGTCGTCCTGTTCGGCCTCGCCTACATGACCCCGCTGATCGTGCTCGGCACCTTCGGCGTGGTCGCCGACGCGACCCACGGCGCCGTGCCCGTGGCGTACGCGCTCGCGCTCGTCGCCATGCTGTTCACCGCGCACAGCTACGGACGGATGGCGGCGACCCACCCCGTCGCAGGCTCCGCCTACACCTATGTGACCCGCGCGATCGACGGCCGCGTCGGCTTCCTCGTCGGCTGGGCCACCCTGCTCGACTACTTCTTCCTGCCGATGGTCATCTGGCTGATCGGCGCCTCCTACCTGAAGGCCGAGTGGCCCGGCGTACCGCTGTGGGTGTGGGTCCTCGGCTTCATCGTGCTCACCACCGCGCTCAACGTCCGCGGCATCAAGACGGCGGAGCGCGTCAACGACCTGCTGATGGTCTTCCAGGTCCTCGTGATCGCGGCGTTCGTCGCTCTGTCCGCGCGGCACGTGGTGGAGCTGCACGGCGGCGGCGGGCTCGCGGACGCCACCCCGTTCTGGAACAGCGCGAGCACCGTCTCCGCGGTGTCGGCGGGCGCCGCGCTCGCCGCGTACTCCTTCCTGGGCTTCGACGCGGTCACCACCCTCACCGAGGAGACGCTCGAACCCCGGCGCACCATGCCCCGTGCGATCCTGCTGATCGCGCTGATCGGCGGCGGCATCTTCGTCCTCGTGGCCTACGTCACCCAGCTCGCCCACCCGGGCAGCCACTTCGACGACACCGGGTCCGCGGCGTTCGAGATCGCCAAGGCCATCGGCGGCGACGTCTTCTCCTCGGTCTTCCTCGCCGGGCTCGTCGTCGCGCAGTCGGCCTCCGGCATCGCCGCGCAGGCCAGCACCTCCCGGCTGCTGTACGCGATGGGACGCGACGGCGCCCTGCCGAGCCGGGTCTTCGGCCGCATCCACCGCCGCTTCCGCACCCCGGCGTGCAACGTACTGCTGACCGGCGCCGTGGGCCTGATCGCGCTGACGCTCGACGTGGCGACCTCCACGTCGTTCATCAACTTCGGCGCCTTCACCGCCTTCACCTTCGTCAACCTGTCCGTGCTCGCGACCTTCGTCAGGGAGCGCAGGGCGGGCCGCACCCCCGGCGTCGCCGGATACGTCGTCGCACCGCTGATCGGCGCGGGTGTCGACGTGTGGCTGCTCGCCCACCTGGACAGCAGGGCCGTCGAACTCGGCCTGGCCTGGCTCGTCCTCGGCATCCTGTACCTCGCCTGGCTGACCCGGCTGTTCCGCAGGCCGCCCCCGACCCTCGACTTCAGCGAGGGGGACGAGCCGGGGGCCGCCGCCGACGCGTGACCGTCCAGTCGCTGGGACACGGTGCCGGAGGGCAGGGGGCTTCTGGTTATCTGGTAGGACCACTCATCCTTGCCCGCTCCCGGAAATGAGGCCGCGTACGGTGTCCTCCCGCCCCGTGACCCTGCTCAGCCTGGTACCCGCCGTGTTCCTCCCGGCGCTCACCTTCGAGACGGGCATGGGGGCGCTCGCACCCGTCCTCGCCCTCAGCGGCCGGGCGCTGGGCGCCTCCGTGGGCGCGGCGGGACTGGTGCTCGCGCTGCTCGGCGTCGGGCAGATCCTCGGGGACGTGCCCGCGGGCGCGCTCGCCGCGCGGCTCGGCGACCGCAAGGCGATGCTGGTGGCTGCGGGCGTGGCGGCGCTCACCCTGTGCGGCTGCGCGTTCGCCCGTACGGTGTGGGAGCTGGCGCTCGCCGTCACGGCCACCGGCGCCACGAACGCGGTGTTCATCCTCGCCCGGCAGTCGTACCTCACCGAGGTCATCCCGATCGGGCTGCGGGCGAGGGCGCTTTCGACGCTCGGCGGGATGTCGCGGGTCGGCGCGTTCGTCGGCCCGTTCATCGGCGCGGCCGTGCTGCGGGACCGGCCCGTGCACGACATCTACTGGCTCGCGCTCGCGTTCACCGCGGTCACCGCGGGTGTGCTGCTGTTCGTGCCGGACGTCGCCGACCCGTCGTCCGCGCACGCGAAGGGCGCGAGGAACCCGGTGTCCGTGCGGACCGTGGTCCGCGACCACCGGCGCGTCTTCCTCACCCTCGGCATGGCCGTGCTGCTCGTCGGCTCGGTGCGCGCGACCCGCCAGACGGTGCTGCCGCTGTGGGCGGAGCACCTCGGCCAGAACGCCTCGACCACCAGTGTCGTCTTCGGCATCGCCGGCCTGATCGACATGCTCACCTTCTACCCCTCCGGCCAGGTCATGGACCGCCTCGGGCGGCTGTGGATCGCCATCCCCTCGATGCTGGTCCTCGGCCTGACCCAGGCGTTCCTGCCGCTCACCCACGGCCTGGTGTCGCTGACCGTGGTCGCGATGCTCATGGGCTTCGGCAACGGCATCGGCAGCGGCATCCTGATGACGCTCGGCGCGGACGTCGCGCCGCCCGAGACCCGCACCCAGTTCCTCGGCGTGTGGCGGCTGTGCGCGGACTCGGGCAGCGCGGGCGGCCCCCTCGTGGTCTCCGCTGCCGCGTCCCTCGGCAGCCTGGCCGCGGGCATCGTCGCCATGGGCGCGGTCGGCATCGTCGCCGCCGGCGCGCTGATGCGGTGGGTGCCGCGCTATTCCGAGTTCGCCACCACGGGCACCCGCAGGGGCCGCTCCACGGTCGCCGCGGTCTCCCTGCCGCAGCCGCCCGCCCCGCGTCCGGACCCGGAGGCCCCGGACCCCGCGGACCGCGTCGAGGAGACCTGAGCCCCCCGGGGCGCCCGGCCCTTGAGGCGCGCGGGCGTCCCGCCTCGCCGACGCGCAGCCCCGACGCGCACGGCCGCGCGGGGGCGCCAGGTGCGGACGCCCGAGCCGTCCGCCCGGCGGGTGAGCCGAGCGGCGCCTGCGTCCCCGGCAGGCGGGCGTACCGCCCCCGTCGCTCCCCGACGGACACGGAGCCGCGGCCTGCGGAGTGCGACGGTGGGACGCGCGATTGCGGGCCGCGGAGCGGGATGGCAAGGATGGGCGGTCCCGGTCGGTAGGACAGGCACCGTGACCCGCGGAGCGGGACGGCGGGACGCCTGGCTCAGGGCCGCGGGGCAGGGCGGCTGGGACGTGCGGTCCCGGCAGCGGAGCGGGGGGGCGCCGGGGTCCGCCCCGGGGGGATGTTCGTGCTCGCCCGCGCCGCGTTCCCCGATCATCGGCCCGGGGCATGGTAGGCACAGGGCATGCCTTCTGACGCCGTGTCACCCGGCCGGCCGCGCCCCGGCGGCCCCCGCCGCGCAGCGTGGGGCCGGCGCGCCCGCCGGATATGACCGAAGCGGGACCGCTCGACACGTCGATGTCATGGCCCTGTCGATGGAATGTCGGGTTCCCACCCCTGTCCGCCTGTCATCTTGCCTGCGGCCCTGCCGCCACCAGAAGGGACCACGCCATGCCAGAAATCACCCGCCGCCGGCTGATCGCCGCAGGCGCTGCCGCGTCAGGAACCCTCGCCGCAGGACAGATCGCCCTCGCACCCGCCGCCTCGGCCGCCCCGCGCGGCACCTCCAGACGCGCGGCCGCCGCCGACCCCTTCACCCTGGGCATCGCGTCGGGCGACCCCCTCACCACGGCCGTCGTCATCTGGACCCGCCTCGCCACCGACCCGCTGCACGGCGGAGGCATGCCGGACAGCGCGGTCGAGGTCAGCTGGCAGGTGGCCGAGGACCAGAAGTTCCGCAGGATCGTCCGGCAGGGCACCGCGCAGGCCGAACCCGCCTTCGGCCACAGCGTCCACGTCGACGTGCGGGGCCTGCGCCCGGGGCGCGACTACTGGTACCGCTTCCGCTCGGGCGACCACCTGTCCGCCGTCGGACGCACCCGCACCATGGACACCTCGCCCTCCAAGCTCCGCGTCGCGCTCGCGTCCTGCCAGAACTGGCAGCAGGGCTACTTCAACGCCTACGCCGACATGCGCGACCAGGACCCCGACTTCGTGCTGTTCGTCGGCGACTACATCTACGAGTCCGCGCCGACCGCGTCGTCCGTCCGCGTCCACGAGGGCAGCGGCGAGCCCGTCACGCTCGACCAGTACCGCAACCGGTACGCGCAGTACCGCACCGACCCCGACCTCAACGCGATCCACGAGACCACGCCCTGGATCGTCACCTTCGACGACCACGAGGTCGACAACGACTTCGCGGGCGAGGTCCCGCAGGACCCCGACAAGCAGTCGCACGACGCCTTCGTGAAGCGGCTGACCGCCGCGTACCAGGCGTACTACGAGCACATGCCGGTCCGCGCCACCGCCGTCCCGAACGGCCCCCACATCCAGATGTACCGGCGCTTCGACTTCGGCAGCCTGATGCGGCTCAACGTCCTCGACACCCGCCAGTTCCGCAGCAACCAGGTCACCTCGGACGCGGCCGCCGAGGACCCCAAGCTGACGATGCTGGGCGCCACCCAGAAGTCCTGGCTGCTGAACGGCCTCGAACGCTCCTACGCCCGCTGGAACGTCGTCGCCTCGCAGATCATGATGGCCGAGACGGACAACGTCGCGGGACCCGGCAAGAACTGGTTCTACGACGCGTGGGACGGCTACCAGGTCGAGCGCAACGACCTGATGGCGCGCTTCCAGCACATCCGCAACCCCGTCGTCCTCAGCGGCGACCGCCACCTGACGATGATCAGCGACCTGAAGAAGGACTTCTCCGACCCCCGGTCGGCCGTCGTGGGCGCCGAGTTCGTCGGCACGTCCATCAGCTCCAACGGCGACCAGGACGTCAACGCCTTCAACGCCCAGTGGGACCCGCTGCGCAAGGACAACCCGCACTGGAAGTTCATCGACTGCCACCGCGGCTACCACCTCTTCGACATCGACCGCCGCGGCATCGACGCCCAGGTGCGCGTCGTGGGCTCCGTGCTCAAGCCCACGTCCACCAGCAGCGCCATCACCCGACTCCGCGTCGACGAGGGCAGGCCCGGGGTCCACACCGTCTGACCCCGCACCGCCCGGAGGAGGCCCCGCCGCCCGGCGGGGGCCTCTCCCGTGCCGGGCCGCCCTCAGGGCGTGTGCGTGCGGGACTCCAGGTCCTTGCGGGTGGCGTGCCCGTACACACCGGACGGGTCGGCGGTGATGTCGTGGGACTGCTGGTAGCGCGCGACGGCGTCCTTGACATCCGCGTCGTAGTCGCCGTCCGCCGGGCCGAGGTAGACCAGGAGCAGCTGGCCGAGCCGCTTCTGGAGCTCCACGACCTCGGGTCCGCTGTCGCCCTCCTGGAGGACGGGCGGCCCCGCCGGCACGCTCGCCGGGCCGCTCGGCGTGTCCGAAACGGCGGGGGAACCCTCGCCCGACGTGGTGGGGGAGGTGCCGGAGGCGGCTTCCGTCGCCGCCGTGCTGCCCGAGGGCGCGGCCGGGCGCGCGGCACCTGCCGGGCCGCCCTTCGGGCCGCCGCCCGCCGAACGGCCGGGGGAGGGCGCGCCCGCCGTGCCCGAGGCCGTCGCGGCGGTGGTCGCCCCTGAGGGGTGCGCCGCGGACCGGCCGCCCGGCAGGGCCGCGCCCGACGTGCCGGCCGCGGCCCCCCTGGCCGTGTCGGCGCTGTCCCCGCCGAAGACCCCCGTGCCCGCGGCGACGGCGACCGCCGCGACGACGGCGCCCGCTGCGGCCGCGATGAGCACCCCCTTGCGCCTGCGGCGCGGAGCCGACTGCGCGGCGCCCGGGCCTCCCGCCGCCCCCGCGTCGATGACGGAGCCCGCGAGCGGGGCACCGCCCTCAGGGGCGCCCTTGGCCGACGCGGCCGCGGCGCCCGGGGGCGGCGGGGTGGTGCCGCCCGGTGCCCCGCCGCCCGCAGGGGAGTCCGGGGCCGGCACGGCGCCGGGCGAGCCCTCGCCGCTCCCCTCCGCGACCGGGGCGTCGGGCGCCTCGGGGCCTGAGGCGTCGCCCGGTACGTCGGAGCCGCCAGGGCCGGAGGGGAGGCCGGGGGAGTCCGAGCCCCCAGGACCGGGCGGGAGGCCGGGGGAGTCCGGTACCTCCGGGCCGGACGCCGCGGCGCGGGCCTCACCCCCGGCGTCGGCGCTGCCCCCGGCGGCGCTCCCGCCCGCCGTCGCGCGCAGCGCGGCCACCGTGACCGCGCAGGCGCAGTCCGGGGTGCCGTCCTCGCCCGCGGGAGCGAAACAACGGGGACAGGGTTCTGGCTTCACCGACGTTCCCTTCGTGGATGCGGTGTGCGCGCACGGAGCCGAATGGGCACGCGATGCGATTCTGCCGTGTGCGCTGCCGCGGCTTTTCGGCCATAAGGGGGCATCACCTGCCCGAAAGGGCAAAAAAATTACGGTGGTTGCGTTTCCGTCCCGATCATGACCGATCGCCCGCCGCACCGGCGGCACCCCGGGCCGCGCAGGTCGCGGGCGGTGCGGGAGGGACGCAGGAGGCAGAATTGCCGCGTGACGGAATCCGCGGCAGGCAACGCGTACACGGGTACGACCGAGTGCGGGGACCAGGTCCGCTCCCCGTGGCGCGACTTCCTGCGCACCGAGACGGGCAGCGCCGCCGTCCTGCTGGCCGCCGTGGTCGCCGCGCTGGTCTGGGCGAACACCGGCCCCGGCACGTACCGGACGGTCTGGGACACCGCGCTCTCCGTGCGGATCGGCTCCCTCGGCGTCTCGCTCGGCCTGCGCGGCTGGGTCAACAGCGGTCTGATGGCGCTGTTCTTCTTCGTCGTGGGCCTTGAAGCGCGCCGCGAGTTCGACATGGGCGAGCTGCGCGACCGGCGCCGCGTCGCGCTCCCGCTCGTCGCCGGCGCCTGCGGCCTCGCCGTGCCCGCGCTGGTCTACCTCGCACTCAACGCCGGACACGGCACGGAGCACGGCTGGGGCGCCGCCATGTCCACGGACACCGCCTTCGCGCTCGGCATCCTCGCCCTGCTGGGGCGCCGCAGACTGCCGCCCGGGCTGCGCACCTTCGTCCTCTCGGTCGCCGTCGTGGACGACTTCGTCGCGCTCGCCGTGATCGCCTTCGCCTACAGCGGCCACATCGCGCTGCCCGCGCTGCTGACCGCCGTCGGCCTCCTCGCCCTCGTCCTGGCCGTCCGCGCGGCCGGACTGCGGCAGGGCGCCGTGTACGCGGTCCTCGTGCTCGCTGTCTGGGTCGCCCTCCTCGAATCGGGCATCGACCCCGTGGTCACCGGCCTCGTGATGGGGCTGCTGACGTACGCCTACCCCGCGGCCCGCGACGACCTCGAACGCGCGAGCGGCCTGTTCCGGCGCTTCCGAGAGCAGCCCACCCCCGAGCTCGAACGCACCGCACGGCGCGGCCTCGCCTCGTCGATCTCGCCCAACGAACGGCTCCAGCGCGCCTTCCACCCGTGGACCAGCTACGCCGTGGTGCCGCTGTTCGCCCTCGCCAACGCGGGCATCGGGATCGACGCGGGCGCGCTGTCCCGCGCCTTCTCCTCGACCGTCACCTGGGGCATCGCCTGCGGGCTCGTCCTCGGCAAGCCCGTCGCCGTACTCGGCTCCACCCTCGCGGCGTCCGCCGCGACCCGGGGCCGGGTCCGCCCGCCCGTCGGCTGGGGCGCGGTCGGCGCGGGCGGCACCGTCGCCGGTGTCGGATTCACCGTGTCCCTGCTGATCGCCACGCTCGCCTTCCACGGCCGGCACCTCGCGGAGGCGAAGATCGGCATCCTCACCGCCCTGCTCGGCGCCTCCCTGCTGACGTGGGCCGTGACCGCCGTACTCGGCCGTCTGCCCAAGCCGCTGCGCGGCCGGGCCCTGCTCGGCAGCGCGGAGCCCCTGACCGACCTCGCCGTGCCCGTCGACCCAGGCCGCGACAAGGTGCGCGGGCCGCACGACGCGCCCGTCACCGTCGTCGAGTACGGCGACTTCGAATGCCCCTACTGCGGCCGCGCCGAGTCCGCCATCCGCGCGCTGCTCGCCGACTTCGGCGACGACGTCCGCTACGTGTGGCGACACCTGCCGCTCACCGACGTCCACCCGCGGGCCCAGATCGCCGCCGAGGCCGCAGAGGCGGCAGCCGAGCAGGGCGCGTTCTGGGCCATGCACGACCTGCTCCTCGACCACCAGGGCGCGCTGCGCTTCGCCGACCTGCGCGCCTACGCCGAGCGGCTCGGCCTCGACATGGAGCGCTTCGACCGCCACGTGCGGCGCCACGCGGGCGCCGCACGCGTCGCCGAGGACGTCGAGTCCGCCGACCTCAGCGGCGTCTCCGGCACCCCCACCTTCTTCGTCAACGGGCGCCGCCACACCGGCGCCTACGACATCGGGCACCTGTCGAAGGCGGTCCGCACGGCGCGCCAGCGCGCGCTCCTCGGCCTCGGCGGCTGACCGCAGGCACCGGCGCGCGGTCCTACGCCGAGCCCGCCCAGGGCCCCGGCGCGCCCGGCGCCGCACCGGGCCGGCCGTCCGTCGCGCCGCCGTCCGGCTCCTGGACCATCGGCAGGCACACGATGAACCGGGTGTCGCCCGGCCGCGACTCCACCCGGATGTCGCCGTGGTGCTTGTTGACGACGATGCGGTACGAGATGTCGAGGCCGAGGCCCGTCCCCTCGCCCACGCCCTTCGTGGTGAAGAACGGCTCGAAGATCCGCGGCCTGACCTCGGGGGCGATGCCCGTGCCCGTGTCGCCGATCTCCACCAGCAGCCTGCGCCCGTCCTCCGCCCAGGTGCGCACCGTCAGGGTGCCCGACGCGCCCATCGCGTCGACCGCGTTGGCGATGAGGTTGGTCCACACCTGGTTCAGCTCGGCGCCGTACGCGGGGATCTCCGGCAGCGTCCTGTCGTACTCCTTGACGATCCCGATGCCCGCAGGGATCTTCGCGCGGAGCATCGTCAGCGTCGCGTCGAGCAGCTCGTGCACGTCGACGGTCTGCTGCGGCGCCCGGTCCAGCTGCGAGTACTTCTTCGCCGCCCCCACCAGGTCGGAAACCCGGGTGACCGCGTCGTCGATCTCGCCCATCAGCAGCTCGGTGTCGATGGCGTACGCCAGCCAGCGCACCGCCGAGTCCAGATACGCCTCGCCCACGGTGTCCGCCACCGTCGCGAGCCACGGCACCCCGACGCCGCCCGCGACCAGCGTCGGCGCGATGTCCCACGGCTTCGCCACGCCGCGCTCCTCCAGCCAGTCCGACAGCTCGTCCTCGGCGTCCGAGGTCTGCATCGCGGACAGCGCGGGCGCGGCCGCCGCCTGCTTGACCGCCGTGTCCTGCAGCTCCACCAGCTGGTGCAGCCGGGTGCCGTCGAGGCGGCCGTCGGCGATGAGCGCCAGCTTGTGCCGCATGCCCGCCACCCGGTCGCGCAGCGCCTCCGTGGCGCGCACGGCCGCCGCAGCCGGGTTGTTGAGCTCGTGCGTCAGGCCCGCCGAGAGCGAGCCGAGCGCGAGCAGCCGCTCCCGCTCGTTGACCAGGGAGTTGGCGGCCCTCGAACCGAAGAACAGTCCTTCGAGAAGGTGCAGCGCCATCGGGAACCACGTACGCACCGCCGTCGCGAACTCGTCGGCGGGCAGCACGAAGAACTCCGCGTCGCTGACCGCGCGCAGCGAGTTCTTGTACACCTGGTCGACCCGGTCCCCGAGATACGCCTGCGTCGCCCCCGCGTACACGCCCCGCTGCTCGGTCCTCGACACCTCGACGTCGTCGCCGTGCAGCACCCGGCTCAGCGCCACCGCGCCGCTCAGCAGCACGTAGAAGCAGGTGGCGGGCTCGCCCTCCCGGTACACCGCGGTGCCGCCCGCCCGCTGCTCCCTGCGCCCGCGCCCGGACAGCCAGCGCAGCTGCTCGGCGTCGAGCTTCTCGAAGAGGAAGAGCTCCCGCAGCTCCCCGGGCGCCATCCGATCCGCCGTGCTCACTGTGCCTCCAGATAACGATGGGCCAGCGAGACCGCCATCGCGCCCTCGCCGACCGCCGAGGCGACCCGCTTGACCGAAGCGGCCCGCACGTCGCCCGCCGCGAACACGCCGGGCACGCTGGACTCCAGGTGGTAGGGGTCGCGGGGGAGCGGCCAGCCCGCCACCCGCTGCCCGCCCGCGACCAGGTCGGGCCCCGTCACCACGAAACCGCGCGGGTCCCTCGCGACCACGCCGTCCAGCCACTGGGTGCGCGGCGCGGCCCCGATGAAGACGAACAGCCACGAGGCGTCGACGGTCTCCGTCGTGCCCGAGCGCACGTCCCGCAGCGTGAGCTGCTGGAGGTGGTCGTCGCCCTTCGCGTCGGCCACCTCCGTGTACGGGTGGACGGTGATGCCGTCGATCGCGGCGATCTGGTCGATCAGATAGCTCGACATGGAGCGCGTCAGGTCGCCCGAGCGCACCAGGACGTGCACCCGGCGCGCGTACCGCGAGAAGTAGACGGCCGCCTGGCCCGCCGAGTTGGCGCCGCCGACCACGTACACGTCCTCGCCCGAGCAGTTCTGCGCCTCGGTGACGGCCGAGCCGTAGTAGACCCCCGCGCCGGTGAACTCGTCGAGGCCGGCCGCCGGCAGCCGCCGGTACGAGACGCCCGTGGCGAGCACCACCGTGTGCGCGCCGATCGACTCGCCCCCGCCGAGCCGCAGCACCCGGGCCGAGCCCGCCGCCTCCAGCGACACGACCTCCCGCGCGCTGAGGATCTCCGCGCCGAACTTCAGCGCCTGCCGCCGCGCCCGGTCCGTGAGCTGGGAGCCGGAGACGCCGTCAGGAAACCCCAGATAGTTCTCGATACGGCTCGACTGGCCCGCCTGCCCGCCCGTCGCCTCCCGCTCGACCAGGACCGTGCGCAGCCCCTCGGACGCGCCGTAGACCGCGGCGCCGAGCCCCGCGGGCCCGCCGCCGATCACGACCAGGTCGTAGAAGTCGGACGCGGGCGTCGTGGACAGCCCGACCCGCGAGGCCAGTTCGCTCTCCGCGGGCGCCACCAGCGAGGTGCCGTCGGCGAGCACCACGAGCGGCAGCGGCGTGCCCTCGGGCACGCCCGCGGCGGCGAGCAGCCGCTCGCCCTCCGGCTCGTCCACCGGCAGCCACTGGTACGGCACGAGGTTGCGGGCGAGGAAGTCCCGCACCGCGAACGAGGGCCGCGACCAGCGGTGGCCCACCACCCGCGTCATCTCCGCGGCCGGGTCGGGCGTCGCGAGCCAGGTCTCGAGCAGCGTGTCGATCACCGGGTAGAGGTGCTCCTCCGGCGGGTTCCAGGGCTTGAGCAGGTAGTGGTCGAGGTCCACGACGTTGATCGCGTCGATCGCCGCGTCCGTGTCCGCGTACGCCGTCAGCAGCACCCGCCGCGCCAGCGGGAACAGGTCCATCGCCTGTTCGAGGAACTCGATCCCGTTCATCTGCGGCATCCGGTAGTCCGCGAGCATCACGGCGAGCTGCTCCCCGCGCAGCTTGATCTCGCGGAGCGCGTCCAGGGCCTCGGGACCGGAGCCGGCGCGCACCACGCGGTACCGCTCGCCGTAGCGGCGCCTGATGTCCCGGGCGACGGCGCGGGACACCGTGGGGTCGTCGTCGACGGTCAGGATCGTCGGATTCGTCATGGCACCATCATCCGGGCTGCCCCCGTGGTCTTCGAACGGTGCTTCGTACCCCAGTCTAGGGACGGTGCACCCGAAGCCGCCCGACGTCGAAGCGGAGAGCGCTCTGCGAGCGGTCGGGCGCGGGGTGGTAGCGGCCCGCGGACACCGACAGGTTCACGATCAGATACGCCTGCCAGCCGCGCCCCACGCCCCGGCCGTCCGCGAAGACCCGGCGGCCGCCGACCCACCACACCACCGACCCGGCGCCGAACTCGGTGCGCACCGTCACCCACGCGCCCGGCCGCAGCGCCGGGTCCCGGTGGTCGTGCGAGGCGCCGCCGACGTGGTTCGACAGCTCCAGCACGTCCGGGTTGTCGGGGTGGTACTCGAAGACGTCGACCTCGTTGCCGCCGTCCCGCCAGGTCCACACCGCCGGCCAGGCGCCGATCCCCTCGGGCAGCCGCGCCCGCACCTCCAGCACGTCGCCGGTGCGCACCATGAAGGCGCCCTCGCTGCCCTCCGTGGTGAGCAGCCCCGTGTCCCACAGCCCGTCCGGCCGCCGCCGCGCGAGGAAGGCGCCGTCGCGGCAGTAGGCGGGGTCGGCCGCCAGGTGGTCGAGCTTGTTGTCGCCCGGGTTGACGGGGCCCCCGTTCGGATAGGCCCAGGAGCGGCCCTGCACCCACTGCCTCGTCGAGCCGAAGTCGGCCTCGAAGCACACCGGGGCCTGCCTGCGCGGACCGGACGCGCGGGGACGGGGGCGCTGGGAAGGGAAGAACGACGCGAACCACTGCTTCACGGACATCCCGGCACCTTAGGGAGTCCGAAGGCCCCGCCGCCCGGAAACGCCCGCCGGGACACCCCGCGCACGCGCGTACGAACCCGGCACGGCGCCGCCGCCCGCACCCGGCCCGTACGCCTCCCGCACACGCGTACGCCGACCGCGCGCCTGCCCGGCCGCGTACGGGGACCTAGCCTGGGGGCCATGCGCCTGCTGCTGACGTCCGACACCCACCTGCCCCGGCGGGCCAGGGCCCTGCCGGGGGAACTGCTCGACGCGCTCGGCGAGGCCGACGCGGTGCTGCACGCGGGGGACTGGGTGGACGAGGCGACGCTCGACCTCTTCGAGGAGCGCAGCCGCCGCCTCGTCGCCGTGTACGGCAACAACGACGGCCCGGGGCTGCGCACCCGGCTGCCCGAGACGGCCCGCGCGGACCTGGGCGGCCTGCGGTTCGCCGTCGTCCACGAGACGGGGCCCGCGCAGGGCAGGGAGCGCCGCTGCGCCGAGCGCTTCCCCGACACGGACGTGCTGGTCTTCGGCCACAGCCACATCCCCTGGGACAGCACGGCGCCCGGGGGACTCCGGCTGCTGAACCCGGGCTCGCCCACCGACCGCAGGCGCGAGCCGCACTGCACCTACGCGACCGCCGAGGTGGCGGACGGCCGGCTCACCGGCGTCCGGCTGCACCGGCTGCCGCGCCGCTGAGCCGCCTCATGGAGCACCGCCGCGCGGCGGTGTGCGCGGGCCGGGGACGCCGCCCCACTGGATCAACTGCGGCCAGGCGGGCCCGCTCGGCTGGACGATCCCCGCGGCACTCGGCGTCGCGACGGCCGACCCGGAGGCGAGCGTGGTGG
>NZ_JBEYWC010000027.1:0-98453 GCF_040704505.1 Streptomyces sp. NPDC047002
CCCGTCGACCTGAAGATAGTGGAGGGCATCGTCTCGCTCGCCCACAGCCTGGGCCGGGGCGCGGGCTCCCCGGCACCCCCGCCGCCGTTTCCCCGGGCAGGCGCGGCCCGGGCTGCCCCGGCCGGTGTGTGCGGGCGGCGCGAACGGGGGTACCGATGGGTAACACGGTCGCTCCCGGGCGGCGACCCGCGGGGGCAGCGCGCGCGGGCGACCGCCGTCCGGCATGATCGGACAACGGGAACATCCGACACACGGGCCCCCCGGGGCCCGCGGCAGGGGCCCGGAAGCGGGCGCGGGCCGCACGCCCGGGTTCCCGGCGCCCGCCGGAGCAGAAGAACGACACCAGAGAACGGTTACGGCCGAGGAGAGGGAGTCACCGATGAGCGACCCCGAGAAGCAGGTTGCCGATGCGGTAAAGACGGGCACCGTCGTCGAGACCATCCCCGCCGACCGCAGTCTCGGCCAGCTGGTCGCCGCCGCCACCGCCGAGATGTCGGAGCTGGTGCACGACGAGATCGCGCTCGCCAAGGCGGAGCTGCGCCAGGACGTCAAGCGGGGCGTGACGGGCGGCGCAGCGGGCGGCACCGCGGGAATCTTCCTGCTGTTCTCGCTGCCCATGTTCAGCTTCGCGGCCGCGTACGGCATCCACAACCTCGGGCTCGGCCTCGCCTGGTCGTTCCTGATCGTCGCCGGCGCCTTCGTCGTGCTCGCCGGCATCCTCGGCGGCTTCGCCGCGCTGAAGTTCAAGAAGGTGAAGCCGCCCCAGAAGACGATCGCGGCCGCGAAGGAGACCGCGTCCGTGCTCCAGAAGGCCAAGCCGCACGAGCGGGAGCTCGCGACCGCCGCCCCCTCGGACTCCGCGACTGTGGCACGCTCGTCTGCATGACGGCCTCTGACTCGGGCGTGCGCATCGACGGACCCTGGACCCATCGCGACGTGGCGGCCAACGGTGCGCGCTTCCACATCGCCGAGCTGGGTGAGGGGCCGCTCGTGCTGCTCCTGCACGGCTTCCCGCAGTTCTGGTGGACCTGGCGCCACCAGCTGGAGGCCCTCGCCGAGGCCGGGTACCGGGCCGTGGCGATGGACCTGCGGGGCGTCGGGGGCAGCGACCGCACACCCCGGGGCTACGACCCGGCGAACCTGGCGCTCGACATCACCGGCGTGGTGCGCTCGCTCGGCGAGCCCGACGCCGCGCTCGTCGGCCACGACCTGGGCGGCTACCTGGCCTGGACGGCGGCCGTGATGCGGCCGAAGCTCGTGCGGCGGCTGGTCGTCAGTTCCATGCCGCACCCCCGCCGTTGGCGCGCGGCGATGCTCTCCGACCTCGCGCAGACCCGCGCGGGGGCGTACGTGTGGGGGTTCCAGCGGCCCTGGGTGCCGGAGCGGCGCCTGGTCGCGGACGACGCGGCGCTGGTCGGCGAGCTGATCACCGAGTGGTCGGGGCCCGCCAAGCCCGACGACAAGGCCCTCGCCGCCTACCGGCGGGCGATGCTGATCCCGTCGACCGCGCACTGCTCCGTGGAGCCGTACCGCTGGATGGTCAGGTCGCTTGCCAGGCCCGACGGCGTCCAGTTCTACCGGCGCATGAAGCGGCCCGTGCGCGTCCCCACGCTCCAGTTGCACGGCGCGCTCGACCCGGCGATGCGCACCCGCTCGACGGCGGGCTCCGTCGCGTACGTCGAGTCGGCCTACCGCTGGCGGCTGTTCGAGGACGTCGGGCACTTCCCGCACGAGGAGGACCCGGTCGCCTTCTCCACGGAGCTGCTCGACTGGCTGGCCGACCCCGCGCAGGACCGGCACGACGCCTGAGGCGACCGCGGCTCCCCCGAACGAATGAATCCGCTACGACGATCGCATGAGTTGCCAATTGCCGGAAGCATAGGCCGATTGGGGCGGAGCGACGCGGTTACCGACCATGGGGCAGGGGCACACGTCGAGTATGGGCTGGACGCACGATCACAGTGACGCAGCACGCAGGAACCCGGCATCGGCCGAAGCGCCGATCATGTACCCGAGGGATGGTGTCCCGCAGATAGGGGTCACGGACCAGGAGCAGCGGCTGGGGATCGGCATCCCCCTCATCATCCGCCGCAGGGCGCGCTGGGTCTCGGCGAGGCTGCGCCACCAGCGCGGCGCCTCGACCGCCAGGGCCGGCACGCGCAGCGGCGCCTGAGCGGCCGGGCCGCCTTCCTTCAGCGACACGATCCACCCGACCACCCCGCCCCGGGCCGACCGCCCGGGGCTTCTCCGTGCCCGGCGCGCACCCGGCCGGGCACGGAGGGGCCGCGTCCGGGCGCGGGCCCTGGAAGTCGCGGCCTAGAGCGCGCAGCCCTGCGTGTCGACCTGCTGGTGGGCCGTCCTGCCCGCCGTGATGTCGGGCCTGATCTCGTCGGCGGTCAGGGCGTAGCCGGTGTTGTCGTCGTCGAGCGACCTCGCGAAGATCACCCCGTACACGCGGCCGTCGGGGGTCAGCAGCGGGCCGCCCGAGTTGCCCTGCCGGACCGTCGCGTACAGCGAGTACACGTCGCGCGTGACATTGCCGCGGTGGTAGATGTCGGGGCCGCTCGCGTTGATCCGGCCGCGGACGCGCGCGGAGCGCACGTCGTACGCGCCGTTCTCCGGGAAGCCCGCGACGATGGCACTGTTGCCGCTGCGCGCGTCGGCCGCGCTGAACTTCAGCGGCGCCGCGTCGAGGTCCGGCACGTCGAGGACGGCGATGTCGCGCTGCCAGTCGTAGAGGACGACCTTCGCGTCGTACAGCCTGCCCTCCCCGCCGATCTGCACGGTCGGGTCGCTGACGCCGCCCACGACGTGGGCGTTGGTGATGACCCGGTGGTCGGCGAAGACGAAGCCCGAGCCCTCCAGCACCTTCCCGCAGCCGGAGGCCGTACCGACGACCTTCACCACGGACTTCTGCGCGCGGGCCGCGACGGGGCTGCCCGCGAGGGCCGGGTCGGGCGCCTGGACCTGGGTGATCGGCTCGTTCGCGAAGGGGCTGAAGACCTGCGGGAAGCCGTTCTGCGCGAGGACGGAGGAGAAGTCGGCGAACCAGGTGGTCGCCTGGTCGGGCATCACCTGGGAGACCCCGAGGAGCACCTTGGAGCTGCGCACCTCCTTGCCGATCGTCGGCAGCGACGTGACGGCGAGCGCGGAGCCGAGGAGCCACGCCACCAGCAGCATCGCGACCACGTTGACCAGCGCGCCGCCCGTGGCGTCCAGGGCGCGCGCCGGCGACCAGGTGATGAACCTGCGCAGCTTGTTGCCGAGGTGCGTGGTGAACGCCTGGCCGACCGAGGCGCAGACGATGACGATCACGACGGCGACGACGACCGCGGTCGTGGACACGTCGGCGTTGCTGGTCAGCTGCTTCCAGACCAGCGGCAGCAGGTAGACGGCGACGAGCCCGCCGCCGAGGAAGCCGATCACCGAGAGGATGCCGACGACGAATCCCTGGCGATAGCCGATGACCGCGAACCACACGGCGGCGACCAGCAGCAGGATGTCCAGCACGTTCACCGTCAGTTGCCTCGCATTGTCGTACCGGGCGCCTCGCGTGGTGGTCTTGAGGCCCTGGCGGGGTCGTGGCCGGCCCGGGCCCCTCGGGTCGGGGCCCGGCGTCCGGTCGGGGGTGCGGGGTTCAGCCTGTCATGCCCGCCAGTCGAGGGGGACCCGCCTGTCGCGGTCCCAGGGCAGCTCCCACCCCGCGTAGTGCAGCAGCCGGTCGATCACGCCCGCGGTGAAACCCCAGACCAGCGAGGAGCCGCACTGGAAGGCGGGGCCACGGTGGCCGCTGGGGTGGACGGTCGTGGCGCGGTGCGCGGGGTCGGTGAGATCCGCCACGGGAACCGTGAAGACCCGCGCGGTCTCCGCAGGGTCGACGACGCCGACCGGGCTCGGGGTGTGCCACCAGCCGAGCACCGGCGTCACGACGAACCGGCTGACCGGGATGTACAGCCGCGGCAGCACGCCGAAGACCTGCACGCCCGAGGGGTCGAGGCCGGTCTCCTCGCGGGCCTCGCGCAGCGCGGCGCGCAGCGGCCCGGTCGTCGCCGGGTCGCCGTCCTCCGGGTCGAGCGCGCCGCCGGGGAAGGACGGCTGGCCCGCGTGCGAGCGGAGGCTGCTCGCCCGCTCCGTCAGCAGCAGCTCGGGGCCGCGCTCGCCCTCGCCGAAGAGGACGAGGACCGCCGACTGGCGGCCGCCGCCGTCCTCGGGCGGCAGGAACCTGCTGAGCTGCTCGGGCCGTACGGTCGCGGCGGCGCGCACCACGGGCTGGAGCCACTCGGGCAGGCCCGCCGTGCTGACGGCGGTCTCCCGCGGGGCGCCGCCCGCCTCGGCGTGCGGCACGGCCCGTCCGGTGTCCGCTGCCGGGACGGCGTGCTCCGGGGCCGCCGCGGCCTCTCCGGTCTTCTGTGTCCGCGCGTGCGTCATCTGCACCCCCGAGCGGTAACGCGGCGGGGCGCTGTGATCGTTCCCCGCGGGGCCTGTGCGGGGGCCCGCCGGGCCTGTGCGGGCCCGGGCGGCCCGCCTCGGCTCACGCGCCGCCCTCGGGGGCGCCGCCGAGCGGCGGCGCCGGCCTGCCCGGGTAGTCGGACGGCGGGCTCAGCCGCTGTCCTGGCTTGCCCGCCAGCTCGTACTTGAGGAGCTTCTTCGCCTTCTCCGGGTCCGTCTCGCCCTCCCCGTACGCGGGGCACAGCGGCGCGATCGAGCAGGCGCCGCAGGCGGGCTTGCGGGAGTGGCAGACGCGGCGGCCGTGGAAGATGATCCGGTGCGAGAGCATCGTCCACTCGCTCTTGGGGAAGATCGCGGCGACGTCCGCCTCGACCTTCTCCGGGTCCTGGGCCTCCGTCCACTTCCACCGCCGCACCAGGCGGCCGAAGTGGGTGTCCACGGTCAGCCCCGGCACCCCGAAGGCATTGCCCAGCACGACGTTGGCCGTCTTGCGGCCGACGCCCGGCAGCGTCACCAGGTCCTCGATGGTGGGCGGCACCTCCCCGTCGAACCGGTCGCGCAGCGCGGTGGAGAGGCCGATCAGGGACTTCGCCTTGGCGCGGAAGAAGCCCGTCGGCCTGATGACCTCCTCCAGCTCCTCGGGCACGGCGGCCGCCAGGTCCTCCGGGGTGGGGTACTTCGCGAAGAGTCCCGGCGTCGTCTGATTGACCCGCAGGTCGGTCGTCTGGGCGGACAGCACGGTCGCGACCAGCAGCTCGAACGCGTTCCTGAAGTCGAGCTCCGGGTGGGCGTACGGATAGAGCTCGGCGAGCTCGCGGTTGATCCGCCGGGCGCGCCGGACCATGGCGAGGTGCGACTCGGGTTTTGCGCCTTTCGCGCTTTTCTTCGGTTTTGCCGAGGGCTGTTCGCCCACAGCGGAACTGGACTCCGCGGACACTCTCCAAGCCCCCTTGGCCTGCGCTGTCGCCGGTCGTTCACCGGTCAGTTGGACACCCGGCCAGCCTAAAGCCCGCCACTGACATCGGGGCGGATACGGGCCTGCCGTCACCCGATTCCGCCGGAGCGCGCGGCAGAGCATCCTTGGTAGGTCAAACTTTCCGTACGGAGAGGTTGCTGCGCGTTCGGCATCAGCAGCACCTACGGCATCATGGGGATCGCGGTTTCCCGGCAGGGGCCCGCTTCCCGAGCAGGTCGACAAGGAGAGAACTCGTGGACGACGTTCTACGGCGTGCCCCGCTCTTCGCGGCGCTCGACGACGATCAGGCCACCGAGCTCCGCGCCTCGATGAGCGAGACCACGCTCGCGCGCGGCGACGCGCTGTTCCACGAGGGGGACCCGGGAGACCGCCTCTACGTGGTCACCGAGGGCAAGGTCAAGCTCCACCGCACCTCCCCCGACGGGCGCGAGAACATGCTGGCGGTGCTCGGCCCCGGCGAGCTGATCGGCGAGCTCTCGCTGTTCGACCCCGGCCCGCGCACGGCCACGGCGACGGCGCTCACGGAGGTCAAGCTCCTCGGCCTCGGCCACGGCGACCTGCTGCCCTGGCTCAATGTGCGCCCCGAGGTCGCCTCGGCCCTGCTGCGCGCCATCGCCCGGCGCCTGCGCAAGACCAACGACCAGATGTCCGACCTGGTCTTCTCCGACGTGCCCGGCCGCGTGGCCCGCGCCCTGCTCGACCTGTCGCGCCGCTTCGGCGTCCAGTCGGAAGAGGGCATCCACGTCGTCCACGACCTCACCCAGGAGGAGCTGGCCCAGCTGGTCGGCGCCTCCCGCGAGACGGTCAACAAGGCACTCGCCGACTTCGCCCAGCGCGGCTGGCTGCGCCTGGAGGCCCGCGCGGTGATCCTCCTCGACGTGGAACGCCTGGCCAAGCGCTCCCGCTGACCCCACCCGGCCGCGGCCCGTGGGCCGCGGCCGCCGTCGCGCGTGCCCCGGTCGCGGAGCCCGCGGTGCTCGCCGCGTACGCGGACGACCTGGGGCCCTGGCTCGCGGGCGAGTACGCGCGGGTGCACGGGCGGAAGACGCCCCCCGAAGGGTCGGTCGTGCGGGTGGGCCGTGCGGGTCAGACGAGGCCGTGCTCCGCGAGGTAGTCGAGCTGGGCGCGGACCGAGAGCTCGGCGGCGGGCCACAGGACACGGTCCACGTCCGCGTAGACCTCGGCGACCACCTCGGGGGCGGTGCGCAGACCGTTCTCGACCGCGGTCTCGACCTGGGCGAGGCGGTTCGCGCGGTGGGCGAGGTAGAACTCGACGGCGCCCCTGGCGTCCTCGAGGACCGGGCCGTGCCCCGGCAGCACGGTGTCCACGCCGTCGTCCACCGTCAGCGACCGCAGCCTGCGCAGCGAGTCCAGGTAGTCCCCGAGCCGCCCGTCCGGGTGGGCGACGACGGTGGTGCCGCGGCCGAGGACCGTGTCACCGGTGAGGACCGCGCGGTCGGCAGGCAGGTGGAAGCTGAGCGAGTCGGCGGTGTGGCCGGGCGTCGGCACGACCCGCAGTTCGAGGCCGCCCGTGGTGACGACGTCGCCGGCGCCGAGGCCCTCGTCGCCGAGGCGCAGCGCCGGGTCGAGGGCGCGCACGGCGGTCCCGGTCAGCTCGGCGAAGCGCGCGGCGCCCTCCGCGTGGTCGGCGTGGCCGTGGGTGAGCAGGGTCAGCGCGACCCGCCTGCCCGCCTCCTCTGCGGTGCGGACCACGGCCCGCAGGTGCCCCTCGTCCAGCGGCCCCGGATCGATCACGACGGCGAGGCCGGAGCCGGGTTCCGCGACGATCCACGTGTTGGTGCCGTCGAGGGTCATGGGCGACGGGTTCGGCGCGAGGACGTTGACCGCGCGCGCCGTCGCGGCGCCCGAGGCGACACCCCCGCGCGGCTGTCCCGGCAGCTCGGCCGCGCCCGTCATGCCCGCCCGCCTTCCGGGGCTGCGGCGATGCGCCGGGTGAACTCCTCGTGGCCGGGCCAGGTGAGCACGACCTCGTCGCCCTCCATGCGGGCCCGCGCGAGCACCGGCACCAGGTCGCGCTCGGCGGCCGCGTCGAGCGCGCGGGCCGCGGAGCCGTACGGTGCCATGTCACGCAGCGTCGAGACCGTGGGCGGCATCATCAGCAGGTCCCCGCGCTCGTACGCGGCGACCGCGTCGGCCGGCCTGATCCACACGGCCCGGTCGGCCTCCGTCGAGGCGTTCCTGCTGCGCTGGCCGGCGGGCAGGGCCGCGACGAAGAACCACGTGTCGTAGCGGCGCGCCTCGAACTCCGGCGTGATCCAGCGCGCCCACGCGCCCAGCAGGTCGCTGCGGAGCACCAGGCGCCGCTTCTTCAGGAACTCCGCGAAGGACAGCTCGTGCGCGGCGAGCGCGGCCCTGTCGGCCTCCCAGTCCTCGCCCGTGGTGTCGCCGACGACGCTGTCCGCGCTCTCCCCCGCGAGCAGGACCCCGGCCTCCTCGTAGGTCTCGCGGACGGCGGCGCACACGACGGCCTGCGCCTCGGCGGGGCCCACGCCGAGCCTGCGCGCCCAGGTCTCGCGGCCGGGCCCTGCCCAGCCGACGTGCCGGTCGTCGTCGCGCGGGTCGACGCCGCCGCCCGGATAGACGTACGCACCGGCCGCGAACGCCATCGAGGCCCGCCGCCGCAGCATGTACACGTCGGGCCCGGGCGCACCGTCCCGCAGCAGCACGACGGTGGCGGCGCGGCGCGCCTCCACCACGTCGAGTTCGCCCGCGGCGAGCGCCCTGATCCGCTCGGGCCACTCGGGCGGGAACCACTGACCTGTAGGCATGGCCGGATCGTATGCGGTCACGGTCGGATGTTCGAGAGCTGCTCGCGCGGCCGGGGGCCGCGGGGGCGGCCCGACTCCGTACGGGAGGCGACCCGGCTCCGTACGGGATACCGGGCCGGTGGGGTCGTCCCCGTATCCCCGTACGGGCCCGGCCCGCCCGACACGGGCATCGGGTGCGGGCGAACCCGACCCCCGGGCGAGAGGTGTCGGCTGCGGCGACCCGAACCGCCGCACAGTGGCGTCGGCCGGGGCGCCGGGGCTCAGTCCTCGGTCAGCTCGACCTGGAGCTCGACCTCGACCGGCGCGTCGAGCGGCAGCACCGCGACGCCGACCGCGCTGCGCGCGTGCACGCCCTTGTCGCCGAGGAGGTCGCCGAGCAGCTCGCTCGCGCCGTTGATCACGCCGGGCTGGCCGGTGAAGTCCGCGGCGGACGCCACGTACCCGACGACCTTCACCACGCGCGCGATCCTGTCCAGGTCGCCCGTGACGGATTTCACGGCGGCGAGCGCGTTCAGCGCGCAGGTGGCGGCGAGTTCCTTGGCCTCCTCGGCGGTGACCTCGCCGCCCACCTTGCCGGTGAGCGGCAGCTTGCCCTCCACCAGCGGCAGCTGGCCCGCCGTGAAGACGTAGGCGCCGCTGCGGACGGCGGGGACGTACGCGGCGAGCGGCGGCGCCACGTCCGGCAGGGTCAGCCCGCGCGCCGCGATCGCGGCCTCGACTGCCCCGCTCATGCGGCCTTCTCCCGCTTCAGATAGGCCACGAGCTGCTCGGGGTTGTTGGGTCCCGGCACGACCTGGACGAGCTCCCAGCCGTCCTCGCCCCAGGTGTCCAGGATCTGCTTGGTCGCGTGCACGAGAAGCGGCACGGTGGCGTATTCCCACTTGGTCATGGCCCGACTGTAGCCGGACGCCCCCTAGGGGCAGCTCCCGGGAAACCCCGGGGGCGGCCTGGTGCGTAGCCCGCGACGCGACTGGTTAGGCTCGCATACGTGAGCAGGCTCCAGGTCGTCAGCGGCAAGGGCGGTACCGGTAAGACGACGGTCGCCGCCGCGCTCGCGCTCGCCCTCGCCACCGAGGGCAAGCGCACCCTCCTCGTCGAGGTGGAGGGCAGGCAGGGCATCGCGCAGCTCTTCGAGACCGAGCCGCTGCCGTACGAGGAACGCAAGATCGCCGTGGCGTCCGGCGGCGGCGAGGTGTACGCGCTGGCCATCGACGCCGAGCAGGCGCTCCTCGACTACCTCCAGATGTTCTACAAGCTGGGCAGCGCGGGCCGCGCGCTCGGCAAGCTGGGCGCGATCGACTTCGCGACGACGATCGCGCCGGGCGTCCGGGACGTCCTGCTGACCGGCAAGGCGTGCGAGGCCGTGCGGCGCCGCGACCGCGCGGGCCGCTTCGTCTACGACCACGTGGTGATGGACGCGCCGCCCACCGGCCGCGTCACCCGCTTCCTCAATGTGAACTACGAGGTGGCGGGCCTCGCCAAGATCGGCCCCATACACAACCAGGCGCAGGCCGTGATGCGGGTCCTCAGATCGCGCGAGACCGCGGTCCACCTGGTCACGCTGCTCGAGGAGATGCCGGTCCAGGAGACCGCGGACGGCGTCGCGGAGCTGCGCGCCGCCGAACTCCCCGTGGGCAACGTGATCGTGAACATGGTCCGCCCGCACCTGCTGGACGAGGCAGCGGTGCGCGCCGCTTCCGGCGACCGGCGCAAAGAGATCACCAAGGTGCTCGCGGGCACCGGTCTCGCGGCGCCGACGAAGCTCGTCGGCCCGCTGCTCGACCAGGCGGCCGAGCACGCGCAGCGCGTCGAGCTGGAGCGCGAGCAGCGGTCCGTGCTCGCGGGGATCGGCGTGCCCGCGTACGAACTCCCCCTGCTCGGCGAGGGCGTGGACCTCGCAGGGCTGTACGGGCTTGCCAGGGAGCTACGACAGCTCGGGAAGGCTTTCGCATGAGCAAGGCCCAGGAGCCCGGCGGCGGCGCGGCGGCCGCGGGCGTCCCCTCGGACACGCCCGCGCTCGACGTGGACGCCCTGCTCGACGACCCGGCCACCCGCATCGTCGTGTGCTGCGGCTCGGGCGGCGTCGGCAAGACCACCACCGCCGCCGCGCTCGGCGTCCGCGCCGCGGAGCGCGGCCGCACGGTGGTCGTGCTGACCATCGACCCGGCCCGCAGGCTCGCGCAGTCCATGGGGATCGACTCGCTCGACAACACCCCGCGCCAGGTCAAGGGCGTCGAGGGCCCGGGCGAACTGCACGCGATGATGCTCGACATGAAGCGGACGTTCGACGAGATCGTCGAGGCGCACGCGGACACGGCGCGGGCCAGGGCGATTCTGGACAACCCCTTCTACCAGTCCCTGTCGGCCGGTTTCGCCGGTACCCAGGAGTACATGGCGATGGAGAAGCTGGGCCAGCTGCGCTCCCGCGACGCGTGGGACCTGATCGTCGTGGACACCCCGCCGTCGCGCTCCGCCCTCGACTTCCTCGACGCGCCCAAGCGCCTCGGGTCCTTTCTCGACGGCAAGTTCATCCGGCTGCTGATGGCCCCCGCGAAGGTCGGCGGGCGGGCCGGGATGAAGTTCCTCAACGTCGGCATGTCGGTGATGACGGGCACGCTGGGCAAGCTGCTCGGCGGGCAGTTCCTCGGCGACGTGCAGACGTTCGTGGCGGCGATGGACACCATGTTCGGCGGCTTCCGGACCCGCGCGGACGCCACGTACCGGCTGCTCCAGGCGCCCGGCACCGCCTTCCTCGTGGTGGCGGCGCCCGAGCGGGACGCGCTGCGCGAAGCCGACTTCTTCGTACGGAGGTTGGCGGCGGAGCGGATGCCGCTCGCGGGCCTCGTGCTCAACCGCGTGCACGGCAGCGGCGCCAGGAGGCTGTCCGCCGAGCGGGCGCGGGCCGCCGCGGAAAATCTTGAAGAGGCCCGCATTGTGGATCAGACGGCCGGGAATGGTGTCCCTGGCGCCGCTCCCCGTCGCGCCGAAACCACCGCGGCCACCCCGAGCGGCGGTCCTTCTCCCGAGGCCGCCGGGCCGTCCGAGCACCCCGACACCGCGGATGTCCCCGCCACCGCGGATGCCGCAGGGACCCCGGATACCCCAGCAGGCACAGACAGCACAGACAGCAGCGCAGCCGGCGCAGCCGGCACAGACGGCACAGACGGCACAGACGGCACAGACAGCAGCGCAGCCGGCACAGACAGCGCAGAGGTCGCAGACGGCATGACCGGCGCAGACACGCGGGACGGCACAGGCACCGCTCCGGACGCCTCGCCGAACGGCGCGCCGGAAAGGCCCGTTGACGCGGAACAGCTGACGGCCGGCCTGCTGCGGCTGCACGCGGACCGTATGCAGGTCATCGCGCGCGAGCGGCGCACGCGTGACCGCTTCACTGCGCTCCACCCCGAGGTGCCCGTGGCGGCCGTCCCCGCGCTGCCGGGGGATGTGCACGACCTGGCGGGGCTGCGGGCCGTGGGCGACCGCCTCGCGGCGGGCGAGGACGCGTAGCCGCTCGCCCCGCGCACCGGGGGCGCGCGACCGCCCTACCCGGCCGCCGCGTACGTCTCGAAGCCGTCCTCGTCGTCCTCAAGTCCCGCGGGCAGCAGGCCCGCACCGCGCTCGTACTCCGTGCGCGCGGTCTCCAGCAGGCGGCGCCACGACGTGACCGTGGGGCGCCTGCGCAGCAGGGCGCGGCGCTCCCGCTCCGTCATGCCGCCCCACACGCCGAACTCCACGCGATGGTCGAGCGCGTCCGCCAGGCATTCCGTACGCACCGGACACCCGGTGCACACTGCCTTCGCCCTGTTCTGCGCTGCACCTTGAACGAACAGTTCATCCGGATCGGTAGTGCGGCAGGCTGCCTGCGCACTCCAGTCGGTAACCCAGCCCATGCCGGCGCCGTCCTCTCCCGAATCGAGGCTCCCCCACGGCGGCAAGCGGCATATTCACCGCTGCCAGTTGAGGACGTTACGGCTGGCGGACACAGCGCAACACCCCCTTCGTGCCCAATCTTGAATGGTCCGAACGGACTATGCGTACGCGAAAGATCACCCAGGGGAGTGACGGGTCGCCAGACCGCGGCACCCCGCGCGAACAGGCAGTTCGTCGCCGTCGTCGCGGGTGCCGCACGCCCCGTGGGGCGCTCCTTGCTCACACGTTCCGGCGTTCGGGTTCACCGGAAGTTCACAAGGCAAGTCCACTCGAAAGTGTGACCCGTAGTGCGGTGGCCGGGAACACCCCGCAGGTATGCCCCCGACATGCGTTCGGCCTCGCGTCGCACCCTCCGGCGCAGGAGGAGGCCGACCGGGGGCCGATTCACAGAGGCCGAAAATCATTCTGCCGCCACCGGGCCTGACCCGGACGCGTCAGACTCCGACAGAAACCAGCAGAACAGACCGGAATCCGTCGGAAAACGATCTCGACCCTGTGAAGTGCAGCGGCGCCTTGCGGGAAAGGCATACAGAATCGTGACCGTTGGGTACAGCTTAGGCCAGAGCATTGACCCGTGTCCGGCGAATCAGACCGTAGGCTTCACCCATGCCAAAGAAGCGCTCGGGCGGGGGCCTGTCCAAGACCCAGCAGGCCGCCAAGTTCCTGGGAGTCAGCGTGCTCGCCGGCGCGGTCCTCGCGGGTATCGCCCTGCCGGCCTTCGGGTCTCTCGGCCTGGCGGCGAAGGGGACGGTCCAGGGGTTCGACGAGCTCCCCGCCAACCTCAAGACCCCGCCGCTGAGCCAGCGCACCACCATCCTCGACGCGGACGGCGGCAAGATCGCCGACGTCTACTCGCGCGACCGGACCGTGGTGCCGCTCAAGGACATCTCGCCGTACATGCAGAAGGCCCTCGTGGCCATCGAGGACTCGCGCTTCTACGAGCACGGCGCCGTGGACATAAAGGGCATCGCCCGCGCGCTGAACCAGAACGCGCAGTCCGGCGGCGTCTCGCAGGGCGCCTCCACGCTGACGCAGCAGTACGTGAAGAACGTCTTCATCGAGGAGGCGGGCAACGACCCGACCAAGGTCGCCCAGGCCACCCAGCAGACCCTCGGCCGCAAGGTCCAGGAGCTGAAGTACGCGATCCAGGTCGAGGACGAGCTCGGCAAGAAGAAGATCCTGGAGAACTACCTCAACATCACCTTCTTCGGCGAGCAGGCGTACGGCGTCGAGGCCGCGTCCGAGCGCTACTTCTCCAAGCACGCCAAGGACCTGGACCTGGAGGAGGCGGCGCTGCTCGCCGGCCTCGTCCAGTCGCCGAGCCAGTACGATCCGATCAACGACGAGCCGACCGCGCTGAAGCGCCGCAACACGGTGCTCGAGCGGATGGCCCAGGTCGGCGACATCTCGCAGTCCGAGGCCGACAAGGCGATCGCGACCCCGATCAAGCTGAAGGTCACCAGCCCCAAGAGCGGCTGCATCACCGCCACCAAGGGCGCGGGCTTCTTCTGCGACTACGTGCGCGACACCCTGCTCAACGACCCGGCCTTCGGCAAGACGGCGCAGGCGCGCGCCGACCGCTGGAACACCGGCGGCCTGACGATCAAGACGACGCTCGACCCCAAGGCGCAGCAGGCGGTCCAGACGTCGATCGAGAACCACGTCTACAAGTCGGACTCCGTCGCCACGGCCGTCACCCTCGTCCAGCCCGGCACCGGCAAGATCGTCGCGATGGGCCAGTCGCGCCCGTACGGCATCGGCAAGAACGAGACGCAGCTCAACCTCAGCGTCAACCACAACATGGGCGGCGGCAGCGGCTTCCAGTCCGGTTCGACGTTCAAGCCGATCACCGCGGCGGCGGCGATCGACGGCGGCACCGACCCCGGCACGGTCGAGCCCGCGCCGAACAAGATGAACTACCCGTCGCCCGTGCAGACCTGCGACGGCACCTGGCAGAACAGCACCACCTCCCCCGAGACCGTCGAGAACGAGTCGAAGTCCGAGGTCGGGCCCATGAACATGAAGGAGGCCATGGCCAAGTCGGTCAACACCTACTTCGTGCAGATGATCAGCAAGATCGGCGTCTGCCCGGTCACGCGGATGGCCTCGAAGCTGGGCGTGCAGCGCGCCGACGGCAAGAAGATCGACCAGGTCCCCTCGATCACCCTCGGCACCCAGCTGGTCTCGCCGCTGACGATGGCCAATGCCTACGCGACCTTCGCCAACAAGGGCGTCTACTGCTCGCCGATCGCCGTGCAGACGATCACCGACGCGTCGGGCAAGTCGCTGCCGGTGCCGAAGACGCAGTGCAAGCAGGCGATGTCCGAGCACACGGCCACGGTCCTCAACTCCCTGCTGAAGGGCGTGGTCGAGGACGGCACCGGTACGCTCGCCGGCCTCACGGACCGCGACAGCGCGGGCAAGACAGGCACCACCGACGACATCAACGCCGCGTGGTTCGTCGGCTACACCTCCGACATGGCGGGCGCCGTCTGGGTCGGCGGCCCGACCGGCAACGTTTCGATGCGCAACATCACCATCGGCGGCCAGTACCACAAGCAGGTCATGGGCGCCGACACCCCGGGCCCGATCTGGAAGGACGCGATGAGCGGGGCGCTGGCCGGCACGACGTCGCCGCCGCTGCCGACCATCAAGCTCCCCGACATGAAGAAGAAGGCCCCCAAGCCCGACGACCACAAGAACGACGACGGCGGCGGCCAGGGCAACGGCGGTGACGACGGCGACAACGGCGACAACGCGGGCGCCCAGGACGCCGGCGCCACGGCGGGCCAGGACATCGGCGGCGCGTTCGGCGGCGGCGGCAACGGCGGCCAGGACGGCGGCGCGAACGGGGGCGCAGACGGCGGCGCGGACGCGGGCGGCAACGGCGGCTTCGGCGGAGGCTTCTTCGGCGGCAACCACTGACGCGTCCCGCCACCCGCCCACGCCAAGGCGCCCGCCCCGGGGTTCTCGACCGGGGGGGGCGCTTTTGCGTGGGCCGGGGCGTACGCGGAGGGAGTGGCGGCGGACTGGCCGTACGCGGGGGCCGGGGCGCCGGCAGGCGGGGCGTAGACGGACACGCGGGTGCGGCCGGCAGCCCGCGGACACGCGCACCGCGGCCGACGACGCGCCTACCCGAGCAGCCGCTTCACCGCGCCCGCGACGCGGCCGCCCTCCGCGCGGCCGGCCACCCGCGGGGTCACGATCTTCATGACGGCGCCCATCGCACCGCGTCCCTCGGCGCCGCCCGCCCTGGCCTCGGCCACCGCCTCGGCGACGATCGACTCCAGCTCGTCGTCGCTCAGCGGCTTGGGCAGGTACACGGCGAGCACCTCGCCCTCGGCCAGCTCCCGCTGCGCCTGCTCGGCGCGCCCGCCCTTGGCGAACGCGTCGGCCGCCTCGCGGCGCTTCTTCGCCTCCCTGGCGATCACCTTCTGCACCTCGTCGTCGCTGAGCTCCCGCGCGGACGTGCCGGAGACCTCTTCCTTCGTGATGGCGGAGAGGGTGAGCCGGAGCGTCGCTGAGCGCAGCTCGTCGCGGGCCTTGATGGCCTCGGTGAGGTCTTCCTGAAGCTTGGACTTGAGGCTGGTCATGGGGTCAAGTGTGGCAGGCGACGCACGCCGCCTGCCGCCCGATTACCGGGGCTGCCGCGCGGCGCACGCGGGACTCCCGCGGGGCGCTCGCGGGGGCGCGCGGCCGGGGCCCGTACCGGCGCGCGGACGGCGCACGCGCCCGGGCGCGTGACGGGTCTCACGCGAGGTCTGCGACGATGGGCGTATGCGCGCACGCTACGGAGTCCCCCTGTCCATCGCTGCGGCCGGCGCGGCAGGCGTCGCCTACGCCGCGGGGTTCGAAGTCCGCTCGTTCAGACTGCGCAGGGTGACCGTCCCTGTCCTGCCGCGCGGCATGCGCGACCTGCGGGTCCTTCAGGTCTCCGACATCCACATGGTGCGCGGCCAGCGCAAGAAGCGCCGCTGGCTCCAGTCGCTGGCCGGGCTGCGCCCCGACTTCGTCGTGAACACCGGGGACAACCTCTCCGACCCGGAGGCCGTACCCGAGGTGCTGGACGCGCTGGGCCCGCTGATGGAGTTCCCCGGCGTCTACGTCTTCGGCTCCAACGACTACTACGGGCCCAAGCTGCGCAACCCCGCGCGGTACCTCTTCGAGAAGGCGCAGGGAAAGCACGGCCTCAACGGCAACGCCCCCGCCGTCCACGCCCTGCACAACCCCTGGGAGCCCATGCGGGACGCCTTCGACGCGGCGGGCTGGACCGACCTCTCCAACACCCGCGCCCGCCTCAAGCTCGACCGCTACGAGCTGGCCTTCACCGGCCTCGACGACCCCCACATCAAGCGGGACCGCTACGCGCGGGTCGCCGGCGGCCCCGAGTCCGACGCCGACCTCTCCATCGGCGTCGTACACGCCCCCTACCTGCGCGTCCTCGACTCCTTCACCGCGGACGGCTACCCCCTGGTCCTCGCGGGCCACACCCACGGCGGCCAGCTCTGCATCCCCTTCTACGGCGCCCTGGTCACCAACTGCGACCTGGACACGGACCGCGTGAAGGGCCTCTCCACCCACCAGTCGGCGGGCCGCACCTCCTACCTCCACGTCTCCGCGGGCTGCGGCACCAACCGCTACACCCCCGTCCGCTTCGCCTGCCCCCCGGAGGCCACTCTCCTGACCCTCACGGCCGCCACCCCCTGACCCGAAACCGGATTTCGCCTGGGGCGGCGCGTGGGCTAAAGTAAACCTCGTTGCCGCAGCACGCTGCGGCGATCGGGGTGTAGCGCAGCTTGGCAGCGCGCTTCGTTCGGGACGAAGAGGTCGTGGGTTCAAATCCCGCCACCCCGACTTCGTAATAGCAGGTCAGGGCCGGTTTACCTCACAGGAGACCGGCCCTGATTACATTCCAGGGGCAATCTGGATGTGATCTTGGTCAGCGTCCTACCGAAACGCGCCACGGTCTCTGTCGCCCTGCACCCAGTCGTTTCTCTGCCTGCACAAGGCAGAGAAAGTCTCATGCGACGGCGACGATCGCCGGGCAGGCACGGCACTCAGCCGCGCCACCCTTCCTGTGGGAGCGCCACGTGACGGACGAGAACCCTGACCCACTCGACTGGTTCGGCGAGACGCAACTGCGGTCGACCGAGGGAAAAGGCTTGTTGCGCTCGGGGCAGGTCGACCGCGCAACCGGCTCCCTGGAGAACTCCGTGACCAGAGCCGCCCCTCGAAACAAGCGGCACGGTCACGCTCGCCAGCGGTGAACTGGAGGGTGTGTTGGACGCCGCGAACTACGGCGCCGAACTCCTGGAGGGCAGCATCAGCTCTGGCTCGGGCCCTGAATCGCCTCAAGGAGTTCCACACAGCGGAGCCGCGCAAGTCCGTTCCCTCCCCTCCTGCCGCGAGTTCCGCGAACGCCTGCAGGAACTGTCCGTCGCCGTTCTCTGGCGTAATGGTCCGGTGGCAGCGCACGTTGTGATCATTCGAAAAGGCATGAACCGCATCACTTATATGCGGCGATATACCGTACGGGTTCAGCAAGTACTGCCGTAGCGGCGGTCAGGTCCGCCAGTCGGGCCGACAGCGTCGCCTCCGCCAGGCGTGGTGGCAGCGCGCCCCCGAACTTCAGCCCTCGCACCGCCCGTTCGTCGACTGCAGGAAGACAGAGCCGGTCGGGAGCCTCGCTCAGGGCTTCCTTCCACACTGGCGGCGTGAGGTCCTCGCGCAGACGAATCCAGTGATCGTTGATGCGCTGAGCCGGCACCACGATCCCCTCCAGCGTGGCAGCCAGCGTCGCGTTCGCCCGGTAGCCTGCCCAGGTCCACCAACAGAGTTGCCCCGATTCGTCGCGCACGATCAATGTGCCGCCCGGGTGAACCTTCTCCAGGAAGACCTCACGTGCCTCCTTGAGCGTCGTGGTGGCGCGTTGGGTCAGGGTGACGGGAGGGTCCGTGCCGAGCAGCACCTCGCGTACAGCGCGGGTGACCTCGAAGGAGGTGCCCTGCCCGAAACCTGTGCCGGTCCACTTGGCTTTTCCGCCGCCGTCCACCGGCTCGACGAAGCAGCGTTTGCGGTGCCAGTCGATGTAGGTGACCTGCCAGCTGCGGCCGGCCAGGAGGAGCCTGCGCGGACCGGCGACCCGCTCAGTGAGCAAGGCGGGGTCGGTGCGGCCGATCTCAGTGCGGCCCTGGAGGACAGTGAACTGCGGGGGTGCGGTGAAGACCGCGGTGAGGTTCATGAAGTGGCGGTGGCCGAAACGCCGTTCGGCTTCGGGTCCGATGAACAGCATGCCGCCGTCCTGGTCCAGATAGCCCTCCTCCACCAGGTGGTGGACGATCGGCTCAGCCGCCCCTCCGAACGGTCCCAGGCCGCCCCACCATTCCTGCCAGAGCCGGTCTCCGACGCGGTGTTCTTGTAGACAGAGGGCAAGCAGCTGCTGGGCGACGATGTGCCTGGGCTCGGGCGGCGCTGTGACCGGTTCGACCCAACCGCGTGACCACTGAAGCAACAGTCCCGCGGCAGCCAGGAGCTTGCCTTGGTCGAGGGTGAGGAAGAGGCAGTTCCTGGTCGTGCCGGGGCGGCGTCCGGTGCGGCCCAGGCGCTGCAGGAAGGAGGCGACCGAGGTGGGCGCGTCGATCTGGACGACCCGGTCCAGATCGCCGACGTCGATGCCCAGTTCCAGGGTGCTCGTGGCGATGATCACGCAGTCGCGGGCCTCGGCGAACGCGGTTTCCGCGCGTCTGCGTTCGTCGAGGGAGAGGGAGGCGTGCGAGAGGAACGTGGTCACCCCCTTGGCCCGCAGCTTAGCGCCCAGTTCCTCGACCGCGCGCCGCGACTCGCAGAAGACGAGCCGCTTCTCCCCCCGGTGGAGGGCACTGATGACGGTGGCTGCGTTGTCGAGCGAGCCGACGTAGTCGAGCTGGATGTCACCCGGCGGTACGGAGGCCGACGTCGGCTGTGCCCCGGCCAGGTGGGGCGCGACCACGCGTCCGGGGCGCCGGCCTGCTCCGGATCCCTGGAGCCAGGTGAGCAGGGCTTCCGGGTTACCGACGGTTGCGGAGAGACCGATGCGCTGCATGGAGCGGCCTACGACGCGCTGCAGGCGCTCCAGTACGGCGAGCAGGTGCCAGCCCCGGTCATCGCCGGCGAAGGCGTGGATCTCGTCGACGACCACGGCCCGCAGGCCGGAAAAGAAGGACGCGTGGTCGACGTTGGCGCTGACCAGCATGGCTTCCAGCGATTCCGGGGTGGTGAGCAGCACGTCGGGCCGGGAGGCGAGGATGCGCCGCCGGGCGCCGGCCGGTGTGTCGCCGTGCCACAGGGCCGCAGACCGGCCGAGCCAGGCGGCGTAGGTTTCCACCCGCGGCGACAGGTTGTTCAGCAGCGCCTTGAGCGGACACACGTACAGCACCGAGGTGCCGGACCATCCCTGGGCGTGCATCCGGGACAGCAGCGGGAAGCAGGCGGCTTCGGTCTTGCCGCCGGCCGTCGGTGCCAGCAGAAGGGCGTCGTCTCCTGCTGTCAGCGGGACGACGGCGGCCTTCTGGAGTGGGCGCAGGCCCTTCCAGCCCAGGGTGTTTACGATGTGGTGGACCAGCGCCGGTTCAAGGCTGTCGGGGGTCGTCACGGAAGGTCCAGTTCGACGTCGTTCGCCCGGTCGGCGGCTGCGTTGCGTTCGGTGTCCGTCAACTCGTCCGCCACAACGGTCAGCCGGTAGTGCTTGCGCGGGTCGAAGTCCTGGAACTCATCGACGCGGTCGAGGACATCGGCGACGAGCTTGCGCAGGAAGACGCGGGGTGCGATGCCGACGTTGCCGCCCAGATGTCCGGTGACGGCGGTGGCGAGATCGCCCACGTAGGTGTCGTCGACCCGTGCGGTGACCCGCTCGGGGTGGCGGGCTGCTCCCGAGTAGAGATCTCTCACCTTCCGGCCGAGTTCGCCCAGGCGCGGCAGGTCGAAGCCCGGCAGGCGGAGCTGGACGGCGCGGGGCGAGTCGAAGCGGGCGTCGGTGGTGAAGTCGGTGGCGAGCCGCTGGGCCAGGGGCGGGAGCCGTTGGACGCCCTGCCGGCCGTCGTAGAACGCAGGGGTCCCAGTGATGACGAGGAAGAGGCCGGGGAAGCGCCCGGCGTCGATCTCGTCGAGAAGCTGGCGCAGTGCGTTGAGGCCCTTTTCCCGGACATCGCCGCGGACGCGTTGCAGGGTCTCCGTCTCGTCGAGGACGAGGAGCAGTCCCGGGTGGCCGCAGTCGCGCAGCACGGTCAGGAGTCCTTGAAGGAAGCCGAGCGCGGCGAAGTGGTCGAGATCTCCGCGCACTCCCGCGGTCCGGCGGGCGGAGGCGGCCACGGACTTCTGGCCGCCGAGCCAGGCGATCAAGGCTTCCGCCGTGGCGCCGTCCCCGGCGGCGACGGCACGGCGGTAGCCGCGCAGGGCGGCTGCGAACGCGGGCGTGGTGCGGGCGACATCGGCCAGCCGGCGTTCCATCAGCGTGTCCACGGCCGTGACGAGGGCTTCCTCGTCGTCCTCGTCGATCTCCGAGCCGTCGAGGACCTCCTCCTCCAGGGTGTAGAACCACGAGTCGACGACCGCACGCAGTGCGCTGGGCTGGTGGGTGGCGGTGGCCAGGCGCTCGGTAAGCCGGCGGTAGACGGTCTCCAGCCGGTGCAGGGGTGTCTCGCTCTCGGAGATCTGCACCTCGGCGGTGGCGAGCCCGGCGCGTTTGGCGCGCTCGGACAGCCAGCGGGCGAAGAAGGTCTTGCCGGAGCCGTAGTCGCCGCGGACGGCGTGGAAGGCGGCACCACCGCGGGCGACGGTGGCCAGGTCGTCGTCCAGGGCCGCCTCGAACCGGTCCAGTCCGACCGCGAACAGGTCGAGACCGGACTGGGGAACGGTGCCGCGCCGCAGGGCGTCGACGACCTCGCGGCGCCGGACCGCGCTCACGGAGGCAGGGTCGGTCACGCCTTCTCCTCCTCCCGGCTCGCCGGCTCGTCCGTCTGTCCGTCCGCTTCGTCGTCCTTCGGCTTCGGCAGGAACTGCTCGCGCAGGAGCGGTACGTCGAGTTTGACCGCGTGCCCGCCGTCGACGAAGCCGAGGACGGGATATCCCTCGACGTTCAGCAGCCGCTGCACCGTGGCGACGAATCCCTCGACGTTGCGGCGTACCCGTCCGGTCGCGGAGACCGCCGCGGCGAGAGCGGCCGGGGACATCGTCCCACCCGCTGTGACGAGTGCGTCGATGACCGTCGCCACCACCTTCGCCTCGGGCGCTTTGCGGACGTACTCCTTCTGGGCCGCGTAGACCTCGCTGCTCACCACCGTGCTGCCCAGCGATTCGGCGACTGGCGGTCCGGCTGCTGTGCGGGCGGACGGCCGTGCCTCGGTGGCCGACGCGCTCTCGGAGGGCGTCGGGCGCCGCGCGGGCGAGAGCGCCCCCGGCTGGGCGGCGGAAGGGGGCGCGGTCTTCGGCACGTCACCGGTGACGTGCGTCCGCCACCAGCCCGGGGTGGACAGCTCGCGCGGCAGCGGTACCCACTCCCTCGGGGCCTCCTCACCGGCAGGCAGCAGGACGAGCACCGGTACGGTGACTTCGGCCAGGGACGCTCCGCCGTGGTAGCCGGCGCGCCGCCCGGTGTAACGGATGTCCTCGCGCCACGGCAGGATCACCGCTCCCCCGCCCTCGCGCACCCGCGGGCCGTGGACGGTGGTCTCCCCTTCGCGCGCGGAGTCACCAGTGCGCCAACGGGCGGACTCCGCGCCCTCGGCGGCAGCGGTCGGGGCGTCGGATCGGCTGCCGCGCTCCAGGACGTGTCCGTGGTCGGCGACGAGGACGACCGGGCGGCCGTAGCTGCGGGCGGCGGCGAGCAGTTCCCGCAGGTGCGTGATGTCGGCCAGCGACCAGGTGGTGCCGCGGCCATGACGGCCGTTGTCCAGCGCCTCGTCGATGGTGTTGAGCACCACGCCCACCACGGCGTCCGAAGCGAGGGCGGTCATGAGTCCGTGCGAGAGCGCGTGGCCCGCCTCCCCACCGATGGCGGCCTTGTGGAAGAGGGCCGCCGCCTTGCGCCGCCGCTTCCAGAAGGCGGTGAAAGCGGTGGTCTCGGTCGACTGACCACCGCCGGCTGCCTCGCCCGCAAGCAGGGAGGCGCGGCTGACGCGGGTGACGGAGGGCAGCATGGAGACGGCGGCGAGCCGTGCCGGAGCCTGTCCGGGCTCCGGCCGCGGCACGATCTCGCGCCAGCCGTCGCGTTCCGCCTCCTCGCCGAGCTGGGCGGCGACCGCGCTGCTCATGCCGTCGAGGACGAGGAGGAGCGGAGCGGCCTGGCCTGCCAGTGGACGGACGACGGTGTCCAGCACGTTCTCGACGACGAGGCAGCCCTCGGCGTGCTGGGCGGTGGCGTGCGCGGCCCAGGCTGCGAGTTTCCGGGCGAACTCCCGATCGAGAGGCTGCCGGCGCTCACGTGCCTGTTCGTAGAGGGCCCGCAGGTCCCGGCCGGTCTCCAGGTCGCCGTCGGGGTCGCCTGCCCACAGGACGGTGAGTGCCCGGTCCACCCAGCCCCAGTCGGAGACGTGGGCCCGTACGGCGGCGGCCACACTGGTGACGGCGGGCTCGGGGCCGCTGAGCCAGCGCGCCACCCGTACGGCCGTCTCGGCGGCCTGGACCTGGTCCGGGCGGAGGCCGGCCAGGGCGTGGCCGAGCAGGTCGGCCAGCGCGGCCTCGCCGGCGACCGGGGAGCGGTGGGCCTCCGCGACGGTCCGGCGCAGTTGCGCGGTGAAGCTGGAGGGGAGGAACCGGCTCGCGGTGAGGCCGAGAGTGAGACCTGCCTTGTCGGCCAGTTCGTCGGCCCCGTCCAGTACCGCCTCGACGCGCAGACGGGCGTCGTCGCTGGTGCGGGCATCAGCGATCCAGCGGGTGAGGGTTCCTTCCACGGCGTCGGTGAACACGGCGAGTTCCGACCGCCGCGGCATGACCTGCCCGAACAGTCCGCCGAGGGCGAGCACCGTGTCGGGCTGGGCGGCGGGGTCCCGCAGGGCGGCACCGAGCAGTCCGAGCGGCAGGGCGTCGTGGCCGAGTCCGGCTTCGGCGAGGGACAGCAGGACGGGTACGGCCGGTCCGGCGACCTCCGCGAGCCACTTCTTCAGTTCGGCGCGCTCGGTGGCTCCCAGTTCGGCGAACCGCCCAGGTCCGGCGGGTGTGCGTGACCAGGCGAGCAGCGTATCGGCGTCGATGGTGACCTGACCGTCGTGGCCGGAGGCGGCGTGCGCCGCGCGCAGGCCGAGCCGTTCGGCCGCGAGGGCGCGCAGTGCCGCGTCCCGGGTCAGCACTCCGCCGATCCGCGGCCAGCCCTCTTCAGCGGGCTCCGCTTCGACCAGGGCTTCCAGCAGCCACCGCTCGCGGTACATGCGCGGGTCCAGGCCGGTGGCGCCGAAGCGCTGGAGGACCACCTCGGCGTTCTCGACGGTGAGGGTCTTGCGCCGTACGGCCCTGCCGCGTACGTCCCAGCCGAGTTGCTCGTCGTCGACGCCCGTCGTCACCACGAGCACGTCAGAGGAAGCGGCGGCGTTCCGGTGCTCGCGCAGGGCGGCAACGACGCCGAGGACGGAGGCTTCGTCCCGTACGTGGACGCGCCGCGTCTCGCCGCCGAGGAGGACGGTGAAACGGGGAGACGCGCCCGACGCGTACTGGCCGTGGACGAGCACGAGGCTGTGCTCGCCCAGGTCCTTGGCGTTCGCGGCGAGCAGAGCCTCGACGGTACGGCGGCCCACCCGCGGCACGGTCGGGGCCATCAGCCGACGGTCCCTTCGCCCGGTTCCGCCGCGGGCCCGGTGGAGCCTTCTGTTCCGGCCCCGGCGTCGGCGACCGGCTGCCAGGAGACCTGGATACGGGTGCCGGGATGGGCGGTGAGGTAGGCGCGGATCTCGGCGTCGATCCCGGCGACCGTGGCGGCCAGCGTCGCCTCCAGCCGAGTGGGCTCAACGAGGTGGACGGCCTGCCTGCGACCGGTCTCTCCCGGAACGGCGGTCTGTGTGCCGCCCTGGCCGTGGGAGGCGTGGCCCGGCGTGGAGGGCTTGCCCGGCGCGGGCACCGAGGGAACGGAGGGCTTGCCGTGGTCGCTGAGGTCGACGTCCTCGGCGGTCGGCTCCGGTGGGGCCGGCACGGCCGGAACGCTGGGCTGGGCCGTCTGGGCGAGGCGGGTGGCTTCGCGCAGCAACGCCACCACGGTGTCCGGAAGCCGGTCCAGCACGGGCACCAGTGAGACGGCCTGCTCGTGGTCGCGGGCGGCGCGGTGCACCTCGGCCAGGAACCTGGCCGCTCGCTCGCCCACGCCGTCCTCGCGTCCGACGAGGTCACGGCGGACGGTGTCCACCAGCGACCAGTCGGTGCCGCGCAGCGCGGCCGCTACTTCCGGTGCGTGCCGCAGGGCGCCCGCGATCTCCTCGTCGGTCACGTCGTACGCGGCGGCGGCCAGCTCCCGCACACACGCGGCCGGTTCGGTGGCGCGCAGCAGCCGGGCGACGAGGTCGGCGGCGGCCTTGGTGGACTTCAGGCGGGGCGCGTCTGCACCGTCGGCCCCGGTCAGCCCGAGGGGGGCGGCGTGCCGTGTCAGGAGGGTCCGCACCTCGCCGAGGGCCACGCGGTGCTCCTCCGCGACCGCGCGCACGCCTTCGGCGAGCCGGGCGACATTGCGGGCGAACAGGACCCGGGAGACGGTCCTGCCGAAGATCGTCCCGGCGCGGCCGAGCGCCGTGTGGAACTCGTCCTCGGTGGGGAGTTCCACGGCCCGCAGCCCGTATCCGGGGCCGATCCGCTCCAGCTCCGGCGCCTTGGGCAGGGGCGAGGTCTGGTAGACCCAGGTACGGTCGTCGAGCAGGGCGTACGTGGCGATGACGAGGTTGCTGACGTGGCGGTCGAGGCCGGTGTAGCCGAGCTCCTCGATCCAGCGGCGGATGTCGTCCACGGACAGTTCCGGGCCGGCGTCGGGGGTCTCGGCGGCCTTCTTGTTGATGCGCAGGCGCCAGTCGGTGGTGACGTTGAGGGGTCCGTCGTGGACCTCGCCGAGCTGGAGGGCGTGCACGATCCGGCGGACCACCGGGATCTGCTGGCTGTCGACCACGACGCGCCGGGAGCCGTCCTCCATCGCCCTGGTGATCCATTCGAGCGTGGTCTTCAGCTCGCGGGTGGTGACGGCCTTGCGGGTGAGCCGCGGGTCGAAGTCGGGGTGCTTGGGGTGGCGGGCCCCGAGCAGTCCGTCGGCGAGCAGGAGGAGGTTCTCCTCGAAGCCGACCGCCGGTTCTGGCCGGGTGCGGGTGAAGCCCGGCTGGAGGGAGATCAGGTGGTGGCCCTCGGGGACCTCGGCGCCGGCGGTTCCGGGATCGGCCCGGTTGATGCCGTAGAGCTGGAGCAGCGCGTCGGCGAGCTGAGCGGTCAGGCTGTCGCGCGACGCCTTGAGCTGGTTGCGGATCTGGACGCGCTCCTCGGCGGGGCGGGTCGCGGTGTGGTCGTCGAGCCGGTCGCGCTCCAGCAGGTAGTTGATCTTGAGGAGGCGGCCGAGGCTGCGGGCCTTCTGCTCGGACAGGAAGTGCGGCAGCCAGACGATCGTCGGCGCCGTCCTCCCGGCGCGTTTCATCCGCTCCACCCGCTGCACGTCGTCCATCGGTGAGCGGCCGTGGTCGTCGAAGGGATAGTCGAAGACGAAGCGGATGTTGCCCTCGGTCTGCGGCGCGAACTCGGCGTCCGGCAGGTGCGGGTCGCGGACGTTGCCGAAGACGAACTCGACGGTGCGCCTGGTACCGCGCCAGACGACCGTCCGCTCGCACACGAACGCCTGGGCGTCGGGGATGCCCAGCGCCGCCCACAGCTGGTCCTTGATCCACTGGCGGCGGTAGCCGTCCTGGTCGGCGACGCCCTGCACCTCCTCCAGCAAGGGCTCGACGTCCAGGTCGGACAGGTGCAGGTGGAAGACCGGGTCGGCGGGGTCGCCCTCGCTGCGCAGCTCGCCGTCGAAGCCCTCGGCCTGCAGCTCCTGCAGCCGCTTCACGGCGACGGCTCCCGCGTCGCCCACCCGGGTCCTGATCGTGCCGTGGTTCAGCGCGGCGAGCCGACCGCCGGTGAGCCGGGTCAGGGCCGGCACGTTCGGGGCGAGGGAGGCCAGTAGCAGCGTCTTGACCAGGCGCTCGTCGGTCTGGAAGCGCTTGTCGTCCGCCGAGCCGTACTTCGTCAGCAGGTGCTCGCGGAGGCGGGCGTGGAAGCGGTGCGCGGTCTCCGACTCCTTGCGGAGTTTCGCGGTGAACGCCTCACCGGTCCGTTCGGCGATCACGTCCCACAGATCGCCGATCGGCACGAGCTGGCCGAGCCGCAGGTCGTCGCGGTGGCGCCGCAGCAGCTCCTGCACCAGCTTGAGGCCGGTCCGCTCGCGCTGCAGCGCGCCGGACAGGTCGACCAGCACGTTGAGCAGCGCAGGGGACAGCGGATACAGGGTGCGGAAGTCGTCCCAGCTCGCCTCCGTACGCCCCTGCGCGTCGAGCAGCACCTGCCGCACCTCGTCCCGCGAGGACTCCACGAGCTTGAACGCGTCGTCGCGCGCCTGCTCCATGCCCGGACGGGGCGCGAGCACACGGTGCTTGATGATCTCGACGAGGTTGCTGTCCTCCAGCTCCACGACATCGATCCGGCCGGCGAGGTAGTCGATCTGCTGTTCCAGGTTCTGCACGTCGGCGCCCGCGACGTCGGAGCCGATCAACTGGGACAGGTCGCGCTGGCGGGAGACGAAGGAGACGATCGGCACGGGCCGGCCGCTGTCGGCGGACTCGATCAGCTTGACCAGCCGCTGCACCTGGTCGCGGACGAAGTCCTGGTCGCCCATGTGGGCCTGGAGCCACAGAATCAGCTCGTCGAGGAAGAGGACGACGCCGTCGTACCCGAGCGACTGCGCGTGGCGGGAGACGACCTTGAGGCCGTTCTCCAGCGGGATGAAGGACTGTGCGTCACCGCGGGCGGCCTGCGTGTACGCGGCCATGGGCCCGGTCAGCAGCGCCGACACCAGCCGCTCCCGCTCCTCGCTGCCGGGCGGCGCGGCGAAGGCACGGTCCAGCTCGGCGGTGCTCCAGCCGCCCGCACCCGGCGGGCCGGCTTCCCCGTCGATGCCCGGCAGGTCGTCCTCGTCCTCGACCGCGTCGCCGGAGGTGGCCGTCGCCCCGGATCCGAGCCACTGCCGGAACTTGTCGTCGTCGCCGAGGAACGTCCGCTGCCGGTCCGCGTCGGCGAGCAGGGCGTCCGACCGGTAGACGGCGGGGGCCGCCGCCTCCGGGTGCAGCTCCCGCACGGTGTGGGCGTACCCGCCGAGCAGTGCCGAGTCCAGGTCGGTCGACCCGACCAGGTGGTACGGCACCATCAGGAACCGGCTGCTGCCCAGCCAGTCCCGGTGCTCGGCGACGACCTCCTTCAGCCCCGGCTTCTCCAGCGCCCCCTCATGGCCGTTCAGCACGGCGTGCAGCACGGTCAGGAAGTGGCTCTTACCGGCACCGAAGGAGCCGTGCAGGTAGGCGGCGTGCGAGTCCCCCGTACGAACGGCCTTCGCGACCAGGCCGAGCGCCTTGCGGAACGCCTTCCGCAGCTGCTCGGTGACGACGTACTCGGCCACCCGCTCGTCGGCCTCGTGGAAGCCCTGGGAGAGGTCGACCTTGAAATCGCCCGCGTGGACGTCCTCCTTGATGTCGATGACGTCCCGAAGGAACAGCTCTGTGGTCGACATCAGGCGATCATTCCCTCACTGTGCTGGCGGCCGGCCCGGACAGCGCCCCCCTGGCGTTGGCGCGACGTCCATCTTGCCAGGTGAGTCCGACAGCGGAAGAGAGAGCGCCACCGCTTCGGGACCGGAGCCTCACGGCGCGTGACGAGCGCGGCGCCGACCGCCCGCCCCGGCTACCCGGGGTGTCCGGCCGTCTCCGGACGGAGCTCCAGCTCCGCCCACACGGTCTTGCCGGGACCGATGCGCTCGGTCACGCCCCAGCGGCAGGCCAGGGCCTCGACCAGCAGCAGCCCCCGGCCGCCGTCGGCGTCAGCGGTCGGGAGCAACCGTGCGGGCAGGGCGGGGTGGGTGTCGGACACCTCGACGCGCAGGAGCCCGGCGGCAGGCGTGTGGACCAGGCGCAGCGCGAAGTCGCGCCCCGGTACACGTCCATGGAGTACGGCGTTGGCGCTCAGCTCCGCGACGATCAGTACGGCGGTGTCGGAAACCGGGGTGCCGTGCGGCACGCCCCAGGCGTCGAGCTGGTGCGCGGCGAGCCTGCGGGCGAGGCGGGCACCGCGACGGGTCGCGGACAGGCGCTGGGTGAAGGCACGTACGGTGACGGCGTCTTGGGGTTGTTGCGTCGGCATGGGGTTCACCGTCGCGCCGCCGTGGCCCCGCCGAACAGGACCGACGCTGGTACAGATACCGCTGTACTGGTTCACCCGCTGGACTGGGCGGGTCACCGTACGTGACCATGGGTCGGCGGGTTCGGTGGGTGCGACGAGGCGCGGGAGGCGGGCTGCATGACGACGGGGAACGGCAGCGGAGGCGCGGGGGGAGGCGCCGGTACGGGCGGCTCCCACCGGGAGCACGACCTGTCCGACAGCCTCAAGACCTTCGGGGCGGTCCTGAAGGCCCTGCGGGAGGAGGCCCGCCTCACCCAGGAGGAGTTCGCGCAGCGGGTGCAGTACTCCGCGCACTACATCGCCAAGATCGAGCAGGGCAAGCGGTTCCCTCCGGGAGACCTGCCCGAGCGGGCCGAGCCGGCGCTGGGCGCCGGTGCGGCCAAGGTGCTGGCCGCCGCGGCGCGGAGTCTGACGCGGAGGGCTGGGCTTGCCTCCTGGTTCCGGCAGTGGGCGGAGATCGAGGAGGAGGCGGTGTCGGTGTACAGCTATGAGTGCCGCGTGATCCCCGGCTTGTTGCAACCCGAGCCCTACATCAGGGAGGTCTTCGAGCGCAGATTGCCACCGCTGGCCGAGGAACAGTTCGAACAGCAGGTCACAGCTCGTCTGGCACGGCAGCGGCTCCTGCACGAGCGCCCCAATACGTCGTTCTCTTTCATGCTCGAACAGGCTTTGCTGGAGCGCCGGATGGGCGGACCGACCGTGACACGGGCCCTGATCGACAACTTGTTGGAGCAGGGCCGTCGCCGCAACGTCGAGATCTTGATCGTGCCGCTGCGCCAGGAGGACCACTCGGGGTTCGAAGGCCCGAAGTACCTGGCCGAGACGCCGGACAACAAGTGGGTGGGATACACCGAAGCCCAGGAGACCGGCGTCCTGATCACCGACCCGAAATCGGTCAGTGCGATGCTCCAGCGCTATGGAAAGATGCGCTCGCAGGCTCTCAGCCGGACGGCCTCCGTGGGCCTGCTGGAGCAGATCCGAGGAGCGCTATGAGCACCACCGAACTGAACTGGTTCAAGAGCAGCTACAGCGGCGGCGGCGGGGACAACTGCGTCGAAGTCGCCGTGACCCCCCGGGCTGTGCACGTACGGGACTCGAAGGACACCCGGATCACGCCGCTTGCGGTCTCCCCCGCCGCCTGGTCAGCGTTCGCCGCGCACGCTTCCGACCACGATCGCTGAGCGTCCCACTGACGAGTGGGGAGAGCGCAGGGCCGCTGTCCGCGCCGGCTCTACTCGTCGTCCGGCGCGGATTCCTCGGGCGTCTCCCTGCGCTGGGCAGGCTTCCGTCCACGGGTCCTGCGTACCGGGCGCCAGTCCCTCATCTCGGCCTCGCTGACCCCGTGGGTGCGCAGGTAGCGCTGGAACTCCGCTTCCAGGTCCTCGGCCGGTGAGCCCTCCCACTCGTCGTCGTACGCGCTGTGCCACTGGCGCACCCACGGCATGGCCTCGTGCAGCCCGGCGAGCAGCGGGACGAGGCGCTCCGCACCCCAGGCGTCGCCCTTGACCCGCGTGTCGACGAGCTGGGTGAGGGCCAGCGCCTGGTCCCTGTGGTCCCAGCCGGCCCAGCCGAGCATCAGCGTGGAGTCGCTGTCCGGGCCCGCCTCCGGGTAGGAGATGAACCGTTCCTTGGGGACGTCGAGCTTGCCACGGTGGGACCAGTAGGACGGCCGCAGGAAGTCCGAGGACTTGTACTTCGTGGGCGGGTCGATGGCGAGCCGCGCGCCCGTACGGTCCTCCTCGCGCTGCTTCTCCCAGACCCGCTCCCACTCACGGCGGGTGCGCAGTCCGGAGTCCTTGTAGCGCATGGCGGCAAGGTAGGGGACGTGCTCGTCGGCGATGATCTCGTTGAGGACCTGCGCGAGCGGGAGGTCCGGCTTCCTCAGGTGGTCGGCTGCGTAGAGCGCGGCGACGGCCGTGAAGTCGGGGTCGGAACCGAGCCGGTCGGCGAGGTTGTTGACGGTGAGGGTACGGGGTCGGCGCAGCCCGTCACGCACCTCGAACCACAGGTCCTCGTCCTCGCAGCGGTCCAGCAGCCACGTACGGAGAGCGGTGCGCTCCTTCTTCTCCCACGGGTCGGCGGCCCAACGGCGCTTGCACTCGGGGCGCTCGATGAGGGCGATGTCCTTGCGGCTGGTGATCAGGTCGATGCGCGCCTGCACGATGTCGCGGTACCAGTCGGGCCAGTGGGCGGGGATCTCGGTGACGGGGGTCGAGCCGTGGCGCGTGAACCAGGCGGTCTCCGCCTCCCCGGCCTCGACCTTGCGCGCGAGGACGATCTCGAAGGCACGCTCGCCGAGCTTGACCTCGGGAATGGTCTCGGGATCGGGCGCCGGGGTCACGGTCCGGGCGACCTCGCGGTCACTGAGCAGCCCGTAGAGGCCGTAGACCTGCCAGTCCAGCTCCTCTTGCAGGGCGACCATGCGGCGACGGGCCTCGGCGCGTGCGGCTTCCGCGTCGTCCAAAGCTTGCCGTGTGGGAACGGCAGTGGCGGCCACGGCCGAGGGCTCGAACCCGGCGAGCTTCTGCGCCTGGGCGTCGAGGACCCGGCCGAGGTGGAGCGGGAGCTTGGGCGGGAGGGGAAACTCTTGCAGCTTGGTGCCGGTGAACTCGTAGAAGCGTTCCCATTCCTGGGACTTGAAGCCCTCGTTGACACCCTGGCTCCCCTTGTCATGGCTGACCTGCTTCAACCAGAAACAAGCCACCGAGGAGTTGAGCACCCCCAACAACTCCAGGTGCTCGTCCTCCCCGGCCCCCTCGGGCAGCTTGATCACGGGGGCGGAACGGTTGAACACCTTCCCGCCCCGGTCCAGCACGAAGTGGTTGTGCGTGGCCACGAACGCGAAAGTGATGGACAGCGGTGTCGAATAGGCCGAGGACGTGTACTGCATGTAGTCCCACCACTCAAGTCCCGCCGCCGCCATGGTCCCTTGGAAGGTCCGGCGAGCGGCCAGCGTCGTCCGCCACGGCCACAGTTCCTCGCCGAGTCCTTCTTCATTAACCGCCTTCGAGTCGGGGTTCCAGATCGCGACGTCAGGGGCGGCTCGCCAGTCCCGGACGATCTCCCCGACCATCAGTGGTCGCAGCGCACGCTTGTCGGCACGCGGCCTGTAGGTCGAACGCAACGGCCGCATGTACGCCTCATCGGCTCCTGCCCGGATGGCACGGCCGATCGGCTTCGAGATGCGCCTCTCCATCACAGTCCCATGAGCTGCCAGGAACTCCACGAGTGCCCCGGCACCACCACCACTCACCGACCAAGGATGACCAGCGAACACAGCCGCCGCCGCATCCTCCACCGAAACCCACTCCGACTCGCTCCCCGGCTTGCCCACCTGCTCGACGATCGCCCGCCACACGGCCCCCTGCGACGCGTCCTCGGGCTGCGCGGGCTCGCCCCGCACGCCCAGCACCGCACGCAGCGTCCGCTCCGGGCTGGGAATGCGGTTGCGCCCCACCAGAATCACCGTCGGCGTACCGTGTCCCGGGATGTAGGCCCCCGAGGTGTCGATGACATGGGACAGCTCGACCTGGTTCCGGAAGACGACCTCGATCAGCTTCTTGCCGAACTCCCGCTTCATGAAGGAGTTCGCCGTGATCTGTCCCACGAACCCGCCCCCGCCCAGCCGCCCGCCGGGCCCTCTCACCGCGAGCTCGAACATGCGCTGGGCGAACGGCACCGAGAGAGCGTACTTACCAGCACACGCGTCGTGCGCCTTCCGGTAGTTCTTGTTCTCCTGCTCGTCCTTCACCGTGATGTACGGCGGATTCCCCACCACCACGTGATACGACCCGCGCCCCAGTAGGTCGACCCTTTTCGCGTACTCCCACACGTCCTCCGTGGTGTACGCGTACGCCTCCCCCTCCTCGCGCCCCACGACCGACTCCGCGAACAGCGTGTCCAGGTCGGTCTGGATGCCGGCCGCGTCCCGGCCGTGCAGCAGCGAGTCGCCCACGGCCACGTTGATCGGGAACGGCGGCGCGTCCGCAAGCCGTCGGGCGCCCGCCGCGCGCATCGCGGCGACGAGGAGGCGGAAGCGGGCGATGCTCGCGGCGAAGGGGTTCTTGTCGCAGCCGTGGACGGACTCCAGGACGCGGCGTACCAGCGTCCAGGTGTCCGTACCGGGTTCCGCCCGGCGCCACTTGTCCAGGAGGCGGTGGAAAATGCCCAGCAGGAAGTGTCCCGAGCCGCACGCCGGGTCGATGGTGCGCAGGCCGCGGTGTTCGCGGCCGTCGGGACCGGTCCAGGCGGGGTTGAGACCGAAGCCCTGCCCGTCGTCGGCGACCGCCGGTTCCAGGGTCAGGTCGAGGATGAACTCCTCGACGAACTCGGGGGTCTGGAGCAGTGCGTACGTCTTGCGGGCGTGTTCGCTCAGCTCCTGGTAGAGGTCACCGAGGAAGCGGGTGTCCCACTCGGGGTCGGTGAAGTCGTAGCGGATCGCGCCGTCCGCGCCCCAGCGGCGCCAGAACATCAGCAGTTCCGTCGCCGTCTCGTAGCCGGGAGTCAGGCCCCACAACGGGTTGTGGCGTTCGTCGAAGAGGCCGGCGGCCGTCTCGTTGGTGCTCGCCAGGTGACGGAACGCCTCGATGAGCCAGTCGCGGTTGTTGTGGTGCGGGGAAGTGCGGAAGTGGGCCTCGTGCCGGGCCTCCGCCTCGGCGAGACGCTCACCGGGGCCGGCCAGGTACGGCTCGTCGATCAGGCCGTTGTCCTCGCAGAAGCGGACGAAGACGCAGCCCAGCACCCACGCCACGGCGGCCTGCGTGACGCGCTCGTCGCGCCAGGCGGGGTAGGACAGGGCGGTGCGCCGGGCCTCCTTCGCCTCGCGCCACTCACGGTCCAGACGGATGCGGAACTCCTCCTCGGACTCGCTGCGCGACCGCAGATCGTCCTCCAGGCCGACGACCAGCTTCTTCAGGTCCTTGAGCAGGGCCGCCTTGTCCATGCCCGTAGTCGTCACCGTCACTCTTCGCTTCCTTCTCCCTGCACCGCGTCAGCGCCCCACCGCGTCAGCCGCGGACCGGACCTCCCATCCTGCCGCACCTGGGCCGCCGCACGGCGGCCCAGGGCCCTCGCGGAGTGAGAAAAGCCCCGCAGCGGTCCTGCCCGGCTCGTTAAAGTGATCGTCGTGACGGCCTCGACATCTCCCGCGCCCCCGCCGCCCGCGTTCGCGGCGGCGAGCAGGAATCACTACCGCGCGGCCGCGCTGGCCGCCGAGAGGGGCCTGCGGACATCTGCCGACCACCTGGCCGGTCTTGCGGCGGAGTGCGGCATCAAGGCGATCCTGGCCGACTTCCTGGGTTCCCGGCTCAACACCCGGAATCGTCTGGAGAACGCCGAAGTGGCCACCGTGAAGGGCGCCCCGGGCAACCGGACGAGGAAACCACAGGAACACGGGCACCTGCCCGAACTGTGGGAACACCTCACCGCCGTCGCCCACCGCCGCCGAGGGGGCGGGGCGGGAGCGTTGTTCACCCAGCTCATCTGGAACAACCCGTTCGCCGGATGGGACGTCGGAGACCGCTACTGCGACGGCACCGCCCTCACCGACGCCGTCATCGACCGGCACCTGAAGGCCGCGTACGACCTCATCGCCGCCCACGAGCAGGCGAGCATCCTGGGGACGAGGACCCGCACATGAGCCCGTCCCCCGTGCGGTTCGACACCGCCTGGCAGGCCGCCCTCGCCCATGCGCAGCAGGCCGCCGCCCGGTTCGGCACGGACGTCGTCGTCACCCGTGACGTGCTCGGCCGCGCCTGTCTGCTGCTGGACGACCGGCAGAGTCCGCTCGCCCACGACGACCCGGCCGTGGTGACGCTCAGGGACGCGTTCAGCGCCGCCACCCGGCCCTTCACCGGGCTCGAACCGGTCCTCTTCGCCGACAAGCTGTTCGCAGCCGAGCTGTACTTCGACGCCGACGACCGCGTGCCGGTCAGCCCTCGGCAGGGCTCAGGAACGGGCAGCGTGCACATCCTGGAGCGGACCGTCATCGGCACCGACTGGGCCCGCAGCGGCCCCGTCCCGTCCGACGGGGCCGCGGGGCGCCGGGACCGGCGGGTGGCGCTGTACGGCTTCAAGGGCGGGGTCGGGCGCACCACCGCCACCGCCGTCCTTGCCAGGTACCTGGCAGGAACGGGCCGCTGCGTGCTCGTGGTCGACCTCGACCTGGAGTCCCCGGGCATCTCCCACCTGCTGGAGGACCCCGCCGGGATTCCCCGGCACGGCCTCGTCGACCACCTCGTGGAGGCCGGAGTCGGCAACGCCGACGGGCTGGAGCTGGTGGCGCGGAGCACCGCGCTGCCGGTCAAGGGGAACGGAGAGGTGTGGCTCGCGCCTGCGGGCGGCTCGCCTCTGGAGGGCGAGCAGTACGACTACCTCGCCAAGCTGAACCGCATCTACAGCGACCTCGCCGGGCTCGACCCCGGAGACGGCGAGAGGCCCTTCGCCGCACGGCTGGAGCAGGCCATCGCCGCCTGCGAGGACCAGGTGACCGGGTTGTCGCGGGCACCGGACGTCGTCCTGCTGGACAGCCGGGCCGGCATGCACGACATCGCGGCGGTCACCCTGACCCATCTCAGCGGGCTCGCCCTGCTGTTCGCGGTGGACAACCCCTCCACCTGGGAGGGCTACCGGATGCTGTTCAGGCAGTGGCAGCGGCGTCCCGCCCTGGCCCGGGAGCTGCGGGAGCGGCTGCGGATCGTGGCGGCCATGTTCCACTCCGCCGGGGACGCGAAGCGGCTGCCCGCCCTGCGCGACCGTGCCCAGGAGCTGTTCGCCGACACACTCTACGACCAGCTCGACACGGAGGAAGACGGCACGGACGACGAGAGCGAAGAGCCGTACCACCCTCCGCTGGAGGACGACGACGCGCCGCACGCCCCCGTCCCCATCCTCTTCGGCAACGACCTGGTGGGGTTGGATCCCCTGCGCAGCCGGGACTGGACCGAGCTGCCGTTCGTCGAGGCCGCGTACCGGACCTTCACGACTACGGTGGAGCGTCTGCTGCCGCACCCGCACCCCGCCCCGGAGTCCTCATGACCGCCGCCCCGACCACCGACGAGTACCGCACCCTGATCACCAGGGCCCTCGGTGTCGCGCTCGACGCGGACACGGACAACCCCGACCTGCGGCGGCTGTTCACTCCGTCCAGCCACCGCCTCGCGCTCGACCCGGACGTGACCGTGGTCCGCGGTGCACGCGGCACCGGCAAGACGTACTGGGCGAAGGCGCTGACCGACCCCGAGCTGCGGGAGGTGGCCGCCCGGTCGTACATGATGCCCCGCCTGCGGCGGGTCGAAGTCACCACCGGCTTCACCACGGGCGGCGGCAGCGACACGCCGTACCCGAGCAAGCGCAGGATCGCCCGGCTGCTGCGCGAGGTGACCGGTCCCGCCGTCTACGAATGCTTCTGGTACGCGGTCGTGATGGTGGCGCTCGGTGTACCCGAGATCGCGAGCATCCCGGACTGGGCCGACCGGGTCCGGTGGGCCGGGGAGAACGAGGACGCGTACGAGGACGCTCTCCACAGGGCCGACCGGGAGGCCCGGGACAGCGGCGAGACCCGCGTGCTGCTCTTCGATGCCCTGGAACATCTCCACGGGGACCGGACGACCGCCGACCGGCTGGTGTCGGCGCTGTTCCAGGTGGCACTGGAGCTGCGGCTGACCACGGGGGCGCTGCGCGCGAAGATCTTCGTCCGTCCGGACATGTACGACAGCGCACCCAAGAGGTTCGCCGACGCGTCCAAGCTCGGGGCGAACGCGGCCGACCTGGAGTGGAGCCGGGAGAACCTCTACGGGCTGCTCTTCCACCGGCTGGGCAACGGTCCGAGCCCCGAGGCGGAGAAGTTCCGCGCCCAGTACGGCGCGTGGCGGCCCGAGGGCGAAGGGCGGTTCATCGCGCCGGTCGACGTGATCGCGGACGAGAAGTGCCAGGAGAAGGTCTTCGTCTCGATGGCCGGCCCGTACATGGGCACCGACCGGCGCAAGGGCCACACCTTCACCTGGGTTCCGAACCACCTCCAGGACGGCAAGGGCCGGGTGAGCCCGAGGACCTGGCTGCTCGCCCTGCGCTCGGCCGCGGCCCTGACGACGGAGCGGTACGCCGGACACCCCCACCCGCTGCACTACGAGGCGCTCCGGGAGAGCCTCCACGAGGCGTCGCGGGTCCGGGTGGAGGAGCTGACGGAGGACATCGCCTGGGCCGCCGCCGCCATAGAGCGGCTTGAGGGCGGGCAGGTACCGATGGAGCCCTCGTACGTCCGCCAGTGCTGGGAGGAGGGCGGACTCGCCGAAGCCCTGCACCGGATGCGGGAGGACGACGGCGAAAGCAGCGGTCCCCGTGACGCCGGGGACCCCCTGGCGCTGATCGAGGAACTGGTGGACCTCGGTGTCCTGACCCGACGCACCAGCGGCGCGCTGGACCTCCCCGACGTGTACCGGCTGGCATTCAACATCGGCCGCAAGGGCGGGGTGCCCCGGAGGACCTGAACCGTCGAGGCCGGCGGCGCCGGCCGGCACAGCCGTGCAGGCACTCAGCCCCTGCCGGCCGGCACCCGCAGTGTGTCCAGGAACTCCTGGTCCAGATGCGCCCGTTCCCCGTCTCCGCCGATCACCTCCACCGTCCGGCCGTCCAGCTTCGGCTCCTCGGCGCGCGTCTCGACCGTGCACAGCAGCCACAGGCCGTGCGGCGCGTCCGCCGGGCGGCGGGCCGCGTTCTGGAGCCGGACGAGGAAGGCGTGGCCACCCACGTCCCAGTACCGGGCGACCAGGCCGGCGTCGTGCAGGAACAGCACGGTGCGTGGCGCGTCGGCGCGGGCGAGCACCGCCACCTCCACGCGCTGCCACACCACCCGGACGAAGGACGCCAACCCCGGCTTGACGCTGCCGGGAGTGGAGAGACTGTCGGCGCGCAGGACCTTCTGCCAGTCCTGGCCCTTCTCCGCGGCCAGAGCACGGAAGGCGGTGAGGAACACGTCCGACAGGTCGACGGCCTCGACCCGAAAAGCGGCCGCCACCGTCTCCGCCGCTCCCGCGAACGCGTTCGGCTTCACCGTGAGGGCGAGGAACCCGCCGCGCTCCGCCACAGCGGCCAGCCGCTCCCGCAGCGGGCCGTGCGGGTCCTCCCGGTCCGCCCGGGTGACGGGGGTGGGCGGCTGGTAGCTGGTGAGGGCGCCGGTGGAGTTCCACGGCCCCCTCGACTCGGGCGCCCTGGGGAAGAACTTCTCCGCTTCGTCGTCGTAGACGAGGTCGAACCGCGCGCCTTCGAGGGCGTCCAGCAGTTCCACATGGGTGGGCTCCCGGCCCGACACCCGGCCCGACACCCGGTCCAGACCCGGGAAACGGGCACGCAGGCGGGCCACCAGCTCGGCGACGCTGATCCCCCGGTCGCGGCGGACGCCCGCGCCCGCCTGGGAGATGCGCACGGCACGTTCCAGGCTCAGGTCACGCGGATACAGTTCGAGCCGCGGTGTGGCCGCGACGCCGGGGGCCGTCGCGGCGGCCAGGGACACCAGGCGGGTGTCGGCGAGCGGGGCCAGTCCGTCGGGCGCGGGCACGGACCGCAGGACACGCAGGACCTCGCCCCGGCCGGGCAGGGGGTCCTGCCGGGCCAGTCGTTCGGCGGCCTGGCCGAGGAGCGCCGCGTAGTCCGCCAGCTCGCGTGGGCTGGGGTCGTCGGCGCCCGGCAGGGACTCGGCGGCGAGCAGGACGGTGTCGCCGCGCCGGTGCACGGCGAAACGGGGCTCGTGCTGCCCGGCGGGGTCCTCGTCCTGACGTTCGGCGGTCTCCGCGTCGGCGGCGGCCCGCACGACGGCCAGGGCCCTGGCGAGCGTCCGCGCAGGGGTGTCCGCCCCGGCGCCGTGACGGGCCCGGAGTTCGGCCGCGGCCTCGTCGGAGGTCATTACCCGGCCGACGGCCTCGACGATCTCCGTCAGCTCGGTGCGGACCCGGGCCAGCCAGTCGGCCTCGGTCCACCTCCTGATCTCGTTCCGGTGATGGCGGGAGACGGAGGTCTGCTTGATGCCCAGATGGTCGGCGATGCGGGCCTGCACGGGCCACGCACCGAGCGGGGACAGCCCGCCGTCGTCCAGGGGCAGGCCCAGGGTGAGGCGTACGACGTCAGCGCGGTGGGAGCCCTTGCGGCCCGGCTCCGGGGCCAGGAGCGCCGCCATGTCGTCTATCGACAGGATGCGGGCCTCGTCGGAGCCGGGACCGGACGGTGGCGGGGCCTCGGCGCCGGGCGCCTGCCCGGGGTGCGCACAAGGCGTCGCCGGCCGCAGCGCTGTCGCCCATTGCTTGCGGCGCCGGTTGAGTTCCTTGCGGACCAGGGCACCCGCGCCGCGTGCCTTGGAGATGGCGTACGGCTGGATGTCCAGCAGCTCCCCGACCGTCGTCGCGCCCAGGCCGCCGGCGACCGACACGGCACGCGGCGAGAGGCCGGCGGCATCCAGCGGCGTCGTGAGGCCGGCCGCTGCGGCGGCCCGGTCGCGGGCCTCCTCCGGGTCGTCGGACGAAGCCCCCACGGTGGAGGGGGTCGTGGCGGGCGCGGTCGCGTCGGCGGCCCGGAACACCTCCCGCCAGACGTCCCACATCTGCCGCAGCGTGTCGAAGCGCTGTTCGGTGTCGCGGTGCAGCGCCCGCTGGAAGAACGAGGTGAGCCCCTCGCGCAGCGCGGGCTCGAACAGTTCCGTGGCGACGTGGAGTTCGGCCGAATCGTTGGTCAGCGGGTCGAGCTGTCCCTCGCCCCACAGCGGACGCTCACCGCTCGCCATCTCGTGGAGGGTGACCGCGGCGGCGTACCGCTCCGCGTGGTCGTCGTAGTGGGCGCGACGCATCGAACCGAGGAACGGGTCGAGATAGCCGCGCGTGCCGGCCTTCACGTCCCGGTCGGATGCGTCCGTCAGGGAGAAGTCGAACAGCTTGAGCTGCCAGGTGCGGTCCTTGCGGCGCTGGATGCCGAAGTTGTCCGGCTTGATGTCGCGGTGGCGCACCCCCTGCGCGGCGAGCTGGTCCAGGGCGTGGAACAGGTCGTCCGCAAAGCGCTCCAGCTCGTGGTAGGTGAGCCGCCCCTTGCCGCGCAGTCGCTCGCCGAGCGACTGCGCGCCGGCGTACTCCAGCTCCAGGACAGTGCGCCCGCCGAGCTCCCGCAGTCCCTCGCCGCGCAGCTGGACGACGGAGCCGCCACCCACCTTGCGCAGCGCCCGCTCCTCGGCGCGGAGCCGCCCCGCCTTCTCCTCGTCGAGAGCGACCTTGAAGACGTGCTCGTCGACCTGGGTCCGGCCGTCCTCGTCCTCCGTCGCCCGCTCCACGAGCAGGGCACGCGCTGTGGCGCCTGTGCCCAGGACGCGGCGTACCGTCCACTCGGCGTCGAGCGCCTGCCCGGGGGCCGCTTCGAGCGGGTCGACGCAGGCCGCCGCCGGTGTGTCCGGGAGGATGCTGGCGCGTTCCGCCTCATCCAGCAGGTCCAGAAACACCTCGGCCGAGCCGAGCCGTTCGTTGACATCGGCGCGGGTCGCCCGGAAGACCAGGTCGTCGAGCGTGTCGGGCAGGCCGTCGGTCACCGCGAACAGGCGCAGGCCGCCGTCGCTGCGGAGACGTTCGGCGAGGTCGCTGCGCTGGGTGGCCGGCGGGCGGCCGGTCAGGATCAGGTAGGCGACCGCACCGAGGCCGAAGATGTCCAGGTCGGCCGGGTCCGCGTACGGCTGGTCCGACTCGGGCGCCAGATAGACCCGGGCCGCATCCTCGATCAGGGCGGCGTCGAGGGCGGAACCACCGATGGAGCGGAAGAACGTGGCGTTGCTGTCGAAGTCCCGCGCCGCCGTCTGCCAGTCGGTGATCCGCAGCTCCGGAGCCGTACCGTCGGACCGGAACGACACGTACACGGAGCGGGCCGCGAGTGCCCGGTGGTAGAGCGAGCGGTTGTGCGCGTAGCGGACCGCCTCCGCGAGCTGCCGGACCAGGTCGAGACGGACCTCGGGCGTCAGCCTGCCGCCATAGGTGTCCAGGTACTGGTCCAGGCGGAGATCCCCGTGGTGGTGGCGGAAGAGGATCGCCGGTCCGCCCTGGTGCTCACGGTAGTCGAGCGCGTCCACGATGCCGCGGTGGGTGATTCCCTGCAGCACCTGGTACTCGCGGCGCGCGGCCCGTTCAGTGGCCCTGCGGGCCGCCTCCGTCGCCATCTGGCTCACCAGATAGATGCGGACCCGGCCCTCCTCCTGGACGAGGCCGTCGTCCCGGGTGGCCAGGCGGTCCTCCCAGGACGGTCCGGCGTCCAGCGGATGCGACTCCATCTTCCAGGCGTCGCCGAAGCGGAGGTGGGCCGTGGACTGGCGGATCCCGATTGCCTTGAGCAGCTGCGGGAGGGTGTGCCGTGAGAACTCCGGCGTGATGCGCCGGTCGGGACGGTCGGGGGGCAGACCGAGGAAGTCCTGCCAGATCCGCTTGAGGCCGCTGCCGCCGTCGTCACGGCCGTAGACCTTGATCCGCTGGACCTCGTCCAGGTGGCTTTCCAGGTCGGGTGACGAGAGGAACACGGCCGGTTCGACCCGCGGGACGACTCGCTCGGAGAGGCCCAGCCTGCGGGCCGCCCACTGGAGCTGGCTCTTCAGCTCCTTGGACTTCAGGTCGGTCAGGTGCAGGGGGTTGTTGATGGTCCGCGCGCGGTCGGGCCCCCGGAAGGTCCAGGTCGACCCGGTGTTGCGGAGCCGCCCCGGATGCCCCTTGACCTCGATGAGGAAGAGGCCGGCAGGGACGGCGATCAGCAGATCGCACTCGTTGACCCGGCCGGACATCGCGGTGAAGGAGAACGTGGCCCAGGCGCAGAACGGGTCGGCCTGCGGCATGAGCGCGCGCACATGATCCAGTGCGTCCTGCTCCCAGGGGTATGGCGACGGACGGTCCTGGAACCACTGCCGGGCAGGGCGCGGCGGGCCCGGCTTGGGTACGTCGGGCTTCGGTGCCGACGTGCCTGACTGAGCTGTCACCGTCCGGCCTCCCCAGGCTTCCTTCACGGACCACGTCTAAAAGTGCCTGGTCGAGCCTATCGCGAGGGGGAGCGGCCGAAACCGGTTTGTGGACGGGAGCAGAGCCTTGGCCGGGCAGGATTCGTGGCACTTTCGGCCACTCATCAGTGCCGGGCGAACGCGACACGTAACCTCGCAGACATAGAACCACCCGCACTCGGGGCGGCGCGGGACGCCGTCGCGCAGGTTCAGGGCGCGCAGGACACCGACAGCGAGGCGCGGCGCCGACTGGACGCTTACACCTACCTCAGCGCCCCCGAGCGGCTGGAGCACCTGGCGATCATGTGGGTCTCCTGCGGGACCCTACTGGCGGACCTGGCCGTACCGGACGTCCTGGCGAAGCTGCGCCAGGACCGGGGCCATACCGCCGGGCTCGACGCCGACACCCTCACCATCCGGCTCGAACAGCTGGTGAGGTGGGGCAACCTGCTGCGCAGCAGCCACACCGTGAAAGCATCCAGCATCAGCGAGTACCAATGGTCCCGTGCTCGATACCAGCTGCCGAAGTTGGGCGAGCGCGTCCAGCGGAACGCCGATGGTGTCCTGGCCGAGGCGGACGCCGCCCGCGAGGTGAGCAACGAGCTGCTTGCCCTGGTCAAGCGTGGGCTCAGGGAGCTGGCTGAGCTCGTGACCGCGCCCGGCGGCATCGAACCGCAGGACGGGTTGGAGCGAGTCAGCACGCTGTTCGTGCAGTTCACCGGGTTCGCGGACTCCATCCGGGACTTCTATGCCTTTCTCGGCCAGGTGCTGGATCCGTAGGTATGCCGACTGGCTGGGCAAGCGATTCCAGCAGGTGCTCAGCTACCGTCTGCTGGTCGACAGCTCCTACGCCCGCCTGTTCAAGGCGGGGCTGGGGACAGGCGCGGGCCACCGGCTGGAGCGCTCCACCGGCACCGCCTTCACTCCGCACACCTACGCCTGCCTCGCGCTGGCCCTGTCCGTGCTGGTGACCGAACCCGAACAACTGCTGCTGTCACGGCTGGTGGCCGATATCAGGGCCGCCGCGGCGGACGCGGAGATCGAGCTGGAGGAGGCGGGCAGGGCGGCCGGGAAACGGACCCTGACCGCGGCTCTGCGGCAGTTCGTCGAGTGGGGCGTCCTCATCGAGACCGAGGGCCATGTGGGCGCGCTCGCGCAGGACGCGGGCGGAGAGGCCCTGATCACAGTGGATCGCGAGCTGGCCCGCATCGTCGCCGGTTCGCTCGCCCAGGCTAGTGACGGCGCCGACCTGGTCCGGCGGGCAGCGGACCCCGGATTCGGCGGACCTCGCACCTATGTGCGCCGGATACTCGTCGAGACACCCGTCGTCCACCTCGACGAGCTGACCGACACCGAACGCGACTGGTTGCATACCCGTCAGCGCCGCGAAGCGCAGGCGTTCTCCGAACTTCTAGGCCTGGAGACTGAGATCCGTGCCGAGGGAGCGGCGCTGGTGGACCCCCGAGGACGAGCTGACCAATCTGCACCTGCCAGGCACGGGGACGGTCGCGCAGGCTGCGCTGCTGCTGGTGGAACGGCTCGTGGAGCGGCTTCGCCCGCAGTGTCCTGGACACCCAGCGACCGGAGGAACGCTCGTCATCGGCATCGCCGTCCCGGACGGCCTGGTGGACGAATTGCTGGCTGGACTGGCCGCCGAGTACGGACGGCGCAGCAACTGGCAGCGCGGTTACGTGGAGGACATCTCCGCCCTGCGGGGGGACGTTCTGGACCTGTTGGCACGCATGCGGCTGATGGCCCGGACCGGCCAGCTGCGTGCCGACGGAGACGGCCTGCCTGGAGGGTACGCCGACGAGGCGCCGGAAGGTCGCACCGTGACCGATGTCCGCGGAGCACGTCCCGACGGTGACGGCTGGGTGCTGCTGGCAGCGGCGGCACGCTACGCCACCCCCGTGACCGTGCGCCCGGCTTCCGCAGCCCGAAAGGGCGCCGACCTCCAGGAGGAGTTGCCGTTGTGACCGCCGATGCACGTGGCCTCGTCCCGCAGCCACGTTCCGGACCCGCGACGACCGCCGGCACCCGCTTCCGGCTGCACCGCGCGGGCATCCAGAACGTGTGGCAGTACGACGAGCAGGAATTCGCCTTCGGCGACGGACGACTGCTGCTGCGCGGCAAGAACGGCGCGGGCAAGTCCAAGGCCCTGGAAATGCGGCTCCCGTATCTGCTGGACGGCGACTCACGGGCACTGGACGCGACAGGTACCGGTCGGACCACTCTCGCCCGGCTGATTCTGGACGGGTTCGAGCAGACCAACCGTCTCGGCTACCTGTGGGTGGAATTCCGGAGTACAACCGCGGGCGGCGACCACCACCTCACCCTCGGCGCCGCCATTCACGCCTCGAAGTCGACGCAGAAGGCGCTGCCGTCGTTTTTCGTCACCCCGAGGCGCGTCGGTGAAGACCTGCACCTGGTCGTAGACGGAAAGCCCCTGCCAGTCGACCAGCTCAAAGAGATCGTCGGCTCCGACAACATCACCGACTGCGCTGTCCTCCACCGCTCGCGGGTGGCATGAGAAGTGTTCGGCATCACGGACGCGACCCGCTACCGCAACCTCACCCAGCTCCTCCACCGGCTGCGGCGGCCCACATTCGGAGACCGTATCGAGCACGGGGGGCCTCCCTGCTGAGCGAGAGCCTGCCGGGACTCGACGAGGACGTCGTCGAGAAGGTCGCGCGCAACCTCCATGACCTCGACGCCGTACGCGACGAACTCGGCCACCCACCCATCACCCACGTCAACAACCCCGCGAGTCAATACACCTAGAGTGCCCCGATACGGCACTTCGCACCTTCTTCACCAGTTACCGCGACTACCTGTCCGGTGTCCTGCGCACCTCCGCACAGACGGTGAGTCGGGAGCTGGAAATCCTCACGCAGCGACGCCAGACGGCCGGAGACGCCGCACAGCGGACGAGCGAGCTGAAGGCGCAGGAAGGGGAGCCGGAAGCCTGGCTGGAAACCCTTCGCGACGAGGAAGAAGCTACCCGGACCGACCTCGCCGCCCTGCACGCCAGCCATGCCTACCGCAGCCTGCGCGAACTGTTCACCGTAGCACGGTCGAGGCGCTGCACACCGCTGCAGTGGCCGCCTTCGCCGCCCTCGGCAACGCACACGGCGCAGAAGAGGGCGTGGCCGAGCGCCTGGCAGACGGTGCCGAACAGCGTGCGTCGTCGCTCCGGGGCGCGGGCGCGGGGAGGGGGGAGGAACCGGCTCTGGCCGGTGTCGCGTCCTTTCTGGGGCAGGAGGACGCTGGGCCGTGCGAGGGCGCGGCGGAGGTGGAGGGGGACGCGTATGTGGGCGGTGCTGTTACTGCTGCTGGGGGTCGCCGGCATCGGGTCCGGGATCTACGAGGCCGTGGTGCATCGTCGGCTGCGACGCGAGGGGGTCCGCGTCCAGGGGGTGGTCGTCCGGCACCGTCGGAGCGGTTCGGCCAAGGACGGCGTCTCCTACACCGCGGTGGTCGGATTCTTCGACGCCCAGGGCAGTCGGCACGAGTTCGAAGCGGGGCTTTCCGGGGTCAAGGGCCTTCCCGTGGGCGGCGCGGCCCCCGTGCTCTACCTGCCGGGCGCGCCGAAGACCGCCCGGGTCGACCTCGCGGGGAAGCGGATCGGGAACGTCGCGTTTCCGATGGCGATCGGCGGCGTGTTCACGGCCGCCGCGGTCTTCCTCCTCGCGACCGGCCGGTGAGACGGGCCGCGGCGCGGGCGCGTTCTCACGTGAGTTGACGGCGACGGGGGTCGCCCGTCGCCGCGCGGTGGTTGTCTGGGCCCACAACCGGGCGCCACGCCGAACCCCCTGGGAGAAGTCACCATGTCCGACAAGCCGGTCGACGGTGTCGACGATGCCGACGACGACAGCGCCGACCAGCGGGCCGTCGAGCACGAGCGGGCCGAGATCAGGGAGTTCATCAAGGGGCTGAGCACGCACGACATCAAGTCGGGCAACTGGTTCACCAGGTTGAGCGCCCAGGCCATGAGCTCCTACACCGACAAGGTCGACTGGCAGTACTTCAAGGAGCGGTACAGGGGCGTCCCCGCGGACGCCGTCGTCGACCAGCGGATCAAGCTGGCGGCGCGGTACGCCGCGCTCGAAGGCGGCCTCTCCGCCGGGGCGTACTCGGCGGCCGTCGCCGCCACCCTCGGGAGCCTCGGCGGCGCCTCGACGGCGACCGTGCCCGCCGCCGTCGCGACGATGATGGTCGACGTCGCGTTCATCACGCGGCTCCAACTCCGCCTGGCCTACGACATCTCGGTCCTCTACCGGGTCCCGCTGGACCCGTCGGACCCCGAGGACATGTGGAAGCTCATCCGGGTGGCCTTCACGATCAAGAGCGGCGAAGTGGTCAGGGAAGGCGTGGTGAAGGCGGTCCCGGTCATGGTGCGCCCGCTGATCAAGCGCTTCTACGCGAAGTCGGTCCTGTCCGCCGCCCGGGGGCTTCCGTACGTCGGGAAGTTCCTGCTCCAGCGGAACGTCGTCAAGATCGGCATCCCGGTGGTCGGCGTTCCCCTCGCGGTGGTGCTGAACCGGTATACGACGCTGCTCGCGGGGCGGCACGCCCAAGCCGTCTTCCGCAACGACGCGCGCGTGGTCGAAGTCGCGGAGGGCCTGAGCAGGCGCAGCAGGCACCCGCAGTTGATGCTGTGGGTCGCGTGGCTCGTCATCTCGGCGGACGGCACGATGGCCGACGACGAGACGCAGCTGATCCGGCACCTGGTGCGGCTGGTGCACGACCGGCACCAGCTGGTCGACGAGGAGTTCGCCCACCTGGTCGACATCGATCCGGCCGAGGTGTGGCGGCGCGTGGACGCCGAGCCGGGAGATCTGAGCGACCTCCTCGATGCCGCCGAACGGGTGGCCGCCGTGGACGGTCCCGTCAACGCCCGGGAGCGGGCCGTCATATCGGAGCTGCGGGCTCGCTGCTGACCCGCGGGCCGGGCGGTTCGCTCCGACCACGGTCCGCCACCGGCCCACCCTGTGCCGTCGCCCCGCCCGTCACCCGGGGGTGGGATTCGCGTGGCGGCGCGTTGACGGCTGTCGCGATCTCCCTGCTCGCCCACGCCCTCGCTGCTCGCCCACGCCCTCGAAGTGAGCCGCGTTCGGCGGCGCTTGACATACCCGAGCAACCGGCAGGAGGGTGCCCGTCATGGGGGCGGGGCCAGGGGGACGGCGGCAGCGACGGGCGTGGGCCGGCCTCGTCGTGGCCGGTGTGCTCGGGACCGCGGCCACGAGCGGCTGGGTGTGGGCGCGGATCGGCGCAGGGCAGGGCCCCGCCGACACGGCCTCGCTGGTGTCGCTCGCGGTCTCCGTCGCGGGGCTCGTCGTGGGCGTCGCCGGGCTCGGCCTCGCGCGCGCCGCCCTGGGCAGCCCGGCCGACGCGGCGTCCCTGGCGCTGTCGGCGGCGGCGACCCTGGCCCGTCAGGTCGAACGCGCGGAAACCGCCCAGTGGCGTGCCCTGGTGGGCAAGGACTGGACGCGGATCAACCTCCGCTACACGGTGCGCGGCCCCCGCCAGGCAGGGGCCGCGGCGGAGCGCGGGCAGCTCTTCCACGAGGCGGCGGCGCCGAGCGGCCTCCGGGACATCGCCGCCCACTACCGCGCGGCGGCCCCCGCCCGTCTGGTGGTCACCGGTGCGCCCGGTGCGGGAAAGACCGTCCTCGCCCTCGAACTGCTGCTCGCCCTGGTGGAGAACCGCGCCGAGCGGGACCCGGTGCCCGTCCGCGTGTCCCTTGCCGGGTGGCAGCCTGAGACCTCCCTCGACGACCTGCTCATCGCCCATCTGGTCGACGCGTACGACTGGCCGCAGCGGCGCGCCGCGTACCTCGTCGAGCAGGGTCTTGTCCTGCCCGTACTGGACGGCCTCGACGAGATGGACGCCTCGCGGAGCGACCCGGCGGGCCGGCCCGGCAGGGACGGTGCGGAAGGGCAGGCCGCGCGGCTGTGGCGGACCCGGCGCGCCCTGCGGGCCCTCGACGAGTACGGCCGCGGTCTGCGCGCGGGCCCGGTGATCCTCACCTGCCGCAGCGAGCACTACGACGCGCTCGCCCCTGCCGACCGGCTGAGCCACGCGGCAGAGGTGGCGATCGACCCCGTCACGCCGTCGGAGGCGCTGCGCTACCTGGGCGACCGGTACGGCGGCGACGCCCGGTGGGGCCCCCTTCTGGGCCATCTGCGTGCGCATCCTGCCGGCACCCTGGCCACCAGCCTGTCCACCCCGTGGCGGCTGTGCCTCACCGCCACGGTCCACCACCGCTCCGGCGACCCCACCGAGTTGCTGAGGCTGCCCACCGCCCGCGCGCTCGACCGGCACCTGCTGCGCGGCCTCGTCCCCGCCTCGCACCAGCTGCATCCGTACCTCGACCGCTGCACACCGGACCAGACGCACCGCCGGCTCGCGCTGATCGCCCGGCACCTGGGCCCGCACGTGGACATCCGCCTGACCGAGCTGTGGCCCATCGGCGGCCGAAGGCTCGTCCTGCTTGCGGAATACCTGCTGTTCACCCTCTTCCTCTCCGGTGTGGCCGCCCTGCTCTACGCGGCGGTCGGCCGGCCCGATGCGGGCCTCGCCCTGGCCTTCGTCTACGCGGGTATGATGCCGCCCGCGATGATGCTGTTCAATCGCTTCAACGCCCGCCCCGCACGGACCGATTGGCGAGCGCTGGTCGCTCCGGCCGCGCGCGGCCGGCTGCGCACCGTGCTCCTGAACACCGCGGCGCTGACGCTGTTCGCGGCCATGGTGGACACCGACGCAGCCGTGTACCTCGTAGGGCCCGGCGGCTGCTCCGTCGCGCTGTTCGCGTGGACCACCAGCGCCTTCCACGCACGCGCGCAGCCCATCACGTCCGACCGCGCCCCTGACGCCTCCCCCAGGGGCCCCGGCCGGTTCGCACGCGCGGACCTGGGGGCGGCGGGGGTCGCCGGCATCACCTGGGGGGCCGCGCTGGGGCTCGCGACCGGCGGGCTCGACGTCTTCGCCGCCGTCAAGTCCGGTGCGCCGCCGCACGCAGGGCCGACCTTCCTGGTCGCCGTCGTCGGCTGGTGCGCCCCGATCTTCCTGGTGGAATGCGACGCGACGCGGCGGTACGCGGCCTTCGCCCTGTGCGCCCGCGCGCGCGGCCTGCTGCCGCTCCGTCCCGGCCGGTTCCTCGCGTGCGCGTACGACGCGGGCCTGTTGAGGAAATCGGGCAACGCGTACCAGTTCCGCCACCGGGAGCTCCAGCAGTGGCTCGCCACCGAGCCGGCCCCCGCTGGTCCGCCGGGAGCGGCCCGATGAGGGGCGATCGGCGGCCCGGGGGGGGCGGGACTCGGCGGCCTGGTCGGGAGGTCAGTCCCGCCGCGGCCGGTACGCGGTCGCCAGGACCGAGACCGTGGTGCGGTGCGGCAGCGGGCTGCCGGGCCCGATGCGGCCGGGGGGGGGCAGGTGGTGGGCGCTCGGTGTCATGTGGAGGAGGTCGAGGGCTTCGGGCGGGGACAGGGGGGCGGTGTACTCGACGGTGCGGGTGTCCGCGGCCGTGAAGAAGGGGTCGAGCGCCCGGTGCAGCCGGTGCTCCTTGGCCGGGTCGATGCCGACCATCGCGGGGAGGCGGCCGCGCAGTTCGGCGAGGTGGCGTGCGGTGGGGCGGAGGACGACCAGGCGGCCCGCGGGGTGCAGTACGCGGTGGAACTCGGCCGGGTTGCGCGGGGCGAAGACGTTCAGGACGAGGTCGAACGCGCCGTCCGGCAGCGGGAAGGCGCGGAAGGCGTCCCAGCTCGCGCCGGCGGCCCGCCGGTGCGCCTGGACCGCGGAGCGCAGTGCCCGCACCGACGTGTCGAGGCCGAGACCGCGGGCTCCTGGCAGCCGGTCGAGCACGCCGGCCAGGTAGTAGCCCGTGCCGCAGCCGACGTCGAGGACCGTGCCGCGCTCGGCGCCTGCGCCGGCCGCGAGGCGCGCCACGGCTTCGCGCAGCGGCGCGTAGTGGCCCGCGGCCAGGAAGCGCTGCCGGGCGCGCGCCATCGGCGCGCTGTCTCCGCTGGTGGCGCGCTGCCCGGTCAGGAGGCTGACGTAGCCCTGGCGGGCGACGTCGTAGGTGTGTCCCGCGCGGCAGCGCACCGCGCCGGGTCCTGCGTGGAGGCGGCCGCCGCACGTCGGGCAGCGCAGCAGGCCGAGCAGGGGCGCGAGGGCAGGGGGGAACGGGGCGGCGGGCATGGGCACTCCGGGCGGCAGCTGTGACGTGACGGGGGGGGAAGGTGCCTGCGCGCGGGGCCGGTTGCCGCAGGCACACCGCGGAGGGCGATGCCGGCCGGCATCGCCCTCAACGCGCCGTGGTCACAGGAAGCAGTAGTGCGGGGTGCTCATGGCGCCATCGTACGGGTCGCCCCGTGGCGCACGGGGCGGGTCGCGTGGGTCACGGCCGGGCGGGGGTGTCGGCCGTCCCGGTGGGGGGCCGGCCGGGGGTGGTGGGGGCCGGCGGGGCGTACTGGGCGGCCTGGAGGGTGTAGAGGGCGCGGAAGGCGCCGGGGCCTGGGGTGGTGGGGGAGATGAGGGTGTCGAAGGTGCCGGATTCGATGACCTTGCCGTGGTCGAGGACGTGGATGAGGTCGGCGGCGCGTACCGAGCCGAGGCGGTGGGTGATCAGGATGACGGTCTGGCCGGCGTCGGCGAGGGCACGGATCTGCTCGAAGAGGCGCTGTTCCGCCTTGGCGTCGAGCGCGGAGGTGGGTTCGTCGACGATGAGGATGCGGCCGGCGCGGTAGTGGGCGCGGGCCAGTCCGAGGCGCTGCCACTCGCCGCCGGAGAGCTGGTGGCCGCCCTTGTAGGCGCGGGCGAGGAGGGTCGACCAGCCGCGCGGGAGCGAGGCGATGAGGTCGTCTGCGCCCGCGTAGTGGGCCGCGGCGTCGAGGCGTTCCCGGGACTCGGGGACGTCGGGGCGGCCGATGCTGACGTTGACCGCGGCGGTGAACGGCCAGCGGTAGAAGTCCTGTCCGACGACGGCGACGCGGGAGACGAGCTCCGCGCGGTCGGCGCCGGCCGCGTCCACGCCGTCCCAGAGGATGCGGCCCGCGTCGGGCTGGTAGAGCCCGGAGAGCAGCTTGACGAGGGTGGTCTTGCCGCTGCCGTTCTCCCCCACCAGCGCGACGATCTTCCCGGCGGGGACGGTGAGGGAGACGCCGTCGAGCGCACGCTTGTTGTCCTTGCCGCGGTAGGTGAACACCACGTCCTCGAACGTGATCGCCGCCGGGTCCTCCGGCAGTGTGGTGCCGCCCTCGGGCACGGCGCGCAGCTTGGCCTCCTCGATGAGGCGGTGCAGGTCGCCGACGAACAGGCTCTCCTCGTGCAGGTAGTTGATCTGGAGCACCAGGTTGTCGAGGCTCGCGGAGCCGCTCCTGATCGCCAGGACCGCCGTGCCGCCCACGGAGAGCGCCATCGCACCGGTCCACAGCAGTCCGCCGAGCGTGGCGTACGTGGCGGCCGTCGCGAGCCCCGTCCAGCCGGCGGCGACCAGGCCGGTGCGCGCGGCGAGCCGGGCCAGCCTGCGCTGCTCGGCCTCCTGCGCCTCGGACATGGCGCGGTAGTGGTGCAGCAGGTACGGGCCGATGCCGTGCACCCGGATCTCCGGCGCGGCGTCGGTGGAGATGAGGAGCTGGCTGAGCAGGTGCCCGGCCCGCTGGTGCTGGACCCACACCTGGAACGAGAGGTAGCGGCGGCGGGCGAGCGACAGCGCGGCCCAGGAGCGCGGCACTGTCATCGCCACCAGCAGGGGCAGCAGCAGCGGGTGGAGCACGGCGAGCACACCGGCCGCGGCGACCAGGGAGAGGACCGCGCCGAGGACGCTCTGGCAGTGCTGCACCATGCGGCGTGCGGAACCGGCCCCGTACTGCGCGCTGTCGAGCAGCTTGTGGAACTCGTCGTCCTCGATGGCCGCAAGCTCGACCCGCGCGGTGTGCCACAAGTACCGTTCGGTGGCGACGCGTTCGACCTTGGGCTCCAACTGGCCCGTCGCCGCTGTGGCCAGGGCGCGCAGCAGCGCCCCGAGCAGTGCGGCGCCGCCCGCCACCGCGAGCGCGCCGGACGCCTGGGTGAGGCGGTCGGCGGTCGAGCCGCCCGACAGCAGGTGGGCGAGGACCCTGTTGACCGCGACGAGCCCCACCGCCTGGACCGCGCCGCGGCCCGACTCCGCCGCGGTGACCGCCTGGAGCGCCCGTCTGTCGGCCTCCCACGCGAGGCCGCCCGTCAGGCGGAGGAGGTACGGGAGGCGGGCCAGCATCGCGCGCAGGCTGAGCTGGAAGAAGGCGTCGTCGTGCTGGGTGAAGCCCAGGTCGTAGCGTAGAGGGCCGCCGAACAGCGTCCGCTCGGAGTCGGAGACGGCGGCGTCCGGCGGCGGCGGTTCCGCCATGCCCGCAGGAGGCGTCTCCTTGGGGGCTGCCCCGGGCGGGGGCGGCGCGGGCGGTGGCGGCCCTTCGGGGGCCGTCCGGTGGGTGGTCCCGGTGCTCCGTGTGGGGTGGGGCTTCGCCAATGTCCGCTCCAGACAGCCGTGTTGTCGGTGTCGCGCTTGGTCGTGCCGTTGCCTGCGGCCCATTGAAGGGTGTTGCGGACGGCGCGCGGGAGGGCGCGTCGGAGCCCGTGGGATGACGGGAGCGGTCCACGCGGGGCGAGGGGGGCGCGGTCGCCCCCGTGGGGCTCATGCGGTGGGGCGGCGGCCGGCGGTCCCGTGCGGCGCGGCCGCCGCGCAGTCGGCGAGCCGTACGCCGGTGAGCCGTTCAGAGGCGGTCCACAGGCGGGCGTTGGCCGCCGGGTCGAGAGCGCGCCGGGTGATGCGCGCCGGGCCCGCGGGGCCGACGAGCTGGAAGCGGCCGGTGGGGCCGTAGTAGGCGCCCTGGGCGGCCTCGGGGCCGGTGGCCGCGTAGAGGAGGGGCTCGGCGCCCGGCTCCACCCCCTGGGAGGGGAGGAGCCGGCCGACGGCGGCCAGCCGGCTGGTCAAGGAGGGCCGGTCGGGGCCGAGTTCGCGGCCTGCGGTCTGGAGGTTGGTGCGGGTGAAGCCGGGGTGCGCCGCAGTGCTGAGCAGGGGCCAGCCGTACGCGTCGGCGTGGGCGGCGAGTTGGCGGGTGAACATGAGGTTCGCGAGCTTGGACTGCGCGTACGACGCGCCCGGGCGGTAGCGGCGACGCTCCCACTGGAGGTCGTCGAAGTCGATGCGGCCGAAGTTGGCGGTGCCGCTGCTCATGGTGGCGCGGCGCGGGCGCGGCGAGCAGGGCGGGCAGCAGCCGGAGCGTGAGGGCGAACGGGCCGAGGTAGTTGCTGCCGAACTGGAGCTCGAAGCCGTCGGCCGTGGCCATCCGGGACGGCGGATGCATGACGCCCGCGTTGTTGACGAGCAGGTCGAGGGGGGTGCCGTCGGCGAGGAGGCCGTCCGCGCACTCCTGCACCGAGCCGAGGTCCGCCAGGTCGACCCTGCGCACCTCGACGCGGGCGCCCGGGTGGCGCGCGGTGATCTCGTCGCGCACCTGCTCGCCCTTGGCGGGCGTCCGCACGGCCAGCACGACCCGCGCGCCCGCCGCGGCGAGCCTGCGGGCCGCCTCCTTCCCCGTGCCGCTGTTGGCTCCGGTGACGACCGCGAACGTGCCGGTCCTGTCGGGTACTTCGTACATCGCTCTCACTCCTGGTCACTGGCGGCGCACCGGCGCGTGCCGGTACCCGCGGAATTTAGAGACCGGCGGTCTTTTGGCTTCCTCCGAACGTAGCAGACCACCGGTCCCTTAACAACAGACCGGGAGTCTTTAATCGTCTGTACGATGGGGGCATGGCCACCTCCTTCCAGCGCGCCCGCAGCGAGGAGCAGCGCACCGTGCGCCGGCAGGCGATCCTCGACACGGCGGCGGCGATGCTCGGCGAGATGCCGGTCGCGCGGCTCAGCCTCAACGAGCTGAGCCGCCGCGTCGGCCTCGCCAAGTCGAACGTGCTGCGCTACTTCGAGTCCCGCGAGGCCGTGCTCCTCGTCCTCCTCGACCGGGCGGCGCGCGAGTGGCTCGCGGAGCTCGACGGTGTGCTGGCGGCCGCGGTGGACCCGCGCGCGGGAGCGCGGGAGCGCGGCGACCAGGTGGCCGCCGCGCTCGCGGCGTCGCTCGCCGAGCGGCCCGTGCTGTGCGACCTGGCCGGCGCCCAGGCCGCCGTGCTCGAACGCAACGTGTCGACGGAGGTCGCCGCCGAGCACAAGCGCTCCGGCATCGCGAACGCCCGCGACCTCGCCCGGCTGCTGCGGGCGCGCCTGCCGGAGCTCGACGACGCGGACGCGCTGCGGCTCGCCGCGGGAGCGCTGCTGGTCGCGGGCGCGGTGTGGACGCACGCGCACCCCTCGGCCGCCGTGCTCGCCGTGTACGAGGCCGACCCCGCGCTCGCTGTCATGCGCGTCGACTTCCGGGCGGGCGTCGCGGAGTTCGTCTCCGTGCTCGCCTCGGGGCTGCTGGCGCGCGCCGCCGGGTCCTGGGCGTGAGCGGGCGCGCGCCGGAGCGCGTCTGGTACGCCTCGTACGGCTCCAACATGCGGCGGGCGCGGCTCGCCGCGTACCTCGCGGGCGGCCGCCCCGCGGGCGCCGCCCGTACGTACCCCGGCTGCCGGGACCCGCGGCCGCCCGCGGCCTCGGTCCTGCTGCGGCTCGCGGGCACGCTGTACTTCGCCACCGAGTCCGAGGTGTGGACCGGCGGCCGGGCGTTCTACGACCCGGCGGCGCGCGGCCCGTACGGTCACCGCCCACAGGACGGCGAAGGCCCCGGCGTGGCCGGGGCTGCGGCGGACGATTTCGCGCGGGTGCCCGCGGTGCCGGGCGGGGCGGGCGCCGCGGGTCAGGTCCTGGTGCGGGCGCACCTCATCACGACCGGGCAGTTCGCCGACGTCGTCGCGCAGGAGATGGGCCGCGCGCCCGGCACGGGCCCCGGCCTCGGTCCCGCCCTCGCCGACGCGCTGGCCACGGGCCGGGCCCGGCTGGGCGGCGGGCACTACGAGACGCTCGTGCACCCGGGGTCGCACGGCGGTGTCCCGGTGGTGACGTTCACCGCGCCCTGGGGCGTGCGGGACGTCGCGGCGAACCCGCCGTCCGCGCCGTACCTCACACACCTCGCGGCGGGCCTCGTCGAGGCGGGCGCGGGGGACGCCCGTACGGTGGCGCGCTACCTCGCGCGGTGGCCCGGTGCCGCGGGGCACTGGCGCATCGAGGCGGTCGCACGGCTGGCGGCGGCGGACGGTGCCGTGGCCCTGGCGGGCGAGCCCGCCATGATCCGAACGAGAGGTCCTGGAGGCGGCCGGGTGGCCGGCCGCCCCGGGACGGTCAGTTGAAGCGGATCGACGCGGTCCTGTCGTCGAAGCCGACGCTCGCGAGGTCGGGCACGCTGCCGCTGACGACCTTGGAGTCGCCCGTGCAGTCGGGCTGCGACCAGAGCTTCAGCGTGCCGTCCGTCTGGAGGGACGAGGCGACGCCGGGGCGCGGGACGTTCTGGCAGCCGGTGCCCGAGACGCCCTGCGAACCGTTGTCCGCGAAGTTCTTGTCGTCGAACAGGACGGCGTTGGTCGCGGGCACGGCCGCCCCCGTACCCGCTCCCGTACCGCTGCTCGCGCCCGCGCCCGCGCCCGCGCCCGCACCGGCGGCGCCGGCCTTGCCGCCGTCCGGTGTCACGCCGAACCAGGTGCCGCCGACGCCCTGGCCGTTGGTCTGGCCCGGCTTGAGGTCCTTGCTGAAGCGGTAGACCGGCCAGCCGGCGATGGTCAGCTGGATCGAGCCGTCGTCGCGCCTGATCGCACCGACCTTCTTCATGTCGACGCCGTCGAGGAACAGCTTGCCGTGAGGGTCGAGGACGACGGGCGGCCAGGTCACGGCGCAGTCGCCGGTGCAGTGGGAGGCTGACGGGTCCGGCGTGTCCTTGTCGAACCGGTAGAGGGTGAATCCGGCGCCGTTGACGACGACCGGGTCGAGGTCGCCCGCCTTCGACGCCGCGAGCTCGGTCCACGCGCGGCCCGCCGTGGTGGTCTGCTGCCCCGGCGGGTCGGCCAGGTCGCCCGTGGTGCTCGGCGCGTGGTTCTGCTGGGCCGTGCCGGGGACGACCTTCAGGCCCTGGGCGGGCGCCTGGAGCGCCACGCCGCTGCCGCCCGCGGGGGCCGCGGTGGACGGGGCGGGGGCGCCGGACGAAGCGGCCGGGGCGGCGCCGGTCGTCGTCGCGCCGCACGCGGTCAGGGTCATGGCCGCGGCGGCGAAGGCCGAGACGGCGGCCAGGGTGCCCATGCGCTTCCGGAACATCAGGTGACTCCTCGAAGGTGAACTCAGGTGCTCCGGCGGTGCGGAGCGTCTCTCCCTCACACACGGTGCGCGGGCCCGGAGTTCTCGACCGGTTACGCATCGGAGACCCAACGCACACAGCTTCTCGACAGATGCGGAGGGCCGGCCCGCCGCAGCGCCGCTGTCCTGCGGTTCCTCCGGTTGTCCACAGGGGCGGGGCGCGGGTTTTCCACAGGCTGGGGGCGGAGCGCCCGCGGTGTCGGGGGGCGGGCGCAGAATGTAGCCATGACAGAGAACACCGGCTCCACCAGTTCCCCGTCGGCCGCCGTGCCCGACTGGGAGAAGCGCTTCAGGGCGCCGCGGGTCTCCCTGCCTGACTGGGCTGAGGACGCACCGGACAAGGCCCTCTTCGTGTCCAACGCGACGGGGACCTACGAGCTGTACGCGTGGGACCGCGCGACCGGCGCGCAGCGCCAGGCGACCGACCGGCCCCATGGGACGACGGACGGCGTGCTGACGCCCGACGGCGCGTGGATCTGGTGGTTCTCCGACACGGACGGCGACGAGTTCGGCGTGTGGATGCGGCAGCCGTTCGACGGCAGCGCCGAGGGGGCGGCGGACGAGCCGGCCGTGCCGGGGCTCGCCCCGTCGTTCCCCGCGGGGCTCGCGCTCGGCAGGGGCGGCCTCGCGGTCGTCGGCAGGTCGACCGACGAGGAGGGCACGACCGTCCACGTGGTGCGGGGGCCTGGCGAGGCGCCCGTGGAGATCTACCGGCACCGGGAGTCGGCCGGCGTCGGCGACCTGTCGTACGACGGCGACCTGCTCGCGATCGAGCACACCGAGCACGGCGACGCGATGCACTCGGCGCTGCGCGTGGTCAGGCTCGACGGGTCGGCCGTCGCCGAGCTCGACGACAGCGAGGGCGGCACGCGCGAGCTCGGCCTCGAAGTCCTCGGGTTCTCGCCCGTCGCCGGCGACAGCAGGCTGCTCGTCGGGCACCAGCGGCGCGGCCGGTGGGAGCCGATGGTGTGGAATCCGCTGACCGGCGAGGAGTCGGACCTCGCCCTCGACCTGCCGGGCGACCTGGCGGCCGAGTGGTATCCGGACGGCTCTGCGCTGCTGGTCGAGCACAGCTTCGAGGCCCGCAGCGAGCTGTGGCGCTACGACATGGCGGAGCGCGCCATGGCACGCGTCGAGACGCCTCCCGGCTCGGTCTCCGGGGCGACGGCGCGGCCGGACGGCACCGTGGAGTACCTCTGGTCGTCGGCCGCGAAGCCGCCGGTGGTGCGGTCCACCGCGGGGGGCGCGGTCCTGGAGGCGCCGGGGTTCAGGCCGCCGGAGTCGGTGCCGGTGGAGGACGCCTGGGTGGAGGGCCCCGGCGGCCGCGTCCACGCGCTGGTGCAGCGGCCCGCGGGGGCCTCGGGCCCGCTGCCGACGGTGTTCGAGATCCACGGCGGGCCGACGTACCACGACAGCGACGCGTTCGCGGCGGGCCCCGCCGCGTGGGTGGACCACGGCTTCGCGGTGATCCGGGTCAACTACCGCGGCTCCACCGGGTACGGGCGCGACTGGACGGACGCGCTCAAGCACCGGGTGGGGCTGATCGAGCTGGAGGACATCGCCGCCGTCCGCGAATGGGCGGTGGCCTCGGGGCTCGCCGACCCGGCGCGGCTGGTGCTCGCGGGCGGCTCATGGGGCGGGTATCTCACGCTGCTCGGCCTCGGCGTCCAGCCGGAGGCGTGGGCGGTGGGGCTCGCCGCGGTGCCCGTCGCCGACTATGTGACCGCCTACCACGACGAGATGGAGGCGCTGAAGGCGATGGACCGCACGCTGCTCGGCGGCACGCCCGAGGAGGTGCCCGAGCGGTTCGAGGCGTCGTCGCCGCTGACGTACGTGGACGCGGTGCGCGCGCCCGTCTACATCTCCGCCGGGGTCAACGACCCGCGCTGCCCGATCCGCCAGGTGGAGAACTATGTGGAGCGCCTGGCCGCCCGCGGCGCGGTCCACGAGGTGTACCGCTACGACGCGGGCCACGGCTCGCTGGTGGTCGAGGAGCGCATCAAGCAGGTGCGCCTTGAGCTGGAGTTCGCCGCGAAGCACCTGGGGAGCTGAGGCGCCGGGGCCCGGCCGGACGGCCGGGCCCGCCGTCCCCGCGCGGGCTCAGACCGCGGGCTCGATGCCGAGGGCCCGGTCGCGCTCCGCCTCGGCCTCCCTGCGGACCAGGCGGAACCACATGTAGAGGACGAAGCCGGCGAAGACGAACCACTCGCCGGTGTAGCCGAGGTTCTGGAAGGCCTTCAGGTCGAGTCCGGTGTTCTCCGGCGCGGCCGCGGGCACCGGGGCCAGCCCCCCGGCTCCCTTGTTCGCCGTCACCCAGGCGTCGTAGACGCCGTACGGGACGACGTTGACCAGCGACGCGGCGCTGATCATGCCGACCTGGCCCGCGGGCAGGCCGCCGCTCGCGATGACGCCGTCGGTGTCGGTGGTCTCGGAGGGCTGGAGTGCGCCGACGACCTCGACCTCGCCCTTCGGCGCCGGTGGCGCGGGCCTGCCGTGCGGCAGCCAGCCGCGCACGACGGGCAGGGCCTTGCCGCCGTCCGTGTGCAGCATGGTTAGCACGTACGAGCCGGTGCGGCCGTCGAGCCTGCGGTCGGGCACGAGGAACTGGTCGCCGTAGTGCCCTGCGGCCTCGGCCTGCCGGCCCGAGCTCTGCTGGGTGACGGGCAGGAGGGAGCCGAGGGGCGCCGCGGCCTCCTTGGCGGGGTCGGGCCTGTGGTCGGCGGCGCGCTGCGCGTCGACGCGGCCCTCGAAGCGGCTCAGCTGCCAGACCCCCATGAACACGCACACGGGGATCGCCAGCAGCGCGAAGACATTGATCCCCATCCAGCGGGGGGTCAGCAGAAACCGGTACACCCCACCACGGTACGGAACCCGCCTGTGTCCCGGCCCCCGGGGTGCCGCGAGGGCGGCCGGCGCGCCACCGGGCGCGCCCGGTGGCGCGCTCGGCGTCAGGCGGCCGGTACGCCCACCGGGCCCGTCTTGTAGATCGTGCCTGCGCAGGCGTTCCTGATGGTGGTCTCGGCCCTCGGCACGCCCGCCTCCGGGGTGTGCGAGACGGAGACGCTGCCGTCGGCGGTGCCGCCGCCGTCCTGCACGAGCTGGGTGGTGAGGCCGGACGAGGAACCCTTGTCGGCGGAGTTGCCGCTGCCGTCGGAGCCCCCGTCGCTCCCCGGTCCGCTGTCCGTGCCGGGGCTCTCGCCCGAGCTCGGGGCGTCCTCCGAGGACGTCGGGTCGGGCGAGCCGCCTTCGCCCTTCGTCGGACACGTCGAGGACGGTACGAACGCGAACTGCACCTCGTACGCGGCGTCCGGGGCGAGCGCCAGGGGCGCGGAGTCCTGCGGGGCGTCGGCGAGCCGGGCCGCCGGGTCGCCCGCGGTGTGCTGCACGACGCTGATCCGCGCCGGGTCCGCGGCCCCGCTCGCCTGGAAGCCCAGGGAGTCGCCGCCGGTGACGGTGCACTCGGTGGCGGAGACGTTCAGGACGTGGAAGCTGCCGTAGACCGTGCCGTTGGAGGTCGGCGCGCTCTTGGACGCGGTGACCCCCAGCTGGTCTGCGGAGCACAGCGGCAGCGTCATCGCGAAGGCGGTGCCCGGCGGCGTGGCGGGCCCCGCGCCGCTGCCGTCCGCGCCGCGTCCGCCCTTCGCGTGCCCGGCGCCGTGCGGCAGCGGCGGGTCGCCCGCGGTGGCGCCGCTCGGGCTGTGCGCCCCGTGACCGTGGTCGTCGGGGCTGTCGGCCGCGCCGGAGCGGCCGCCGTCCGGGCGTGTGCCCGCGGCGGTGCTCTCGCCGCGGCCCGCGCTGACGAAGTGGCTCCCCGCGCCGTCCGAGGCGTCCGCGACGTGCAGGAACGCGGGCACCGCCGTGCCGATGAGCAGCGCGGCCGCCGCGGCCCCCACCAGCGCCTGCCGCTTGCGGGCCCGGCGCGCGGGCACCGCGGCCCGCAGGTGTTCGAGCGCGCCGTCCGCGGGCCTGATCCCGCTCACCGCGGAGTGCAGCATCACCCGCAGCTCGACCTCGCCGCCCCCGAAACCACCGCTTTCACCGGCCACGTCCGTGTCGACCTGGCCGGTCGCCTCCGCGCGCGGCCCGGCCGACGCGGTCGCACCGCCCGGGTCGGCCGGGCCCGCCGGTTCGGCCCCGGCGCCGTGCGCGGCGCCTTCGCCACGGGCGGCACGGTCACCGCGGCAGCCGCCGTGCGCGGCCTCGTCCGCGACACCCTCGTCGCCCTGGGCGCTCCCGGCGCCGCGGGCGGCCTCGGCTTCGGCCGGGGGGCCGGGGGTGGGGGTCGGCTTGTTCTCTGGGCCGTTGCTCACTGTTCCGTTCCCAGTCGGTCAGCGCGGCGGCCGTGCGCGACGGCGGCCGGTCCTTCGCCCGTTTCCCGACGGCTCGTCATGACGTGGCCTCCATGGCCACCCTGAGCGCCGCGATGCCGCGGGAGCCGTATGCCTTCACGGAGCCGAGGGATATCCCCAGCGTCTCGGCGACCTGCGCCTCGGTCATGTCCGCGAAGTACCGCAGGACGAGGACCTCGCGCTGCCTGCGCTGGAGCCCGCGCATCGCCTTGATCAGAGCGTCGCGCTCCAGCTGGTCGTACGCGCCCTCCTCCGCGCTCGCCATGTCCGGCATCGGCTTCGAAAGGAGCTTGAGGCCGAGGATGCGGCGGCGCAGCGCGGAGCGGGAGAGGTTGACGACGGTCTGCCGCAGGTAGGCCAGCGTCTTCTGCGGGTCGCGCACGCGGCTGCGCGCCGAGTGCACCCGGATGAACGCCTCCTGGACGACGTCCTCGCAGGACGCGGTGTCGTCGAGCAGCAGCGCCGCGAGCCCGAGCAGCGAGCGGTAGTGCTTCTGGTAGGTCTCGGTGAGGTGGTCGACGGTGGTGCCCACGGCCATGGTGTCGTCAGCACCCGCGTCCTGCTGCGCCGGCAGCGGCGTGAGGGACCGTACGGGCATATGGGCTGCGGCGGGTACGGAGGCGGTCACCGGCAGGCCGCCGTCGGCCGGCGCACCCCTCGGCCTGCGGCCGGGGCGTGCGGCCACGCCTCTGAACGTGCCGAGCGCCGGAAATTCGAGTACCTCTGCCACGCCTGTTGGACACGCTGCCCCCCGGCAGGGTTGTACGCGCGCGCCAACGCCGCTGACGCCGCACCACTTGCACCCATGCGTCCCCACTCTCCCCCGATGCCCCGGTTCCGGCCGTCATCCGACCGGGGTGACGGTGTAGACGCCCCGGGTGAGGCCGACGGTTGCAGGGCTTGCACAGAAAGCCAGATGTGCATGATCCGACACCGCGACGTCCCCGTTCAAGGGGGACAGGACCCCGGATTCCTCACACGGGGTTCACACATCGGACACGCGGCAGGCCGTCCCGGGCGGTCGCCTCAGGCGGACGTCTCCGCCGCGACCGCCTCGGCGATCTGCACGCTGTTGAGCGCCGCGCCCTTGCGCAGGTTGTCGCCGCAGACGAAGAGTTCGAGCCCGGCCGGGTCGTCGAGCGAGCGGCGCACCCGGCCGACCCAGGTCGGATCCGTACCGACCACGTCGGCGGGTGTCGGGAAGTCGCCGGTCTCCGGGTTGTCGAACAGCACCACGCCGGGCGCCGTCGCCAGCGTCTCGTGGGCGCGCTCGACGGTGATCTCCTGCTCGAAGGCCGCGTGGACGGAGACCGAGTGGGTGGTCACGACCGGCACGCGCACGCAGGTCGCGGCGACCGGCAGGTCGGGCAGGCCGAGGATCTTGCGGGTCTCCGCGCGGATCCCGAGCTCCCCCGACGACCAGCCGTCGGCGCCGGGAGTGCCGCACCAGGGCACCACGTTGAGCGCGAGGGGCGCGGGGAACGGGCCCGTCGCGTCGCCGACCGCGCGCCGCACGTCGCCCGGGTGCGTGCCGAGCCGGGTGCGGGCGACGAGCGCGAGCTGCCTGCGCAGCTCGGCGACGCCCTCGTCGCCGCTCGAACTGGCCGCCTCGTACGAGGAGACGACCAGCGAGCGCAGCCCGAACTCGGCGTGCAGCGCGCCGACCGCCACGATCAGCGAGAGCGTCGTGCAGCCGGGGCTCGCGACGATGTTGCGCGGACGGGTGCGCAGCGCGCCCGCGTTGACCTCGGGCACCACGAGCGGCACGTCGGGGTCGGCGCGGAAGGCGGTGGACCCGTCGACCACCACGGTGCCGCCTGCCGCCGCGACCGGCGCCCAGCGCGCGGACACCTCGTCCGGCACGAGGAAGACGGCGACGTCCGCACCGCGCAGCGACTCCTCGGTGAGCGCGACGACTTCGGTCTCGACCCCGCGCACGGAGAGCTTGGTGCCCGCCGTGCGCGGGGACGCGATCAGCCTGATGTCGCCCCAGACGTCCGCGTGCTGGGACAGGATCTGGAGCGTCACGGCGCCGACGGACCCGGTCGCCCCGACGACCGCGAGCGTCGGCCTGCCCGTCATCGCCCGCTGCCCCCGTACGCACGGAGGGCGGGCGCGAGCGGGCCGCGGTCCTTCATCGGCCGGTGCCGCCGTAGACGACCGCCTCGTCGGACTCGCTGTCGAGGCCGAAGGCGGAGTGCACGGCGCGCACGGCCTGGTCGACCTCGTCGGCGCGGGTCACGACCGAGATGCGGATCTCGGAGGTCGAGATCAGCTCGATGTTGACGCCGGCGTCGGACAGCGCCTCGAAGAAGCCGGCGGTGACGCCGGGGTTGGTCTTCATGCCGGCGCCGACGAGCGAGATCTTCGCGATCTGGTCGTCGTAGCGCAGGGAGTCGAACTCCACCACCGACCTGGTCTTCTCCAGGGCGTCGATGGCCTTGCGGCCCTCGGCCTTCGGGAGGGTGAACGAGATGTCCGTCAGACCCGTCGACGCGGCCGAGACGTTCTGCACGACCATGTCGATGTTGATCTGGTTGTCGGCGATCGCCCGGAAGATCTTGGCGGCCTCGCCCGGCTTGTCGGGCACCCCGACGACCGTGATCTTCGCCTCGGAGGTGTCGTGGGCGACACCGGAGATGATGGCCTGCTCCACCGTGCGGTCCCCTTGCGGCTGGTTGCTGACCCATGTGCCCTGGAGTCCGGAGAAGGACGAGCGGACGTGGATCGGGATGTTGTATCGGCGTGCGTACTCGACGCACCGGTGCAGCAGCACCTTGGAGCCGGAGCTCGCGAGCTCCAGCATGTCCTCGAAGGAGATCCAGTCGATCTTCCTGGCCTTCTTCACCACGCGCGGGTCGGCGGTGAACACGCCGTCGACGTCCGTGTAGATCTCGCAGACCTCGGCGTTCAGCGCCGCGGCGAGGGCGACAGCGGTGGTGTCGGAGCCGCCGCGGCCGAGCGTGGTGATGTCCTTCTTCTCCTGCGACACGCCCTGGAAGCCGGCGACGATCGCGATGTTGCCCTCGTCGAGCGCCGTGCGGATGCGCCCGGGGGTGACGTCGATGATGCGCGCCTTGTTGTGGACGGAGTCGGTGATGACGCCCGCCTGGCTGCCGGTGAAGGACTGGGCCTCGTGGCCCAGGTTTTTGATCGCCATGGCCAGCAGCGCCATGGAGATCCGCTCTCCGGCGGTCAGCAGCATGTCGAACTCGCGGCCGGAAGGGATCGGGGATACCTGTCCGGCGAGATCGATCAACTCGTCCGTCGTGTCGCCCATCGCCGACACCACGACGACCACTTGGTGGCCCGTCTTCTTGGCGTCGACGATCCGCTTGGCGACCCGCTTGATGCCCTCGGCATCGGCTACGGAGGAGCCTCCGTACTTCTGCACGACAAGGCCCACGTGCGCTCCTCGCTCATTCCGTTGGTGCGGTCGGCTCAGTCTATCGAGCGTTTGCACGACACTCCGGACATATCACATGACGAGATGACGTGCTCAGCACATGACATCCTGCGGGCCGTCCCGAGGCCCGTGGCGCCGCTCGGCAGGGATGCATGCCCCGGATGGCCGAGGCCACGCGGAAGGTAATCCACTTCACAGGACCCACCCGCGGTGTTCTGCCGTCCGCGCCCCGTGTTCCCGGCGCACGGCGCGCACGGACGGGGCGCGGCACGCACGGACGGGGCGCGGCGCGTGCGGGCGCGGCGCGGCACGCCCCGGGGCGCCGGCCGCCTCCCGGGCTCAGGCCCCCCGCAGCCCCAGCGGGCCCGCGATCTCCTCGGCCATCACCTGGCCGGCCTCCTCGGCCAGCGCGTCGTCCTCGTCGCCGAGGTCCTGGTCGGTGTCGAGGCCGTCGAGCGCGGGCAGCGGCTGGTTCAGGCGGACGTGCGACACCAGCGACTGGAGCGCGCGCAGCGTCGCCGAGGCGACCCCGCCCCAGCTGGTGAGGTACGAGAACTGCCACCACCACAGGGCCTCGGTGACCCGGCCCGCCCGGTAGTGCGCGAGGCCGTGCCGCAGGTCGGTGACCACGCCGGCGATGTCGTCGGAGATCCGCGAGGCCACCGGCGCCTTGCGGGGCTCGTACGGGTCGAAGACCTCCGAGTAGACGTCGATCGGCTCCAGCAGGACGGCGAACCGTTCCCGCAGCTCGTCGACGTCGGGCTCGGGGCCGAGGTCGGGCTCGTAGCGCTCGTCCGGCAGGATGTCCGCGTGCGCCCCGAGCCGGCCGCCGGCCAGCATGAGCTGCGAGAACTCCAGCAGCAGGAACGGTACGGCGCTGTCCGGCTCGTCGCCCTTGGCGACCTCGGTGACCGCGACGATGAAGCTCTCGATCTGGTCGGCGATCTGGACCGCGAAGTCGTCGGGGTCCTGGTGGGCGGCGTGCAGCGTTGCGTCAGACATCGAGCAGTCTCCTCCCCTCGAAGGCACGCCCGAGCGTGACCTCGTCGGCGTATTCCAGGTCACCGCCGACCGGCAGGCCGCTGGCCAGGCGGGTGACCTTCAGCCCCATCGGCTTGATCATGCGGGCGAGGTACGTCGCTGTGGCCTCGCCCTCCAGATTCGGGTCGGTCGCGAGGATCAGCTCGCCGACCGCGCCGTCCGCGAGGCGCGCGAGCAGCTCGCGGATCCTCAGGTCGTCGGGGCCCACGCCCTCGATCGGGCTGATCGCACCGCCGAGCACGTGGTACTTCCCGCGGAACTCGCGGGTGCGCTCGATCGCGACGACGTCCTTCGGCTCCTCCACCACGCAGATCACCGAGGGGTCGCGGCGCGCGTCCCGGCAGATCCCGCACTGCTCCTCCTGCGCGACATTGCCGCAGACGGCGCAGAACCTGACCTTGTCCTTGACCTCCAGGAGCGCGTGGGCCAGCCTGCGCACGTCGGTCGGCTCGGCCTGGAGGATGTGGAAGGCGATCCGCTGCGCGCTCTTGGGACCGACGCCCGGGAGTCTGCCCAGCTCGTCGATGAGTTCCTGAACCACGCCTTCGTACAACGGACGCCTTCCTCTGTGTGCGGCCTGTCCCGGGTGTCCCGTGCGTCCCGGTCACCCGCGGCCGCCTGGGTTACCGGTGCCGACTGTGCCAGCCGGCCTTTGAAGACGAGGTACACCCTCGCGAATTCCTCGTAAAGCCGACGTCAGAACCGACGTCAGGACCGGCGTCGGAACCCCGGTGCACCTGCCGGGCCCCGGCGCCTGGACCGGGTCAGAACGGCAGGCCCGGCATGCCGCCGAGGCCCTGCGCGAGCGGGCCGAGCTTCTGCTGCTGGAGCTGGTGCGCGTTGTCGTTCGCCGCCTGCACGGCGGCGAGCACGAGGTCAGCAAGGGTCTCCGTGTCCTCGGGGTCCACCGCCTTCGGGTCGATGACCAGGGACTTCAGCTCCCCCGAGCCGTTGACCTTGGCCTTGACGAGGCCGCCGCCCGCCTGGCCCTCGACCTCGGTCGCCGCCAGCTCCTCCTGCGCCTGTGCGAGGTCCTGCTGCATCTTCTGCGCCTGCTGGAGCAGCTCCTGCATGTTCGGCTGGCCACCACCGGGAATCACGGGTCACTCCTGGCAAATTCGACGACGGGCAACGACAAAAAACCTGTGAGGCGAGCCTACGTGCTCTCGCGGCACCTCGCCCCACCCGTGGGAACTAACTCTTTCGAGTGAGGCCCGGCGGGTCCCTTACCTGATCACGCGCCTCCGGGGGAGGAAGTTCCCCTGTTTCGGCCCTGCACGCCCTCCGTTCGGCGGTAGGAAAGTGCGATACGCCACGCCGTGCCACCCCCGTGCGCCGTGCGTGCGCCGAATTCGCGTGCGGGAGCCGTACAGCACGACGTACGGCGCGACCCGTGGGACGACGGACGAGCTGAAGGAGTGCCCCGGTGAGCCAGCCGGAGATGCAGCCCGGAGGGTCGGGCCGGGAGGACGGGCTCGCGGAGTCGGGCGCGGCCGCCCGGCCCGCGCCCGGCCCCGGCGGCGGGCCCGAGCACGGCGAACTGGTCGGCGGGCCCTTCCCCGCCGGCGACTGGGGCGAGCCCGCGGAGCGCCTCGACGAGCTGTACCGCTGGGTGGAGGCGGGCGCGCTGCACACGGTGCGCTGGTATCTGGCGGACCGGGTGCGCCGCAGATTCGCCGCGCGCGCGCTGCGCGGCGGCACGGCGCTCGGCGCGATCACCGGCGCCGCGCTGCCGCTCCTCGACCTGGCGGGCAAGGTGCCGGGCGCCGGGGCGTGGGGCTGCCTCGCGCTGCTTGTGGGCGCCGCCTGCCTGGCGTGCGACCGGTACTTCGGCGTCACTTCCGGGTGGATGCGGCACGTCGCGACGGCGCAGGCCGTGCAGCGGCGGCTCCAGACGCTCCAGTTCGACTGGGCGGCCGAGTCGGTGCGCGAGGCGCTCGGCCCGACGGAGGGCACGGCGAGCGAGGCCGCCGAGCGGTGCCTCGGGGTGCTGCGCAGGTTCTGCGAGGACGTCACGGAGCTGGTGCGCGCGGAGACCGCGGACTGGATGGTCGAGTTCCGCGGGGGCGTGGGCACGGGCGCGCTGCTGCTCCAGTCGGCCCCGCCGCACCACGGCGGCCGGCCCTCGCCCCCGCCGCCGCGGCCCTTCGCCCCCGGCGCCCGCCCGAACATGCCGCGCCAGCGGCCGCCCGAGCCGCGCTGATCCGCTGGCCCGTCGCGCAGAGGAGCGGCCGGGGCCCGGCCGGGGCCCCGGCCCGTCAGCGCTCCGCGGTCACCGCCTTCCCCGCGGCCCCGCCGGCCTCACAACCCTGACCGCGGTCCCCGCAGCCGCCAGGGCCGCGCGGGCTTCCTCGCGCTCCTCCCGCGCGCCTTCGCGCCCCCGCAGACCGGGGCGCAGGCGCCCGAGGCCGAGGGGCACCCGGCGCCCGCAGGGCACGCCAACCGCGAGACCTCGGGCGCCAACGTCTCCCGCGTCGCGGGACTCGGCTACCTGGGGATGCCGGCAGGGCCCGCGGTCATCGGGCCGCTCACCCGGTTCGTACCGCTGAACGCGGCCCTGCTGCCGCCCGTACTGCTGTGCGCGGCGGCGGCCGTCACGGCGCGCGTCCTCACGCCCCGCGCGGACCCGGCCCTGACACCGGGTCCGCGCGGCCGGGCCGGCGTCAGCTGAAGATGATCATCGAGCCCTGGCCGAGGCTCTTGGTCGCCGCCGCGTGCAGCCCGAGCCACACGTGCCGCTCCCTGGCGAACGGGCCCTCGTCCTGCCCGCCGGACGCGGCGCGCTCCTCGAGCGTCGTGGGGCCCGCGGGCGGCAGCGGGGGCGCCGGCGGGTTCCTCGGGTCGATGCCGATGGCAGGGGCGACCAGTTCGAGCTCGCGCAGCAGCCCCTGCGTCGAGCCCAGCGGCCCGCCGCCCTCGAGCAGCTGGTCGTTGGAGAGGGGAGCGCCGAAGTCCACCGGCACGTACGCGCCCGCGTGGTCGAAGTGCCAGACCAGATGCGACTGCTGGGCCGTCGACTCGAACATTTCGAGCAGCTGCTCGTAGTCGCTGCCCAGTTCGCCGACCGGGGTCACGGCGAGGCCGCAGACCTGGAGCAGATAGGCGCGCCGCAGGAAGTGCAGCGCGTCGTAGTCGAAGCCCGCCGCGGGGGCCACGTCCCCCGAGAGGCCCGGCATGTAGGCGAAGACGGGGACCGGCGGAAGCCCGGCCTCCCCGAGCGCCTTGTCGTAGACGGCGATCTCTTCAGCGAAGGGGTTGTCGGGGCTGTGGCACAGCACGTCGACAAGGGGGACCAACCACAGGTCACAGGCCAAGGGATGCTCACTCTCAGGCGGTTCTGGCGCTGGGTTTCGCCGGACGGTGCGCGGTTCGCCGGGGGTGCGGGGCAGGGGAGCTGCGGGAGGTGGGGCGGGGCCAGGTGCGGTGGACGGGTACGGGCGCGGGTCCGGCTCGGGCCGCCGGGCCCGGGCCGCCGGGCGGACGGCCGAGGGCCGCGCAGGGGCGGCCGCACACCGCCCGCAGCGCCGCCCGCAACGGCCGCGGTCGGGCCAGCGTAATGCGCGCGGCACCCGGCGCGAAGAGTCCGGCACGCGCCGGAGTCACCCGGCCGCGCCGCCACGCGCGCCCCTGCCGCCGGAACCGTCGGGCCCCCACGAGCCCGCCGCACCGGCTGAACCCGGTACACCCGGTGCAGCCGGTGCACCCGCTGAACCCGCCGCCCGGTGGGCCAGTTCGTCGGCCCAGGTCAGTAAATGGGTGTTGTACTGCCCGATCAGCGTCCTGATGCCGGCCGTGTCGCCCGCAGCCACCGCGTCCACCAACTCCTCGTGCCCGCTCCACAGCCACCTGTACGCCTGGGCCTCTTCCCGCAGGAACGGCACGGCGAACACCCATGCCTTCACCCGCATCCGGTCGAGGAAGTCCGAGACGTAGCGGTTGTCGCCCAGGGCGCTCAGTTCACGCCAGAACCTGAGGTCGTAGCCGATCAGTATCGCCACGTCCCCCGCGCGCGCCGCACGCGCCGCCTCCTGGGCCCGCCGCCGCACGGCCGTGAGCAGCGCGGCGGGCGCGGACAGCCGCCCGGCGCCGGGTCCTGGCCGCTCGGAGAGCGTCTGCTCCAGCTTCCTGAAGACGCCGTCCTCCAGCAGCGACCGCGCCTCGACCATGCCGCGGAAGTCCGCGAGGGAGAAGCGGTGCACACGGAAACCCCGGTGCTGGTCGGAGTCGAGCAGCCCCTGCGCCGACAGGTCGACCAGCGCCTCGCGCACCGGGGTGGCCGAGACGCCGTACTGCTCCGCGATGGTTCTGACGGTGAACTCGCGCCCCGGCAGCAGCCTGCCCGCCAGGATCTCGTCACGCAGCGCGTCCGCGATCTGCTGCCGCAACGTGTGCCGCGTCACGGCTCCACCGTCAGGCATCGTCGGTGTACGTCCCCTCGTACGGTCGCTCCGCTCGGCGGGCGGCCCCTGGCGGCCACCTCGCGGAAAAGGCTCCCGTCACAGTACGGCCTGCGGGCCGCGCGGGGCGTGAGAGGGCGGGGACGCGGGAGGCGCGGTGGCCGAATTCCGGCCACCGCCCCCGCCGCGCGTCCGACGCACCGTCACACAGTGTGCTCGTCGGCGACCGCGAGGGCCGCGTCCAGGGCCGCGAGGCCCTCCTTGGCCTCCGCCTCGCTGGTGGTGAGCGGCGGCACGGCGTGCGTGCGGTTCATGTTGACGAAGGGCCACAGGCCGTTCTTCTTACAGGCGGCGGTGAACGCGGCCATCGGCGCGTTCGCCTCGCCCGTCGCGTTGTACGGCACGAGCGGCTCGCGGGTCTCCCGGTCCCGCACGAGCTCCACCGCCCAGAACGCGCCGAGCCCGCGCACCTCGCCCACCGACGGGTGCCGCGCCGCGAGCTCCCGCAGCCCGGGGCCGAGCACCGCGTCCCCGAGGTGCGCGGCCTGCTCGACGATCCGCTCCTCGGCCATCAGCTCGATGGTCGCGACGGCCGCGGCGCACGCCAGCGGGTGCCCCGAGTAGGTGAGGCCGCCGGGGAAAGGACGCCGGGCGAAGGTGTCGGCGATCGCGCCCGAGATCGCGACGCCGCCGAGCGGCACATAGCCCGAGTTGACGCCCTTGGCGAAGGTCAGCAGGTCGGGCACGACGTCGAAGTGCTCGGTCGCGAACCAGCGGCCCGTACGGCCGAACCCGGCCATGACCTCGTCGGCGACGAACACGATCCCGTGCCGGTCGCACAGCTCCCGCACGCCCGCGAGGTAACCGGGCGGCGGCGCCATGATCCCGGCCGTGCCCGGCACGGTCTCCAGGATGACCGCCGCGATCGTGCCGGGGCCCTCGTACGCGATCACCGACTCCAGGTGGTCGAGGGCGCGGGCGCACTCCTCCTGCTCGGTCGAGGAGTAGAACGGCGAGCGGTAGAGGAACGGCGCCCAGAAGTGCACGACCCCCGCGGCCCCGCTGTCATTGGCCCACCTGCGCGGGTCGCCCGTCAGGTTGATCGCCGTGGCCGTCGCGCCGTGGTACGAGCGGTAGGCGGAGAGCACCTTGGGACGGCCCGTGTGGACGCGGGCCATCCGGATCGCGTTCTCGACCGCCTCCGCGCCCCCGTTGGTGAAGAAGATCTTGTCGAGGTCGCCCGGGGTGCGCTCGGCGATCAGCCGCGCCGCCTCGGAGCGCGCCTCCAGCGCGAAGGCGGGCGCGAACGTCGCGAGCTTCCCCGCCTGCTCCTGGATCGCGGCGACGACCCTCGGGTGCTGGTAGCCGATGTTGGTGAAGACGAGGCCGCTGGCGAAGTCGAGGTAGCGGTTGCCCTCGTAGTCCCAGAAGTACGAGCCCTCGGCGCCTGCGACGGCGAGCGGGTCGATCAGTTCCTGCGCGGACCACGAGTGGAAGACATGCGCGCGGTCGGCCGCCTTCACGGCGGCCCCGGCCTGCGGGTCCGGTGCGGCATGCGGGGTCAGAGGGGTCATGGCGCCAGCGTAGGGAGCACGGCGGGCCCACCAAAATCGCCACCTTGTGTGCGGTGGGCCACTTTCCTCGGCAGGGTGTCGTGCGCGCCCGGCACGCCCGAGGTGCGAAAGCGCGCCCGGTACGCGGACGGCGTCACGCCGAGGTGGCGCAGGAACGCCCGCCGCAGTGACTCGTCGCTGCCGAGGCCGCTGCGGTGCGCCGCCGCCGTCACCGTCCCGCCGGCTTCGAGCAGGGCCTGCGCGGCCTCCACCCGCACGGCCTCGACATAGCCGGCGGGGGTCGTGCCGACCTGCGCGCGGAAGAGGCGCGTCAGGTGCCGGGTGGAGAGGCCGCAGCGCGCGGCGAGCGCGGCGGGCGCGTGGTCGGCCGCCGGGTCGGCCGCGATCTCCCGTACGAGATCGCGCAGCGCCTCGTGGCGCGGGGCCGGGGTGCGGGCGGCGACCGAGAACTGCGACTGGCCGCCGGGCCGCCGCAGGAACACCACCAGGTCGCGCGCGACCTCCCTGGCGAGCTCCGCGCCCTCGTCCGCCTCGACCAGCGCGAGCGCCAGGTCGATGCCCGCGGTGACGCCCGCCGAGGTGCAGACGCGGCCGTCGGCCACGAAGATCGCGTCCGGCTCCACCGCGGTCAGCGGGTGGCGGCGGGCGAGGGCGGCGGCGTGGCGCCAGTGCGTGGTGGCGCGGCGCCCGTCGAGCAGCCCCGCGGCCGCGAGCGCGAACGCCCCTGTGCACACGGACGCGACCCGCGGGGCCGCGGCGGCGAGCGCGGCCACGGCGTCCGTGAGGCCGTCGGGCTGCGGTCCGAGCGGCAGGTCGTCAGAGCCGGGCACCACCAGGGTGTGCGGGGGCGCGCCCGCGCCGCCCGCGAGGTCGGCGGCCGCGGCGTCGGCGCCGAGCAGGGTGCCGGTCGCGGTGCGCACGGGCGCGCCGTCCACCGAGCAGACGAGGGGCGCGTACCGGCCGCCGAGCGCCGCCGCCGTCCCGAACACCTCAAGGGGGGCGGCCACGTCCATCAGCCGCACGCCGTCGTAGACCAGGACGGCGACGGTCCGCGCCGGTCCGCCGCCCCGCTGCCGTTCCCGCATGTACTTACGGTAGCCCGCCGCCCTGTCCGTATCCGAGGGATACGTGTCCGTACGGACATGGCGGGCGGCCGCGCGCCGCCGGAGAGTGGAGGGGAGGCCGGGCGTACCGGTCCAGGCAGCGCATCCGCAGACCACCAGAAGGGACCGACCGGCGATGGCAGAACTGATCGCAGGCGTGGAGATACCCGACAGCGCGCTCGCGCGGGAGGCCACGCAACTCGTCAGGGACACGGCGGACCCGCTGGTCTACGACCACTCGCGCCGCGTCTTCCTCTTCGGCGCGCTCAGGGGCGCCGGGCAGGCACTCGCCTTCGACCCCGAACTCCTCTACATCGGGGCGATGTTCCACGACCTCGGCCTGACGGAGGCGTACCGCACCTCCACCCGGCGCTTCGAGCTCGACGGCGCCGAAGCGGCCCGGGACTTCCTGCGGGCGCACGGCCTGACGGAGGAGAGCGCGCGGATCGTGTGGACGGCGATCGCGCTGCACACCACCCCGGAGATCCCCACCCGCATGGAGCCGGAGGTCGCGCTCGTCACGGCGGGCGTCGAGTACGACGTGCTGGGCATCGGCTACGACACCGTGCCGGACGAGGTGCGGGCCGCCGTGGTCGCCGCCCATCCGCGCCCCGACTTCAAGCGGCGCATCCTGGAGGCGTTCACGCGGGGCATCGAGCACCGGCCGCAGACCACGTTCGGGAACGTGAAGGCGGACGTGCTCGCCCACTTCGTGCCCGGCTTCGAGCGCACCGACTTCGTCGAGGTGATCCGCGACTCCGCCTGGCCCGAGTGAGCGCGGAACCGGGCGGCGGCGCCCCGGGGTTGATGCCTTCCCCCGCCGCGACACGGACGCGGTCGGCATGGCAGTCTCCTGCGGGACGGGGCCACCGCGCCCCGGGCCGTGGCCCGCGTCGGACGGGACCACGCCTTCGGGTAGGGGGAGGGACCGCTCGGCCATGGAGAAGCTCGCACCAGGGGACGCGCAGAGCATCGGTTCGTACCGGCTGCTTGCGCGGCTCGGCTCAGGCGGACTCGGCCAGGTCTATCTGGCACGCGCCGCCGACGGGCGGACGGTCGCGCTCCGGCTGATCCGGCGCGAACTCGCGGCGCAGCCCGCCTTCCGCGCGGCGCTCGGGCAGGAGGTCGCGGCGGCCCGCCGGGTCGCGGGTCCTTGGGCCGTGCCGCTGGTCGACGCGGACACGGAGGCCGAACTCCCCTGGACGGCCTCGGAGTACATCCCGGGCCCCACCCTGCTCGCCCTGGTCGCGGGCGGCGCGGGCGGTCCGGGCGGCGGGCCGCTGCCGCCGCGCTCCGTGCGGGTGCTCGCCTCCGGCCTCGCCCACGCGCTCCAGGACATCCACGCGGCGGGCGTGGTCCACCGCGACCTCAAGCCGTCCAACGTCCTCATCACGGAACAGGGCCCGCGCCTCGCCGACTTCGGCGTCTCCCGCGCCCTGGACGCCGCGACGGACGGCGGCCGCAGGCTGACGGGGGCCCTCACCGGCGCGCCCGGCTTCATGTCGCCCGAGCAGGTGCGGGGCGAGGCGGCGACGCCCGCCGCGGACGTGTTCAGCCTCGGCTCCGTCCTGACGTACGCGGCGACCGGGCGGCTGCCGTTCGGCGCGACCGACAGCAGCGCGCACGCGCTCCAGCTGCGCATCACGCAGGAGGAGCCGGACACGGCAGGCCTGCCCGCGGCCCTCGCCGTCCTCGTACGCGACTGCCTGCGCAAGGACCCGGCGGAACGCCCCGCCGTCGGCGCCGTCCTCGGCCGCGTCGGCGAGCCGGAGACCGCGGGCGGCCCGTGGCTCCCCGGCGGGGTGCCTGCGCAGGACGGGCCGCACACGGTACGGCTCGCCGCCGCGAAGCCCCCGACCGCGGAGCCACAGTCGGCGCAGGCGGCCCAGACGGCGCAGATGCAGGCGGGGTCGGCCGCGCAGGCGCAGGCGCAGGCGGGGCAGGCGCAGGCGCCTCAGGCACCCCAGGTGCCCGTGCAGCCCCAAGCGCCCCGGGCCCAAGCCCTGCCCCAGCCGACGCCGCAGCCTCAGCCGCCCCTGCCGCCGCAGCAGGCCGCCGCCCCGGTGTGGCCCCCGCTGGGCCCGGCGGCCAAGATCCCGCCCCAGCCACACCAGGCGGAGACCCAGGCCCTCCCCCCACAGGCACCACAGCAGCCACAACCGCAACAGGCCCAGCAGCCACAGCAGTTGCCGCAACCGCAGCCGCAACAGGCCGCCTACGGCTATCCCCCGCCGGGTTACGGCTACCCCCCGCCGTACCAGCAGCCCCAGCCCTACCAGCAGCAGCTCCCCCAACCCGCATCACCACCGCCCCACATACAGCAGGCACAACAGCAGGCACAACAAGCACAGCAGCCCCCGGCGCCCGGCTACGGCTACCCCCCGTTCGGCGCCCACGCACCCGAGCAGGGCTTCGTCCCCGGCTTCTCCGAGGGGCCCGAGGAGTTCGAGGACGAGCCGGACGCCCGCCGCAGGCGCGGCACGATCGCGCTGATCGCGGTCGCGGTCGTGGTGGCCATCGGCGCCGGCGGCGCGGTGTACGGCGTGCTGGGCGGCGGCCCCGCGAACCCGACGACGGCGAGCGGCCCCGCGCCGCGGCACTCCGCGGGGCAGGGCGGCGCGGCCCCCTCGCCCGCCGATCCCGCGCCCGCCTCGCCCGCCGACCCCGCGCCCGCCTCGTCCTCGCCGTCCGCCTCCCCGAAGGGCGATGTGCCGCAGGAGTTCGTCGGGACGTGGAGCGGCGGCGTGCGGACCAAGGACGGCCTCAGCCCGCGCACGCTGACCATCAGGCAGGGCAGGGTCGGCGACACGGTCCTCGTCCTGACGGCGGACGGCGCGACGGGCGGGAAGGGCGGGAAGGGCGGCTACCACTGCGAGTTCACCGCGCCGCTCGCCGCGCGGCCCGGCGACGGCGGCGCGCTGGCGATCGGCCCCTCCGCGGTGCGGGTCGGGCAGCCCGCGACGGCGTGCACGCCCGGCGCTGCCACCACCCTCACCATCACGCCCGACGGCGGTCTGCGCCGGGTGACGGCGAACGGCGAGGCCCTGACGTACACCCGTAGGTAGGGACGCGGCCGCGACCTGCCCGTACGCCGGAACCGCAGGCCCCCGTGCCGTCGTGAAGGGTGCCGGGGGCACAGGGCAGTCGGTTCGGGGCCAGGGGGCACGACGTTGAGCACGCAGCAGATCGACCCGCACGCGCCGGGCGGCCGGACGGCGCCGCCGCAGGCGGAGCGCGCGGCGGACCACACCGCCCGGCCCGCCGCGCGCCCCCGCCGCTTCGTCAACAGCCTGATGTGGGCGCTGCTCGTCCCGCTCGCCGCCGTCGCCGCGGGGTTCCTCAGCCAGTACCCGTTCGGGATGCTGTACGTGGGGATCGGCGTCACCCTGGTCGTCGTCGCGACCACCGCGGTCATCGCGGGCGCCCGCTGGAACCGCGCGGTCCCCGCGACGCTCGCCGCGATGTGCGTCTTCGCGCTGCCGTTCTTCGCGGGCCCCAGCGCGTACGAGCTGTACGCGAAGCGGCTCGGGCACGCCGTGCCCGCGCGTGTCACGCCCGGCACCCACTGCCGTGTGGTGGACGCGGCGGGCGCGGCTGAGGAGCTGACGCCGCGGCAGAACTGCACCGGGCAGTTCGCGTCCGGCGAGCGGGTCGTGCTGTTCAGGGACCCGTTCGGCGTGCTGCACCCGTGGGTCGGGGCGACCGGCTCCCGCGCGGTGCCAGGGCGCCCGCTCGCCGCCGCGGGCGCCCTGTTCTGCCTCGCGGCCCTGCTGATCCTCTGGGCGGGCGTGCGCCGCCGCGTCCAGGACCCGGCCTGACCCGGCAGGCGGCCGAGGTCCCGGGAGCGTCCGCGCCCCGGGACCGGCCCGCGTGCCTGCCTGCCTGCCTGCTAGAGGAACGAGTTGATCTCGATCGTCTCCGTGCGCCCGGGGCCCACGCCGATCGCGGAGATCGGCGCGCCCGACATCTCTTCGAGCGCCTTCACATAGCCCTGCGCGTTCTTCGGCAGGTCGGCGAAGGTCTTCGCCTTCGTGATGTCCTCCGACCAGCCGGGCAGGTACTCGTAGACCGGCTTCGCGTGATGGAAGTCGCTCTGGCTGTAAGGGAGTTCCTCGACGCGCTTGCCGTCGATCTCGTAGGCCACGCAGACCGGCACGCGCTCCCAGCCGGTGAGCACGTCGAGCTTGGTGAGGAAGAAGTCGGTGAGGCCGTTGACGCGGGTCGCGTAGCGGGCGATCACCGCGTCGAACCAGCCGCAGCGCCGGTCGCGGCCCGTCGTCACACCGCGCTCGCCGCCGATGCGGCGCAGCGCCTCGCCGTCCGCGTCGAACAGCTCCGTCGGGAAGGGGCCCGAGCCCACCCGGGTCGTGTACGCCTTGAGGATGCCGATGACCCGGTCGATCTTCGTCGGGCCCACGCCCGAGCCGGTGCAGGCGCCGCCCGCGGTGGCGTTGGACGAGGTCACGAAGGGGTACGTGCCGTGGTCGATGTCGAGCAGCGTGCCCTGGCCGCCCTCGAAGAGGACGACCTTGCCCTCGTCCACGGCCTGGTTGAGCACCAGGGTGGTGTCGGCGACGAACGGCCGCAGCTGCTCCGCGTACGACAGCAGCTCCTCGACGATCCGGCCGGACTCTATGGCGCGGCGGTTGTAGAGCTTGGCGAGGATCTGGTTCTTGAAGTCGAGTGCCGCCTCGACCTTCTGCGTCAGGATCGACTCGTCGTACAGGTCCTGGACGCGGATGCCGACGCGGTTGATCTTGTCCGCGTAGGCCGGTCCGATGCCCCGCCCCGTGGTGCCGATCTTCCGCGAGCCGAGGAACCGTTCCGTCACCTTGTCCATCGTGGTGTGGTACGGCGTGATCAGGTGCGCGTTGCCGCTGAGCAGCAGTTTCGACGTGTCGATGCCGCGCTCGTTCAACCCGCTCAGCTCGGAGAGCAGGACGGCGGGGTCGACCACGACGCCGTTGCCGATCACCGGCACGCAGTCGGGCGAGAGGATGCCCGACGGGAGGAGATGCAGCGCATAGGTCTGGTCGCCGACGACGACCGTGTGGCCGGCGTTGTTGCCGCCCTGGTAGCGGACGACGTAGTCGACGGAGCCGCCGAGCAGGTCGGTGGCCTTCCCCTTGCCCTCGTCACCCCACTGAGCACCGAGCAGCACAAGTGCGGGCACAGGCGTACACCCCTTCCGGGCGGGGCATGTCCAAGGTCTGGGGGCGGCGTACGGCACAGCCCGAACCGTCGAACCGGTTGCCCCGGAATAGACGAAGCCCCTGGCGCAATAGCGCAAGGGGCTCTTGCACAAAGATGCTACCCGAGGAAGGACCGAGGTGTCGGCTCCGGAATTCGCCGCCCACGGCACACGGCAGCGCCCGCAGCAGCTCCTGGTGGTCATCGACCCGCTGGCGCGAAGAATCGACGGCGAGTCGGTGCGCATCGCGAAGGACGTGCTGAGCGCGGGGGCACCCGCCAAGATCTGCCTGCCGGACACCCCGGAGGAGTTCGCCCGCGCGCTCGCGCGGCGCGGGCACCGGCGCCCGGTCGTCATCGGGAACGACCGGGCCCTGCTGCGCACCGTGGGCCTGCTGCACCGGGAGCGCGAGCTCGCGGACGGCGTCCTCGCGCTGGTACCGGTGGGCGGCACGGGCGAGCTGGTGCTCGCGCGCTCGCTCGGCGTGCCCACGGACGCGGTGGCCGCCGCGCGCGCCGTGCTCGACGGGGCGCCGCGCCGGCTCGACCTGCTGGTGGACGACAGCGACGGGGTGGTGCTCGGCGGCATCAGGGTGCCCGCGCTGCCGCCGTCGCCCGAGGGCGCGGGCCGGGCGGGCGCGGCGCCGGGCGCTTCGGTGTGGGGCGCGTGCAGGTCGCTGGTGCGCGGCCTGGTGCGGCCCGCCGCGGCGGGCACGGCGGCCGCCGTGGCGCACCGGCTGCGGGTGGAGACGGACGGCGAGGTGCTCAGCGACCTGGACCGGCCGGTCGCAGGGGTCACGGTGCACTCGCCGGGCGACGGGCGCGCCGAGGTCGTCGTGCGCCTGCCGGACGCACCGGAGCCGCTGCGCGCGCGGGCCGCCCGCGTGACCATCTCGGGCGCCGACTTCCACTACGGGGCCGACGCCCGGGTCGCAGGACCGGTCAGGACCCGCACCTGGACGCTGCGCCCCGAGGCGTGGAGCCTGACGCTGCCGCCCGCGCGGTGAGCGGCCCGTCACTTTCCCGTCAGCTTCTCGGCACCGCGGCCGGCCGCACCGCCGCTACCGTGCGACGCACCGCGGAGGACGCTCTGTGACACGGGGTGCGGACCGAAGCGGCAACCGGGGCCGCGGCCACCCACCCCTGAGCGGGCCGCGGTCCCGGGTCGCCTCAGCGGACGTAGCGCGCCAGCTCGTCGGTCTCCAGCACGAACCCGAGCGGCTCCGGCAGCCCGACCGCCACCCCGAAGGCCGCGGTGTGCCGCTCCTGGTAGCCCCCCTCGGGCCCGGGGCCGCTGAAGACGGTGGCGGTGGCCGCGTCCCGGTCGATCAGCAGGTGCACCGGGATGCCGACGGCCGCGTACGCCAGCGGTTTCTCCTTGCGGTCGCGCGCGTCCGTGTCGCGGTCGTACGACGTGACCTCCACCGTCATGAGCACCCCCGCGGGATCGGCCCACTCGCCCTGCCCCGCGAAGCTGCCGCGCCGCGCGACGCACCCGTCGGGCCGCGCCCGCCCCGCCCTGTACTGCTCGACCCGCAGTCCCTGCTCCACGTAGAGGCCGAGGTCCGGCCTGTGCTGCATGCAGACCGTCTGCAGCCACAGCAGGATCTCCCCGTGGTCCCCGTCCGGCACGCCCTTGACTCCGATCCGTCCACCGATGAATTCGAGTCTGACGGACTCGGTCTCGGCGGCGGCGAACGCGGCGATTCGCTCGAACTCGTCCACGTCCATCTGCGGCGTACGTTCTGCCATGACCGTCATGGTGCACCTCCTGTCAGACGTGCACCACCATGGCGCCCCCGCACGCCCCTCGTCTGGCATATGCCGGGGGCTCACCCGTACGGGTCACGGCCAGGTCAGCCCGGGGTGACCAGCCGGGCCTCGTAGGCGAAGACCGCCGCCTGGGTGCGGTCGCGGAGGCCGAGCTTGACGAGGATGCGGCTGACGTGGGTCTTGATGGTGGACTCGGCCACCACCAGGTGCTCCGCGATCTCGCCGTTGGACAGGCCCTGCGCGATCAGCACCAGGACCTCGGTCTCGCGCTCCGTGAGGTCGCCGACGCGGGCCGACGTGGGCGCCCTCGGCACGTCGGAGAGCTTCGCGAACTCGGTGATCAGGCGGCGGGTGACCGTCGGCGCGAGCAGCGACTCGCCCGCGGCGACCACCTTCACGCCGTCCGCGAGCTGCCGCGCTGAGGCGTCCTTGAGCAGGAAGCCCGAGGCGCCGGCGCGCAGCGCCTGGTAGACGTACTCGTCCAGGTCGAACGTGGTCAGCACGAGCACCTTCGCGTCCGTGTCGGCGGCGACGATCTCCCGGGTCGCGTCGATGCCGTTCATCTCCGGCATGCGGATGTCCATCAGGACCACGTCGGGCCGCAGCTCCGCGACCCGCTCCACCGCCTCGCGCCCGTCGACTGCCTCGCCGACCACCTCGATGCCCGGCATCGCGTTCAGCAGGACGGAGAACCCCTCGCGGACCATCATCTGGTCGTCCGCGATGACCACCCGGATCGTCACCGCCCGGCCTCCGCGGCCTCGGCGGGCGACTGGGCGGACGGCACCGGCAGGAACACCGCCACCTCGTAGCCGCCGTCCTCGGTCGGCCCCGCCGTCATCTCGCCGCTCAGCATCGCCACCCGCTCCCTCATGCCGGTGAGGCCGTGTCCCGACCCCTGCGACGGCTTCAGCGGGCCGCGCGCCGCCGTGTTGACCACGCGCAGGCCGAGCCCGCCCAGCACATGGGCGACCTCCACGTCGGCCGTCGATCCCGGCGCGTGCCGCAGCGCGTTGCTCAGCGCCTCCTGCACGATCCGGTACGCCGAGAGCTCCACGCCCTGCGGCAGCGGCCTTACGGCCCCGATCACGGTCTTGCGCACCGTGAGCCCGGCCTCGCCGACGTTGCGCAGCAGCCCGTCGAGGTCGGTGAGCGTCGGCTGCGGCGCGTCCGGCGCCTGGTAGTCGGCGGCCCGTACGACACCGAGCACGCGCCGCAGCTCGGTCAGCGCCGCCACCGCGTTCTCCCGTATCGTCGCGAACGCCTCTTCGAGCTCGGGCGGCGGGTTCTGAACGCGGTACGGCGCGGCCTCCGCCTGGATCGCCACCACCGACATGTGGTGCGCGACCACGTCGTGCAGCTCCCGGGCGATCGTCGTCCGCTCCTCCAGCAGGGTGCGCCGGTCGCGCTCGACCGCCGTCACGCTCTGCTGCGCCGCCACCTCGTGCCGCGCCGAGGCCCGCACCTGCACCACGGACACCACGAGCAGCACCACCGCCGTCAGCACCAGCATCGGGCCCGTCGCCGGGTCGAAACTGGTGAACACCGCGCCGAACAGCGAGTACACCGCCGTCAGCAGCCACATCCACAGCGCGGTGCGCGGCCGGGTGCGTGCCGCGACCACCGTCATCACGAAGACATGGGCGACGAGCACACCGGGCCCGATCCCCGCCGACGTGTAGGCGTACCCGCCGCCGAGCAGCACGAGCAGCGCCATCTCGCCGAGCGAGAGCCACCAGGCGAGGATCGGCCGCAGCAGCGTGAGGCCCACCACGGCCGGCGGCACCAGCGCGAACACCGACCCGGTGTCGGTCACCCCCACCAGCAGGGTGATCAGCACGGCGCACACCACCACGGCGTGCGGCGTCCACACCGCGTAAGGGCGCAGCGCGCGCGGCACCCGCCGCGCCACCGGCCCTTCGAGGCGCATCGGCCGCAGCGGGCGGTAGGCCAGTACGCCGGTGAACAGGTCCTCGCGCAGCCCGTCGCGCAGGCCGCGCGCCATCCGCAGCTCCGGGTTCCCGCCGGGCCCGGCTCCGCCTTCGATGTTCCTGACAGTCTCGGTCACACTGCAACGGTAGGGGCCCGCGGCGCCCGTGCCGTCCGCTGCGATGCTGATCCCGCGGGGTCCGTCCCAGGTACTACACGGCGTACGCGGCGCCCTCCCGCGGCGCTCCCCGGGCCCCCTCGGCGCAGCGTGCGGCGCACCCCGCCACGCACCCCGCCGCCTCACCAGGCGAGCTGGGCGATCTCCTCCGCGACCACCGCGCACGCGTCCGCCGCCGGGTCCACCAGCGGGAAGTGGCCGACGCCCTCCAGCAGCGTGAGACCCACCGTCTCGCCCGCGCGGGCCGCGGCGTCGACGAACGACTCGGCGATCCCGTACGGCACGGTGGCGTCCTCGCGGCCCTGCACGACGGCGGTCGCGATGCCGGTCGGCAGCAGCAGCGCCGGGTCGACCAGCTCCCTGCGGCGCTTGAACTCCTCGCCCTCACCAAGGAGTTGCGTCATCGCGCCCTCGCACACGCCGAGTTCGGCGGCGAGGCCGAGGTCGGCGAGCGGCCCGAGGGCCACCACACCGCGCAGCGGCGCGGGCTCGTCGCGCCGCCAGGGCGCGCCCGCGGGCAGCACGTGCCGGGCGGCCGCCCACAGCGCGAGATGCCCGCCGGCCGAGTGCCCCGTCAGCACCGTGCGCCCGGTGTCGGCGCCCGGCAGCGCCTCGGCGACCAGCGCGGGCAGCGCGTCGAGCGCCGCCGCCACGTCGTCGAAGGTGTCGGGCCAGCGCCCGGCGGGCGGCGCCGCGCCCGCCTCGGCCCGCTTCCCCTGCGGCCCGCCGCGCCGGTACTCGACGCTCGCCACGGCGAAGCCGCGCCGCGCGAGGAAGCCGGCGAACGGCGAGACGTGCGCGCGGTCCACGCGGGCCCGGTAGGCGCCGCCGTGCAGGACGACGACCAGCGGCGCCGCGCCCAGCGTGGTGTCCCTCGGCGCGTAGAAGTCCACGACCTGGTCCGGGTGTTCGCCGTACGCGGCGGTGGCGTCCGGCGGCACGGCGGGGTGCGCGAGCAGGGCGCCGTACTCCGCCGCGTCCCGATGCGCGCCGCGCTGGGGGTCGTTCGCGCTCTCGTGCGCGGCCGCGTCCGGCATGCTCGTCCAACCTTTCGATGTGGGGGCGGAGATGGCCCGGTCCGCGGGGACGCTACCAGCAGAACGGGCCCTTGATCACTCCGCGTTCACGCCGACGGGAGTTGTCGGACGGACCCCAGCACCTCGCCGAGCACCCGCGCCGCGCGCTCGGCGTCCGCGAACCGCGTGTACAGGGGCGTGAAGCCGAACCGCAGGAGGTCGGGCCTGCGCAGATCTCCTACGATCCCGCGGGCGATGAGCGCCTCCATCACCGCGGGCGCCTGTGCGCAGCGCAGCGCGACCTGGCTGCCGCGCTCCGCGTGCGCCTCCGGTGTCGCGGAGGCGACCCTGCCGGCCGGCGCGTACGCCGCGACGCACTTGAGGAAGAAGTCCGTCAGGGCAAGGCTCTTGGCGCGTACGGCCGGGACGTCGACGGCCTCGTGGTCCCACACGTCGAGCGCCGCGTCCGCGGCGAGCAGCGACAGGATGTCGGGGGTGCCGACCCGGCCCCGTACGGCGCCGTCCGCCGCGGCGTAGCCCGGCGCCATCGCGAACGGGTCCGCGTGCGAGTTCCAGCCGGGCAGCGGCGAGTCGAAGCCGCGCTGGTGCCGCGGCGCCACATAGAGGAACGCCGGCGAACCGGGGCCGCCGTTCAGGAACTTGTACGTGCAGCCGACCGCCAGGTCCACCCCGTGCTCGGCGAGCCCCACCGGCAGCGCGCCCGCGCTGTGGCACAGGTCCCACACCGCGAGCGCGCCCGCGGCGCGCACCGCCCGCGTGGTGCCCGGCAGGTCGTGCAGCCGCCCGGTGCGGAAGTCGACGTGGTTGACGAGCGCGACCGCGGTGCGCGGCCCCACCCGGCCCGCCACCTCGGCGGGTTCCACGGCGACGAGGCGGGTGCCGGTGAGGCGGGCCGCCGACTCGGCGATGTAGCCGTCCGTGGGGAACGTCGTGGCGTCGACCACGATCTCGTCCCGCCCCTCGGGCGCCAGCCGCACCGCCGCCACCAGCGCCTTGAAGACGTTGACGCTGGTCGAGTCGGCGACGACGACCGTGCCGCGCTCCGCGCCGACGAGCGGCGCCACCCGGTCGCCGACCCGCTCGGGCGCCGTCCACCAGCCGCTCTCGCCCCAGGACCTGATGCCGAGCTCGCCCCACTGGCGGGTGACCACGTCCCGCATGCGCTCCGGCACATGGGCGGGCAGCGCGCCGAGCGAGTTCCCGTCGAGGTAGACCACCCGCTCGTCCAGCGCGAACAGGTCGCGCACGGGCGCGAGGCGGTCGGCCGCGTCGAGCCCGGCCGCGCGCCCGGCGAGCGGAAGGACCGCCCCGGGGGCGCGGGACGGTTCCGCGGCGGCCGCGCGGGCGGGGGAGTCAGACGCGTCCACGGGCACTCCACAGTTCGGGGAAGACGACGGCGGCCGAGCGCTTCTCCAGCCAGGCGACCCCGGCGGAGCCGCCGGTGCCCGGCTTGGAGCCCATGGCGCGGCGGGTGGCGACGAGATGGTCGGTGCGCCAGCGGCCGACCAGCTCGGCCACGTCGGTGAGCGCCTCGCCGAGCCGCGCCAGGTCCCGGTGGGCGCCGGGGTCGGCGTAGACGGCGGTCCAGGCGCGCTCGACGCCGTCGGACGGCTCGTACCTGCGGGTCAGGTCGCGCGCCAGCACCTCGGCGGGCACCGGCAGGCCGCGCCGGGCGAGCAGCCGCAGCACCACGTCGTACAGGCTCGGCTGCGCGAGCGCCTTCTCCAGCTCGGCGTGGACGCGCGGCGCGCCCCTGTGGGGCACCAGCATCGAGGCGGACTTCTCACCGAGCAGGAACTCCAGGCGCCGGTACATCGCCGACTGGAAGCCGGAGCCCTCGCCGAGCGCGCCGCGGTAGGCGTTGAACTGGGCGGGGGTGAGGCGCGCGATCGGCCGCCACGACGCGTTCAGCGCCGCGAGCTCGTGCGCGGAGCGCTCCAGCGCGTCGAGCGCGCCGGGCAGCCTGTCCTCGTCGAGCGCGCGGGACGCGGTCTCCCACTCGTGCACGATCACGGTGAACCACAGCTCCATGACCTGCGTGGTGACGAGGAAGACCATCTCGCCCGGGTCGTCGGACCGCAGCTGCTGGGCGTGGGTGAGGAGGTCGGCCTTGACGTAGTCCTCGTACGGGGTGGTCCCCGCGAAGTCGAGGTGCGGGGTCTCGGGGTCGTCGGACATCACTGTCTCCGTTGGCATCCCGGGTAGCGGTCCGCTCCGCTCCGCAACCGCGCGGGTGCGGAGCCCCGGTCCCCACCGCGCATGATAATCCGGGCCTCCGGGGCCCGCAGGACGGCCCGCCCGGCACGGCGGGCCTCCCCCGTGCGGCCGCCCGCGGCCCGCGCCGGGCCGTGCGGCCCGCTCAGCCCAGCGTGTCCGCGGCGGTCGGCGACGAGTCCCGCAGGAACGCCGAGCAGCGCTCGTACTCGTCCTGCTCGCCGATCTCCTGCGCCGCCCGCGCCAGCGCGTGCAGCGCGCGCAGGAAGCCGCGGTTCGGCTCGTGCTCCCACGGCACCGGGCCGTGTCCCTTCCAGCCCGCGCGGCGCAGCGAGTCGAGCCCCCGGTGGTAGCCGGTGCGCGCGTACGCGTACGACTCGACGACGCGGCCGCCCGTCCACGCGTCGTCGGCGAGCAGCGCCCAGGCGAGGGACGACGTCGGGTACTTCGCCGCGACGTCGGCGGGGGACGCGCCCCCGGCGAGCAGTTCGCGCGGCTCAGGGCTGTCGGGCAGATGGGTGGGGGGAGGTCCCCCGAGCAGGTTCTCGTGGATCGACATACCTACAGTCTGCCTTGCGGCGGCGGCGCCGGCGGGGGCGTGTCCCCTCCTCGCGGAGGCTCCCCCGAGGGCGCTCCCGCAGGCCCCGCGGAGGCCGCACCCGAAGGCCCGTCCTGCGCCGCCCCGGCCGCCCGGTCCGCCTGCTCACGCACCGGTTCGAGCGGCGGCGCCACCACCCCGCAGTTGACCCGGCACTCCGGCACCGCGGCGGGCTCCCCCGCCACCGCCGCGGGCGCCGCCCTGCGCACCGTGAGGAACGCGAGCACCGCGCCCACCAGCAGCACCGCCGCGCACATCGGCATCGCCCTGTCGAAGGCGTGCTTGAACGCGGGCGGCGACCGGTAGACCTCGGGGCCCATGCCGGCGAGCAGCGGCAGCGCCGCCACCGCGATCAGGCCGGCCGCCCGCGCCGCCGCGTTGTTCACGCCGCTCGCGAGACCCGCCTTGCCGGTGTCGACGGACGCCAGCACGGTCGAGGTGAGCGGCGCGACCAGCGTGACCATCCCCGCGCCCTGCACGATCAGCGCGGGCAGCACGTCCACCGGGTAGGAGGCGTGCGCGCCCACCCGGGTCATCAGCAGCATGCCGGCGGCGCACAGCAGCGGCCCCACGGTCAGCGGGATGCGTGGTCCGATCCGGTCGGCGAGCTGCCCTGAGCGCGCGGAGAACAGCAGCATCAGCACCGTCGTGGGCAGCAGCGCCGTGCCGGCGGCGAGCGCCGAGTAGCCCGCCACGACCTGGAGCTGGAGCGTGGCGAGGAAGAAGAAGCCGCCGAAGGCCGCGTAGACGCACAGCGTCACCAAATTCACGGTGGTGAACTGGCGCGAGGAGAAGACCGTCAGCGGCAGCATCGGGTCGGACCGCCGCCGCTCGACCCATACGAAGGCCGCGCCCACCAGCACGCCGGCGGCGCCCGCCCACCAGGCGGCGCCGATCAGCGCGTACGTCACCAGCGCGAGCGCGGCGGCGCCGAGCACCCCGCCCGCCACGTCGAACCGCCCGTGGTGCTGCGGGTCCCGCGACTCCGGTACGTGCCGGAGCGCGACCGGCACGCACAGCGCGGCCAGCGGCAGGTTGATCAGGAAGACCCAGCGCCAGCCGGGCCCGTCGACCAGCCAGCCGCCGACGAAGGGGCCCACGGCCGCGCCGACGCCGCCGAGCCCCGACCAGATGCCGACCGCGCGCGAGCGGTCGTCCGGGTGGAAGCTCGCCTGGATCAGGGCGAGCGACCCGGGGGTCAGCAGCGCGCCGCCGACGCCCTGGAGGGCGCGGGCGGTGATCAGGACCGCCGCGTCGGGCGCGAGCCCGCACAGCAGCGAGCCGAGCGCGAACCAGACGACGCCGAGCACGAAGACGTTGCGCCGCCCGTAGCGGTCCCCGAGCGAGCCGCCGAGCAGGATCAGGCCCGCGAGCGTCACCGTGTAGGCGTTGACGATCCACTGGAGCGCGCCGAGCTGCGCGTCCAGGTCGTCGCCGATGTGCGGCAGGGCGACGTTGACGACGGTCGAGTCGAGCAGGGCCATGCTGGAGCCGAGCACCGTGGTGAGGATGACCCAGCGGCCCTTGGCCGAGGACAGGCGGATGTCCATACCCCGGATCATCCCCGCAGGGGCCGCCCCTGGCGACCCGGTCGACGCGACGGATCCCGAGTCGGCCGGTTCCGTACGGCCGCTTCCGCGCGCCGCGGGGCGGCGTACGCGTCGAGGGCGGCGGTCACGGGGACCCGGCCCTGTACGCCGCGGGCCCGGCCCCCGCGTGCGGGGACCGGGCCCGCGGGCGGGCGCCCGCTACTTGATGCGGGTCCCCGCCGACCGCAGCGACTCGCACGCCTGCGTCACGCGCGCGGCCATGCCGGCCTCGGCGACCTTGCCCCAGGTGCGGGGGTCGTACGTCTTCTTCGAGCCGACCTCGCCGTCGACCTTCAGCACGCCGTCGTAGTTCTTGAACATGTGGTCGGCGACGGGGCGGGTGAAGGCGTACTGCGTGTCCGTGTCGAGGTTCATCTTCACGACGCCGTTCTGCAGCGCGGTGGCGATCTCCTCCTCGGAGGAGCCGGAGCCGCCGTGGAAGACGAAGTCGAAGGGCTGGCTGCCCGCCGGCTTCCCGTACTTCTCCGCGACGCCCTCCTGGAGCTGCTTCAGCAGCTCGGGGCGCAGCACCACATTGCCCGGCTTGTACACACCGTGGACGTTGCCGAACGACGCGGCCAGCAGGTAGCGGCCCTTCTCGCCGAGGCCGAGCGCCTCCGCGGTGCGCAGCGCGTCGTCGACGGTCGTGTACAGCTTGTCGTTGATCTCGTGGCTGACGCCGTCCTCCTCGCCGCCGGTCGGGGTGATCTCGACCTCCAGGACGATCCTGGCGGCGGCGGCCTTGGCGAGCAGCTCCTCGCCGATGGCGAGGTTGTCGGCGAGCGTCTCCGCCGAGCCGTCCCACATGTGGGACTGGAACAGCGGGTTGCGGCCGGCCTTCACGCGCTCGGCGGAGACGTCGAGCAGCGGGCGGACATAGCCGTCCAGCTTGTCCTTGGGGCAGTGGTCGGTGTGCAGCGCCACCGTGATGCCGTACTTCTCGGCGACGACGTGCGCGAACTCGGCCAGCGCCACCGCGCCCGTGACCATGTCCTTCTTGTACTGGCCGCCCAGGAACTCGGCGCCGCCCGTCGACATCTGGATGATGCCGTCGCTCTCCGCCTCGGCGAAACCGCGCAGCGCGGCGTGCAGGGTCTGGGACGACGTCACATTGATGGCCGGATAGGCGAACTTGCCTGCCTTCGCCCGGTCGAGCATCTCGGCGTAGATCTCGGGGGTTGCGATGGGCATGGTGCCGCTCCTATGTGATGTGCGGTTGAGGTACGTGCGTGTCCCTGACCTGGGGGCGACGTCATCGTCACCCCGTATCTTTCCAGACTCAGACGAGACCGAGGTCGGCGGCGGTGCAGGCGGCCACGTACGGCAGGCCGGCGTCCGCGACCGCGCCCGCCGCGCCCCGGTCCACGATCACCGCGACGGCGACGACCTCGCCGCCCGCGGCGCGCACCGCCTCCACCGCGGTCAGCGGCGAGCCGCCGGTGGTGGAGGTGTCCTCGACCACGAGGCAGCGCCGCCCCCGCACGTCGGTCCCCTCGATCCGGCGCTTCATGCCGTGCTGCTTCTGCTCCTTGCGCACGACGTACGCGTCGAGGCGCCGCCCGCGCGCGGCGGCGGCGTGCAGCATCGACGTGGCGACGGGGTCGGCGCCCAGGGTGAGCCCGCCGACGCAGTCGTAGTCGAGCCCCGCCGTGGCGTCGAGCATCACCTGTCCGACGAGCGGCGCCGCGTGCCCGTCGAGGGTGACGCGCCGCATGTCGATGTACCAGTCGGCCTCGATGCCCGAGGAGAGCGTCACCTTGCCGTGCACCACGGCGAGGTCCTTGATCGACTGCAGCAGCTCGCCCTTGGCGTCGTTCGTAGAGGTCATGCCCCGAGCTTAGAGGCGCTCCCAGGACCAGGTTGCGGCGAGTTCCAGCGGCTCCAGCCTGGTGACGAGCTCGGGGTCCGTGTTGAGCCCGTCCGGCGGCCCCGACTGGGCCTCCACGCAGACGGCCTCGGCCTGCTCGTCGTAGACGACGACCCAGCGGGCCGGGCTCGACACGGTCAGCGCGAGCTGTCCGGGCCAGGTCAGGGTGGCCTCGACGCCGTCCGGCATGCCGAAGCAGTCGTCCCAGGGCCCGGGCAGCGGGTCGATGCGGCGGCCGGTCGGCAGGTGGTCGTCGCCGCGCTCCAGCTGGAAGGCGGGCGCGAACGCCAGGGCCGCGTCCTCGCCGCCGAGGTTCCTGTGGAACCACGGGTGCCAGCCGACCTGCGCGGGGAACGACTCCGCGCGGGTCTCCACGCCGAGCGTCAGCTCGAACGAGCCCTCCGTGAGCCGGAAGGTCTGCGTGACGAGCCCCGCGTACGGCCAGGGCTCGCCCAGCTCGTAGGTGAGCACCGCCGAGGTGGCGTCGGCGTGCCGCACCCGCCAGGCGGTGTCGCGGCCGGTGCCGTGGATGGCGTGCGGCGGGGAGTTCAGCGGCATCTGGTGCCGCGTCTCGCCGTTGCGGAAGCGGCCCTGCGCGATGCGGCCGCACCACGGGACCATCGGGAAGCACCCGTACCGCTGCCCCTGGCGCAGCAGCTCGGTGCCGCCGATGACGAGGCTGCTGACCCTGGCGCCGTTGTCGGCCGCGATCCCGACGCTGACGTCGCCCGCGGCAAGTTTCAGATCACTCACGCGAGCAGCGTAGTTCGCCCGTCAGCGCCGCCGGCGCAGCGCCCGGGTGACGACCACGGCGGAGGCGAGCGCGAGCGCGGCCGCGGGGGCGACCCAGCGCAGGGAGCCCACGGCGGTCGCGGCCTCCGGCAGCGGGATGGGCGCGTAGCGGCCGCGGGGCGGCGCGTGGTCGACCTCCTCTGCGCTGCGGCCGATCATGGTCCTGCGGGCGTGCGCGGCCTCGGCGGGCGGGCCTTCGTCGTCCTCGGCGGCGGTACCGTCCTCGCCCAGGGCTTCGGGGCCGGAGCCGCCCGCGTCGTAGGCGGCGTCGTCGAGGTCGTCGAAGCCCTCGGGGATGTGGAAGTCGCCGTCCCCCGCGACCGTGTCGCCCGCGAGCGGCACATCGGGCGACGACGGCGCCGACGAGCCGGGCGCCGAGGGGGACGTGCCCTTCGGCGGCAGCGGCCGCGCCGCCTCGTCCGCGCTGTCCGGGGCGCCGGGGGTGGCGTCCTTGCGCGGGCCGCTCTCGTCGGCGAGCCGGGCGGCGAACCGATCCAGCAGCCGCCGCGCGGCCTGCGTCGCCGTCTCGGGCGGCAGGTCGGCGAGCCGGCCCTCGGCGCGCGAGACGCCCGTGAAGCCCAGGTCGGTGCCGTTGGTGGCGGCGGGTCCCGCGCCGCCCGGCGGCGGCGCCGACACCGAGACCGCGGGCGCGAGCCGCACGTCGAGCGTGATGGAGACCGAGCCCGTGCCGCGCACCTCCTCGCCCTCCGCCCTGACCGTGAAGACGCCGTCGTCCTCCTCGGTCACGTCGAGCGCGCCCCGGTAGGTGATCGTGTGGCCGCCCGCCCTGACCTTCAGACGGCCGGTGATCGCCCCCTGCCCGTCCTCCGCGTCCTGCTGGAACGCGGGGACGCACCGGGCGACCCGCGCCGGGTCACGCAGCGTGCGCCGCAGTGCCTCCGCCGTAACCGGAACGAACACCTCGTGGTCCATGGGACCGAGCCTACTTAAGCACCGCCCCCACGGCGCTCACTCGCCGTATCTCGGGTGAACGAGAGTCGAGGGCGGCAGGTCGGCCGCCCACCGCGGCCTGGCACGCACCGCGGCCAGGGCGTCGGCGCGCAGGGCCGCGGGATCGAGCGACCGCAGCCTCGGCGCGTCGGCCGCGAGACGGGGCACCGGCGCGGCGCCGCCGCGCGCGGCCAGCAGGAACCCCCAGTCCTGCCGCGCGGCGCCCCCGCCGGCGCGCTTCGTCCTGTCGGGCCCGCCGGCGAAGCCGCCTGCGGGGCCCGGCACCCGGTAGGGCGCCGTACGGAACCCGGCGGCGCGCACCGTCGCGTCCACCGTCCAGAAGGCGCGCGGGTCGGCCCCCGGGGACCCGCCGTGCAGCGCGAGCCGCCCGCCGGGCGCGAGGGCGCGGGCCGCGAGGCCGTAGAACTCCTGCGAGTACAGCTTCGAGCTCGACGTGATGCCCGGGTTCGGCAGGTCGGAGACGATCACGTCGAACCGGCCGTCGCCGCCGGTGCGCACCGCGTGCCGCAGCCAGGTGAACGCGTCGCCGACCACCGCGTGCAGCCGCGGGTCGCGGTACGCGTGCGCGTTGAGCGCGCTGAGCGCAGGGTCCCTGCGGGCCAGGCGCTCGACCTCCCCGTCGATGTCCACCACCGTCACGGACGCGACGTCCCGGTACTTGAGCGCCTCGCGCGCCGCGAGCCCGTCCCCGCCGCCGAGGATCAGCACGCGGGCGTGCGGGCCCGCCATCGCCGGGTGGACGAGGCCCTCGTCGTAGCGGTACTCGTCCCGGCCGCTGACCCGGAGCCTGCCGTCCAGGTACAGGTCGAGCGGTCCGTGCGCGCCGCCGGTCAGCACGATCTCCTGGGCGCTCGTGTGCACGGCGACCCGCACCCCCGGCCCGTACACCGCCGAGCGCGCGGCACGCTCGAAGTCGCCGACCGTCGCCGCGGCCGCGGCGAGGACAGCGAGGACCGCGACGTTCGCCGTGAGCAGCAGCCAGCGCGCCCGGGGCGACAGGTCGCGGCCGAACAGCCACAGCACCAGCGCACCGCCCGCCACCACGTTCACCCCGCCGGTCACCATCGCCGCGGTCAGCTGCCCGAGCCACGGCAGCAGCAGGAAGGGGAAGGCGAGGCCGCCGACGAGGGCGCCCACGTAGTCCGCGGCGAACAGGTCGGCGACGGCGGCGCCCGCGTCCTGCCGCGACACCCGCTGGATCAGCGTCATCAGCAGCGGGATCTCCGCGCCCGTCAGCACCCCGATCGCCAGCGAGAAGGCGACGATCGCGCCGCGCGACTCGCCGAGCCACGCGAAGCTCGCGTACAGCGCGAGCGCCGACATTCCGCCGACCAGCGCGAGTGCCGACTCCACCAGGCCGAACCCGACGGCGGCCCGCGTCCGCATCCGCTTCGCGAGGAGCGAGCCGATGCCCATGGCGAACACCATCACCGAGAGCACCACGGACGCCTGGGTGACCGAGTCCCCGATGAGATACGAGCCGAGCGCGACCAGTTCGAGCTCGTACACCAGCCCGCAGGCCGCACAGACGAACACCACGACCAGCACCAGGAACCTGACCGCGTCGGCGCGCACCGGCAGCCGGGAACCGCGGCAGGGCGGGGTCGGCCCGGTCGGCGTCGGGCCGCGCTGCGCCGTGGCGTACTGGTCGATCATGCGGTCACGCTACGTCACAAACCACGTGCTCACCGTCACCCACAAGGGTGCATCTCCCGGCTTACACGTCCACGGTCGGGAAAATCCGTCTCACGCCACGGCGGCGGGCACCCGCACCCCGACCCGGGTGCGGGTCACGACGAGCTGCCCCTCCTGCGGGTACGCGTGCCAGGTGCGCCAGCGCACCGCGCCCTCGTCGCGGTGGGCGAGCAGCGCGGTGAACGCGTACGGCGAGCCGGGGAAGGTCCCCGCGAGCCCGTTCGGATGGTCGGCGACCAGCGCGAGCAACTCCTGCGCGCGCCCGGCGAACCGGCCCTGCGACAGGTGCTCGACGCGCGCGGCGAACTCGTACTCCCAGCTGCCGACGCGCTCGGAGACGCCGAGCGGCAGCGGGGTGGTGCGGCCGGGGAGGCACGCCACGGTCTCCGAGCACGCACCCCCGTCCTCTTCGAGGATCACCTGGTGGGAGGCGCCGAGCAGCCGCAGCTGGAGTCTCGCGCCCGCGAGGTCGAGGTCGAGCGTGGCGAGGGCCGGAAGCGGCCCGCGCCCCAGCGCCCAGGCCAGGTCGGCGGCGCGGGTGTCGGTGTAGGCGGTATGGAGGGTGGTGAGCATGGAACGGCTCCGCAGACACACGTGACGGATGGGCCGGGGGCAGCCCCGGGAGACCGGGGTCGTCCCCGGTCGAGGAAGAGGTTGAGGGACGGCGGCGAAGGGCCGCCTCCTCGTCTCCGCGGGAAGGTCCCGGGAGCCCGAGGGCTGTCGAAGACACGCTCAGCGAATCACGAAGTCCGCTGCACCCACAGCGGTTTTACCCAACTTGGCAGGGTTTCCATCCCCTCGGGGGCGGAGGTGTTCAGGTGTTCAGATCACACCACCGGTCCCCACCCGCACACCCGCACCCCGCCCGCCGACGCACCCGTGCCGAGGACCGGGACCGGCCGGAGTCCCGCGCCCGCGGCCGGAGCTGCGGCCGGGAGGGGCGCTGCGGGGCGCGGGTGGTGTGGTGTCAGTTGCCGCCGCAGGAACTGCCACCGCCGCCGCAGGAACTGCCGCCGCCGCAGGAGCTCCCGCCGCCGCACGAGTGGCCGCCGTGCCCGCCGCCACCGCACGAGTGGCCGCCGTGGTGGCCGCCGCCATGGTGGCCGCCGCCGCCGTGGTGGCCGCCGCCGCCGTGGTGGCCGCCGCCGTGCCGCGGGTCCGCCGCGGCGGCGCCGCCCCCGGCCCACCAGCTGCCCTCAGCGGCCGACCCGCCGGGCCGCCGCTTCCCCCGCCGCGCTCCCCGCCGCGCCCCGAAGGCCACGAGCAGCACCAGCACGACGATTACCGCGATGATCCACACAGCACATCACCAGCCTTCCCCCGTAGGTGTCCTGGTCTGTCGTCTCCCCAGCCGTGCGCGTCCCAAAGCCGTGTTGCGGAACTGTCGAGGAACACCCGGGATTCCCCGACATCCCCCACCGCCCCGCCCGCCCTCAGCCCGCGAGCCCGGCGAGGCGGGCCACCGCGTCCGCGAGGACCTCGGGGCGCTTGCAGAACGAGAAGCGGACCAGCCAGTCGGGGCCTGGCGCGGTCCTGAACGCGGCGGTGGGGATCGCGACGACGCCCACGCGCCCCGGCAGGTCGCGGCAGAAGGCGGTGCCGTCCTGGTAGCCGGCGGGGCGCACGTCGGCCTGGACGAAGTAGCCCGCGTCCGCGCGGAAGGGCCGCAGGCCCGCAGCGCGCAGGCCCTCCGTCAACACATCGCGGTTCGCGCGCAGTTCGGCGCGCAGACCGGCCGCCCACTCCGCCACCCCGTCGAGCGCGCGGGCCAGCGCCGCCTGGTAGGGCGTGCCCGAGGCGTACGTGAGGAACTGCTTGGCCGCGTTCACCGCGGCGACGAGAGGCGCGGGCCCGCACACCCAACCGACCTTCCAGCCGGTCGTGTTGAAGGTCTTTCCCGCGCTGGACACCACAAGGGTGCGCTCCCGCATGCCGGGCAGCGCGGCGACGGGCAGGTGCGGCTCGCCGGCGTAGACGAGGTGCTCGTACACCTCGTCGGTGACGACGGTCAGGCCGTGCTCCGCCGACACCTCGGCGACGGCGGCGAGTTCGGCGCGGGTGAAGACCTTGCCCGTCGGGTTGTGCGGGGAGTTGAGGAGCAGTACGCGGGTCCTGGGCGTCACGGCGGCGCGCAGCGCGTCCGCGTCCAGCGCGAAGCCGTCGCCGTCCGTGGCGAGGGGCACCCCGACGAGGGTGGCGCCCGCGAGGCGCGCGTCGGCGGCGTACGCGTCGTAGCAGGGGTCGAAGGCGACGACCTCGTCGCCCGGGTCGCACAGCGCGAGCAGCGCGGCGGCCAGCGCCTCGGTCGCGCCCGTGGTCACGAGGACCTCGGCCGCCGGGTCGTAGACGAGCCCGTACAGGCGCCGCTGGTGCGCGGCGACGGCCTCGCGCAGCGCCGGCAGGCCCGCGGCCGGCGGGTACTGGTTCTGCCCGGCGAGCACGGCGTCGGCGACGTCCCGCAGCAGCGCGGGCGGGCTCGCGAGCTCCGGCACGCCCTGGCCGAGGTTGACCGCGCCGGTGGCGCGCGCCAGCTCCGTCATCTCCGTGAAGACCGAGGTCGCCATCCCCCGCACCCGCGCCGCCGACCGCGGGGCCGTACCGCCCACCGTGTCCATCGAGACCTCTCCCGCTCCCTGCGGCGGGGCCCCTCCCCGCGCTCCCGGCCACCCTAGGACCTGTCGTCACGCGCCCCCACGGCCCCGGCACGCGGTCCGCGCGGGGAGACGGGAAAGCCGCCGGCCCCCTGCACCGTGCACCGGTGCAGGGGGCCGGCGGCTTCGCGCCGCGGCCGGGAGCCGCTACGCGTCCTCGGGCTTCTCGTCGCCGGGCTCCAGGCCCAGCTGCTCCACCAGCCACTTGTCGAACTCGATCGACGCGCGCACCCAGCTCACCGTCGACGAGACGAAGTGGTCGAGGCCCACTCCGGTGCCGATCAGCATCTGCGCCTCGCCGATGAGGCGGACGGTCGGCGGGCCGTCGTCCTCCTCGTGGACGTGGCTGTAGACCTTCGGCCACAGGGTGCGGCGGTTCCAGTCGTCGATCAGCTCAAGGATGCGCACCTTGTCGTCGACGCCGTGCGGCCGGTCGTAGAACGTGCGGACGGAGAAGACCTGCTGCTCCTCGTCGCCGCGGAACATGAAGTACGTGCGGAATTCCTCCCACGGCGCGGCGAGGTCGCCCTCGTCGTCGACGACGTACTTCAGCTCCATCTGGTCGAGGAGCTGCTTGACCAGGTCCTGGTCGGGGACGACGACGGGAGCCGCCGCTCCAGAAGCCGGCTCCGGCTCGGGGCGCCCCCCGAAGTTGGGAATCGCGGACGGATCGATGGTCACCGTGTTTATCCCTTCGTACGGTTCCCGCCATCCTCCCTCATCACGGCGGGGCGATGGCAAGCCGGGCAGGCGGCCCGCGCCGCCCGGGGACACCGCGGTCCCCGGCCCTCTCGCCTGCCCGGCACACGCCCGCCTACACGGCCGCGGCCCCGGCGCCCGCTGCCGGCGGGCGCGGCGGGCACGGCGGCGGCCCGCCGCCCGGGAGAGCCGGGTGGCGGGCCGCCTGTGCGCGGGCGCCGCGGGGGTCAGAGCGTCTTCGCGGTGCGCTCCCCCGCCGCGGCCCCCTCGTCTCCCCCGGACCCGGCGCCCCCGGCGCCGGACGCGCCGTCCGTGCCGTCCGTGCCGTCCGCCCGGCCGACGATCAGGTCGTCGCCGAAGCGGTCCACCCGTACGGTGTCCCCGTCCACGACCTCGCCGGAGAGGATCTCCTTCGCGAGCCGGTCGCCGATCGCGGTCTGCACCAGCCTGCGCAGCGGACGCGCCCCGTACGCCGGGTCGTTGCCCTCGTCCGCCAGCCACTCCAGGGCCGCGGGCGTGACGTCCAGCGTGAGCCGCCGCTCGGCGAGCCGCCTGCCGAGCCTGTCCACCTGGAGCCGGGCGATGCGCGCCAGCTCGTCGCGGGTCAGCGCGGAGAAGACCACCATGTCGTCAAGCCGGTTGAGGAACTCCGGCTTGAAGGAGGACCGCACGACCGCGAGCACCTGCTCGCGCCGCTCCTCCTCCGACGTGCCGGTCTCCACCAGGTACTGGCTGCCGAGGTTCGACGTGAGCACCAGGATCGTGTTGCGGAAGTCCACCGTGCGGCCCTGGCCGTCGGTGAGCCGCCCGTCGTCCAGCACCTGGAGCAGGACGTCGAACACCTCGGGGTGCGCCTTCTCCACCTCGTCCAGCAGGACCACCGCGTACGGGCGCCGCCGCACGGCCTCCGTGAGCTGGCCGCCCTCCTCGTAGCCGACATAGCCGGGGGGCGCGCCGACGAGGCGGGCGACGGAGTGCTTCTCGCCGTACTCGCTCATGTCGATGCGGACCATGGCGCGCTCGTCGTCGAAGAGGAAGTCGGCGAGCGCCCGCGCCAGTTCGGTCTTGCCGACGCCGGTCGGGCCGAGGAAGAGGAAGGAGCCGGTCGGCCGGTCAGGGTCCGCGATCCCCGCGCGGGTGCGCCGCACGGCGTCGGAGACGGCCCGTACGGCCTCGCCCTGCCCGATCAGCCGCTTGCCGAGCTCGTCCTCCATGCGCAGCAGCTTCTGCGTCTCGCCCTCCAGCAGGCGGCCTGCGGGGATGCCGGTCCAGGAGGCGACCACGTCGGCGATGTCGTCGGGGCCCACCTCGTCCTTGACCATGGTGTCGCGGCGCTCGTCGGCCTCCTGCTCCTCCTCGGCCGACGCCTCGGCGAGCTCACGCTCGACCGCGGGGATCTCCCCGTACAGCAGCTTGGAGGCGGTGTCGAAGTCGCCGTCGCGCTGGGCGCGCTCGGCCTGGCCGTGCAGCTCGTCGATGCGCTCCTTGAGCTCACCGACGCGGTTGAGGCCCTTCTTCTCCTTCTCCCACCGCGCGGTCAGGGCGCGCAGCTCCTCCTTGCGGTTCTCCAGGTCGCGGCGGAGCTTGTCGAGGCGCTGCACCGAGCCGGGGTCCGACTCGTTCTTCAGCGCAAGCTCCTCCATGGAGAGCCGGTCCACGACGCGCTGGAGCTCGTCGATCTCGACGGGCGAGGAGTCGATCTCCATGCGCAGCCTCGACGCGGCCTCGTCGACCAGGTCGATGGCCTTGTCGGGCAGGAAGCGCGAGGTGATGTAGCGGTCGGACAGGGTCGCGGCGGCCACCAGCGCGGCGTCCGCGATCTGCACCTTGTGGTGCGCCTCGTAGCGCCCCTTGAGCCCGCGCAGGATGGCGATGCTGTCCTCGACGGACGGCTCGGCGACCAGCACCTGCTGGAAGCGGCGTTCGAGCGCGGCGTCCTTCTCGATGTGCTCGCGGTACTCGTCGAGGGTGGTGGCGCCGACCATCCGCAGCTCGCCGCGGGCCAGCATCGGCTTGAGCATGTTGCCCGCGTCCATGGCGGAGTCGCCGCCCGCGCCCGCGCCGACGACGGTGTGCAGCTCGTCGATGAAGGTGATGATCTGGCCGTCGCTCTCCTTGATCTCGGACAGGACGGTCTTCAGGCGCTCCTCGAACTCGCCGCGGTACTTCGCGCCCGCGACCATCGCGCCGAGGTCGAGCGAGATCAGCCGCTTGTTCTTCAGCGACTCGGGCACGTCGCCCTTGTCGATGCGCTGGGCGAGGCCCTCCACGACGGCGGTCTTGCCGACGCCGGGCTCGCCGATGAGCACCGGGTTGTTCTTGGTGCGGCGCGAGAGCACCTGCACGACGCGCCGGATCTCGTGGTCCCGCCCGATGACCGGGTCGAGCCTGCCCTCGCGCGCGGCGGCGGTGAAGTCCGTGCCGAACTTCTCCAGCGCCTTGTAGTTCCCCTCCGGGTCGGGTGTGGTCACCCGGCGTCCTCCCCTGGCCTTCTCGAATGCGTCGGCGAGCCGCTTCGCGGTGGCCCCCTGCCCCGCGAGCACCTCGCCCGCCTGGCCGCCCTTGGCCGCGATGCCGATGAGCAGGTGCTCGGTCGACACGTACTCGTCACCGAGCTCGCGGGCGCGCCGCGTGGCGTCGGCGATGACGGCGAGCAGGTCGCGGTTGGCCTGCGGCGGCGCGACGGTGGACCCGGCGACGCTCGGCAGTCCCGCGAGCAGCTGCTCGGCCCCCGACCGCACGCCCGCCATGTCGGCCTCGACGGCCGACAGCAGATCGGTGACGTTCTCGTTGTCCTGCCCTGCGAGCAGCGCGAGCAGGAGATGCGCGGGGGTCAGATCCGGGTTCCCCGCCTCCACGGCGCGATCGCTCGCTGCACTGATCGCTTCCCGGCTCCTGTTGGTCAGCTCGGCGTCCACGTGCGTCCTCTCCTCCTGTCCCTCTCCATCCTGACTCCAACAACGTGCACAAAGTTGAGTCTATTCCACTCAACTCGAAAACGGGAGCCGGGCGGGGCACGGATCCGGCCGTACCCTCGTGCCATGACCATCGACGTACGCGACCCGGACCCGGAGTTCCTGGCGTTCTGGCGCGAGTACCACCTCTGCACGCTCGCCACGCGGCGCCCCGACGGCTCGCCGCACCTGGTGCCCGTGGGCGTCACGTACGACCCCGGCGCCGGGGTGGCGCGGGTGATCACCAACAAACACAGCAGGAAGGTGGCGAACGTCCTGGCGGCGGCCGAGGACGGCCGGGGCGCGCGGGTCGCGGTGTGCCAGGTGATGAAGGGGCGCTGGGCGACGCTGGAGGGGCGGGCCAGGATCCGCACCGAGCCCGAGGTGGTCGCCGACGCGGTCGCGCGGTACGCAGAGCGCTACGGCCGCACGCCCGCGCCCAACCCCGACCGGGTGGTCATCGAGATCGCCCTCGACCGGGCGATGGGGCGCGGCTGACGCGAGCGCGGCCCTGCTGCTGACCAGTCGCTCCAGGCGCCGCCGCCCGTGGCGGTGTAGGTGCGCTTCCAGAGCG